>NZ_JBJDWZ010000133.1:0-53368 GCF_051866355.1 Anaerovibrio sp. | reverse complement strand
ACAATAATCATTTCATTTGTCACTATTTATGCTCCTCCTCAATCCACACAAATCACTCATGGGTTATCTATTTGCACAAAGCACTCACAGGTTGCCTGCTTGCACAAACCACTCACAGAAAATTACCAACAGGCTATATACTTGCACAAATCATGTCACGCAGTGCTTTCCTGCTCACCCAAAGCAAGCACAAGCAAAGCCTGAAATACCAACCCATTATATCATACATCCTCATCCCATTCCAGCCGCAAATCCTCTACGGCATTTTGCGCCGTATCGTAGGCAAAGCCCTTCATGCAAAGGTGCTGGAACATCTTCCCGGGCTCCGCGCCCACCTTGAACCTGCGCCGCAAGACCTTGATGGCAGACGCATACTCACGCTCACCCGTATCATCAGGAATACATCCCCTTATCATATCGCGGTCATATCCCTGCTGCTGCAGCTTTGCCACAATCTGCCTTACGCTGTAACTGCTGTCATTGTATAGAAAATCAAAGCGCCTGCGACAGCCGTCCTCCTCCTGAATAAACCTTTTGGATTGCAGCCAGTCAACGGTTTCGGTCACTTCTTCCTCACTGTAGCCCTTCCGGAAGAGCTTTTCTGACAGCCTGCGGATGCTCTGGTCACTGCGGGCCAGAAGCTCCACCGCCTTTGCCCGGCAGGAAGGCTGTGCCCCGGCAGAAGGCTTTGAGGGCCTACTCATCAGCAACCTTGCCCTTCTTGGCAGGAGAAGTCAGGCGCTGGATAACATCAGTGCTTTTCAGCATTTCATACAGCTTCGTTTCAATCTCCTCCATCAGCTCAGGCTGACTGCGGAGAATCTCCTTGACCGTGTCCTTGCCCTGTCCTAAGCGGTTGCCATTGTAGGAATACCAGGAGCCGCTCTTGTTCAGAATATCCAGATCCGCCGCAATGTCTATCACACTGCTTTCCTTGGATACACCCTCGCCATACATGATATCAAATTCAGCCACCTTGAAAGGAGGAGCTACCTTGTTCTTTACCACCTTGACCTTTGTGCGGTTGCCGAGGATGGTCGTCCCCTGCTTCACAACATCAAACTTTCTTACATCAAGGCGCACAGAAGAATAGAACTTCAAGGCACGGCCGCCGGTGGTAGTTTCCGGATTTCCGTACATGGTTCCCACCTTCTCACGAATCTGGTTGATGAAAATGGCCGTGGTCTGGGACTTGCTGATAATACCCGTCAGCTTGCGCATGGCCTGGCTCATGAGCCGCGCCAAAAGGCCAACATGGGCATCACCCATATCCCCCTCAATCTCCGCACGCGGCACCAGAGCCGCCACAGAGTCCACCACAATAATATCAATAGCACCGCTCCGTACCAGCGCTTCTACAATCTCCAGCGCCTGCTCACCGGTATCCGGCTGTGAAATCAGCAGATTGTCGATATCCACGCCCAGATTCTTGGCATAGACAGGATCCAGCGCATGCTCCGCATCTATAAATGCCGCCACGCCCCCCTGCCGCTGTGCCTCGGCAATCATGTGCAGGGTAACAGTGGTCTTACCGGAGGACTCAGGACCGTATATCTCAATGATGCGCCCTCTCGGTATGCCGCCTACGCCAAGCGCAATATCCAGCGGCAGAATGCCTGTAGAAATAACCTCCACATTCATGTTGGCCGCCGCATCGCCAAGACGCATAATCGCCCCCTTGCCGTAGTCCTTTTCAATCTGTTTCATGGCATTTTTTAAAGATTCTTCTTTTTCCTGATCCATATCTCAAATCTCCTTATCGACAGTAAATTTCTTTTTCTATTATAACAAACAAGGGTTTTTTACGCAATAGAAAAATCGAATATTTTTCACTTTTTGTTCTGTATTAATTATATATCTAAATATAGAATTAATATTAATGCACAGACAGAAAAAGACAGGACAGCCATGCGCCGCCCTGTCAAAATAAGATTCACGCTATTAACTTTGAAATTACATGTAATCAGTAGAGGTCTTCTTCTTTTCTGTCTTTCTGATGCCCAAAGTCTTGGAAATATACTCCGTCATGACATAGAAAGCAGGAATAATGAAGATGGCAATACCGGTTGCAAAGAGCATACCGCCTACTACTGCCACGCCCATACCGTTACGGGCCGCCGCACCGGCACCTGTTGCCATAGCCAGCGGCAGACAGCCGATGATAAAGGCGAAGGAGGTCATGAGAATAGGACGCAGACGCAAGCCTGCCGCCTCAATTGCCGCTTTCAGAGGGTTCATGCCGGCATCTACACGTATCTTGGCAAACTCCACAATCAGTATGGCGTTCTTGGCCGCCAGACCGATGATCATGATAACGCCAATCTGCATGTATACGCTGTTCTGCAATCCGGCATTCGGCGTACCGTCCAGAGCCTGTACGATTGACAGGAAATACTCGGAGAACAATGCACCAAAGATACCTACAGGCACGGACAAGAGAACCGCAAACGGCACGCTCCAGCTCTCATAGAGAGCTGCAAGGCACAGGAATACAAACACAAATGCCAGCGCCAGCACCTGACCGGTAGAGCTGCTGGTCTTCTGCTCCTCGCGGGCCTGACCGGACCACTCAATACCGAAGCCGTCCGGAGCTGTCTCCCTGACGATTTCCTCAATGGCAGCCATCGCCTCACCGGAGGAATAGCCGCTTCCGGCATTACCCTGAATACTGATGGAACGGGCTGCATTAAAGCGGCTGACGTTGCTGACACCTGTAGTCTCACGCGGCTTCAGCAAGGAATCCAGCGGCACATTGGCACCTGTATTACTGCGCACATACATAAAGCGCATATTTTCCACATTGCTACGGAAGGTTCCATCCGCCTGCACAACTACCTTGTAGGTACGGCCGAACTCGTTGAAGTCATTGACCTGATTACCGCCGTAGAATACCTGCATGGCAGTGAACACATCAGAAATGCTGACGCCCATAGCCTTGACCTTTTCCCTGTCAATGTCATACTCATAAACCGGGGAATTGATGGAATAGGTGGAGCGCACGCCCTGCAGCTCAGGACGCTGGTTAGCCGCGGCCAGAATCTTCTTGGTAATCTGGTCCAGCTCCTCGTCAGTATGGCCGGACAAATCCTGCAGCTCCATCTGCCAGCCGCCGACAGTACCAAGGCCTGGCAAAGCCGGCATGTTGAAGGCAATAACCCGCGCCTCCGGTGCAACCACAGCACCTACGCCGAAGGTCTTCATAACGATGGCGTCAATCTGGGTTTCCGCAGTCGTTCTATCAGCCCAAGGCTTCAGCCCTACGAACATGGCACCTGCACTGGACTTGCCGCTGAATGCCATGATGTCAAAGCCAGGAATACCCATAACGCCATCAATGCCATCCACCTGCAGCATGGCAGGTATCAGCTTGTTGATAACCTTCTCCGTCTGGTTCAGGGAAGCACCCTCCGGCAGATTTACTGCCACCGCATAATAGCCCTGATCCTCATTCGGCACGAAGGTGGACGGCACAATCTTGTACAAAAGCCCCGTCAGGCCGCAGACAATCACAATAAATACCAGGGCAACCTTGATGTGGCCGATAAACCAGCCAACCACACCCTGATAGCCAAGACGCATCCTGTTAAATGCCTCGTTGAACTTAGCAAAGAAACGGCCAAGTACCCCATCGCTCTCATTTTTCTCATGAGGCTTCAGGATAGTGGCGCAGAGGGCAGGCGTCAGGGTCAGCGCCACGAAAGCCGACAATGCCATAGAAATAGCGATTGTCAGGGCAAACTGACGATACAGAACGCCCATCATGCCGCCCAGGAAGGCCACCGGCACAAATACCGCCGCCAGCACGAAGGCAATAGCCACAACAGGCCCCTGCACCTCGTCCATGGCGCGCTCGGTGGCGTCCACAGGATTAAGCCCCTTCTCCATGTGGGCCTCAACATTCTCGATAACGACTATCGCATCATCTACTACCAGACCGATTGCCAGTACCATGGCAAACAGGGTCAGTGTATTGATGGAGAAGCCCAGGAACGTAAAGGCAATAAACGTACCAATCAGGGATACCGGCACTGCCAGCAGAGGAATGAGAGTTGCCCGCCAATTCTGCAGGAAGACAAATACAACCAGCACAACCAGCGCCAGCGCCTCAATGAAGGTATGCACAACCTCATTGATGGAAGCACCGATAAACTTGGTACTGTCCACAATCTCCTTGATTTCCAAATCCGGCGGGAAGTCCTTCTTGGCATTCTCCAGAATTTTCTTTACCTCTGCCACAGTAGTCATGGCGTTGGCATCACTGGTGAGCTGGATACCAAAGCCCACTGCATCCATGCTGTTGTAGTTAGGCACGAAGTTATAATCCTCAGCACCTGTCTCTACGCGGGCTATATCCTTGATGCGCACATACTGGCCGTCAGTAGTCGCCTTCAGGATGATGTTGCCAAATTCCTCGGCACTGGTCAGACGTCCCTCAATCTTGCCGGTTGCCTGCTTTTCCTGATTGTCGGCCACAGGCGCGGCACCTACCGTACCTGCCGGTGCCTGCACATTCTGCTCATTGATAGCTGCCATGATGTCAGCAGCCGTAATATTCATTTCTGCCATCTTGGCAGGATTTACCCAGATACGCATGGCATGGTCAGCACCAAATACCATTACGTCACCTACGCCGTCTACGCGCTTAATCTGGTCCAGCAGATAAATATCCGCATAGTTCTTCATCCACGGACGGTCATAGGTCTTATTCGGGGAATACATCGCCATCATCAAAGCCATATCGTTGGATGACTTGCTGGTGGTTACACCCATGCTCTTTACGGAATCAGGCAGGCTGGCATTGGCAATAGCTACATTGTTCTGTACCTTTACCGCATCCATATCGCCATCAGTGCCCAGATTGAACACTACGCTCAGGCTGTACCTGCCGCTGTCAGAGGCGGTGGAGGACATGTAGTCCATGCCCTGGGTACCGTTTACCTGCTGCTCTATAACCTGCGCCACCGTATCATTTACAGTTTTCGCATTGGCACCTACATAGGTGGTGCTGACGGAAATCGTCGGCGGCGAAATCTGCGGATACTGTGCAATCGGCAGCTGAAAAGCTGCCAGCACGCCGATAATGACAATCAGAAGGGAAATCACGATTGCAAATATCGGTCTATGTATAAAAAACTTAGCCAAGTGGACGCCCCCTTATAAATTGCTCGTAGTGAGGGAGAAGCCCATATCCTCCGGCTTTACCTCGGTGATAGCCAGCTCCATGCCCTCGGTCAGGGAAGTCAGACCTTCTACAATCACCTGCTCGTTGCCGGTCAGGCCTTTTTCAACAATGCAATAGCTGCCAACCTTGGTGCCCAGCTCAATATTCTGTGCCTTGGATTTGCCATCCTCGCCTACAATCATCACGAAGGACTTGCCCAGAAGCTGCTGAACGGCACGCTCAGGCACCAGCTTGGCCCCCTTCAGCGTATCACCTGTCAGCTTGGCGCGGGCGAACATGCCCGGAACCAGAATACCGTCAGGATTTTCAAACTGCGCCTTGATAATCAGGGAACCGGAATTATCCTGCATAGCGCGGTCAACCTCTACGATACTGCCCTCCACAGGATAAACGGAACCATCACTCAGGGAAATCTGCACGGTCTTGCTAGGCAGAGCCTGGCCAGGAACCACGGAAGCCCCCACGTACTTCAGATACTCACCCTCGCTGATACTGAACTGAACAAAAATCGGATTGCTGGAACCGATGGTCACCAGCGTAGTATTGCCTGCGGCAGCATAGGTGCCGATAGCAACATCATCAACAGCCAGCTTGCCGCTCATAGGCGCGTACACCACAGTATCATCCAGATTCTGCTGTGCCTGCTGAACGAGAGCCGCCATGGCGTTTACATTGGCCTGATAGGCCGCCACCTGGGCGCGCTGGGTAGTAACTACCTGCTCGGAAACAGCCGCTGCTGCCAGAAGCTGCTCATTGCGCTGCAAATCAATCAGGGCATTGTTGTAGGTTGCCTGCGCCTGTGCCAGATTGGCCTGCGCCTGCAGCAGGGCAGCCTGATAATTGCGGTCATCAATCTTGTACAGTGCCTGACCGGCAGACACATACTGACCGCCCTTGATGTACTTTGCCGTAACATTGCCGGATACCCGTGCCTGAACCTTTACCTCGTCCTTACCCTTGACGGAGCCTGCATACTCCAGGGTCAGAGGCGTATCCTGCACCAGCACATTCATAGCCTTTACCTGTACGCCGCCGGACGTCCGCTGAGCCTTCTGTCCGTCACTGCTCACGAACATCACACCGGCAACTATAGCGATAACAGCAATCACTGCTGCTACTGCCAGCTTTCCTTTTTTAGATAACAACTCTACCTACCTCCTAAAATTCCCATACAAAATCAAAGCATGCTAAAATGTAAACTATACTGCTATATGATACATTTGCTATAAGAAATTGTCAATATAAACAGACATTACCCCGAGCATGCTACAGTATAAACCTTTATTATGAAAAATATCTAAAAACAGTATTATATGGCGATTATTTCCAAATCATCAGGCACAAATACATTTCCCGCAAAATAGCTCCTGCACTCTGCCGTATACTTCTCCTTGCGGTCAGCAATGGTCTTGTCCTCCGTATGGTAGAGCACCACATTCCTTGCCCCCAGCTGCTGTGCCAGCTCCCCGGCCTCCTTGGCCGTGCTGTGATGCTTCTCATAAGGCTTGAACACATCCCTGTCATCGTACCGGCAGAAGGCCTCCGACAGCAGCCAGTCCGCTCCCTCGGCATACTGGCGGCACTTTGGATTGTACGGCTCGTCTCCCAGGCAGGTCAGCACCTGTCCATCATCCCTGAAAACAAGACGGTAGCCGAACTGCTTTGCCTTGGTAGAAAAAATATCAAAAGCCGTCAGGGTCATCTGCGGCAGCTCCACGTTTTCCCCATCCTTCACCTCATGAATGAGAATGTCTTTCCCCACGTTGGCCAGGTCCTTCTTTTTCAGCATCATGCCGCACATCTTTTCCAGCATATCCCTGACTACGTCATGGCAGTAAATGTGCAGCTGCCCCTGATACTTGCCTGCATTTAGCATGGAGGCGATTTTCCTTATTATCCATATCACGCCCAAAACATGATCTGTATGCCCATGGGTCACAAACATATGATGCAGCTTCTGATAGTCAGCCCCTGCCAGCTCCATCTGCCGCAATATGCCGTTGCCGCCGCCGGCATCAGTCATAAAAATCTCCCCGTCCGGCAGCTCAAGCAAAAAGCAGGTGTTGAAAATCTTCGTCACCATGGCATTGCCGGTTCCCAGCATAATCAGTTTTTTCATGCAACTCATCTCCCGTATTCTCTCTTTTAAACTTACCAGCTACATGACAATTATAACAAAAAAAGAGGCACTCATGCCTCTTTTTTGTCACGATTATTCAAAATCTCTAAAGCTCGGCGGGCTGCCTGTTGCTCAGCCGCCTTTTTACTTGGACCCTTACCTGTTCCTAAAACTTCGTCATTAAGCTTCACAGCAAACTCAAACACCTTGGCATGGTCGGGGCCTGTCGCGCTAATAAGCTCGTAGCCGACATGGCTGTCCGCCCTGCGCTGTACCAGCTCCTGCAGCATGGTCTTGTAGTCCCTTACCCTGGTACTGCCATCCTCAACCCTGCGCAGATGCTCCTCCAGCTGCCTGATGACATAGCTCTGGGCCTTTTCCCAGCCCTGATCCATGTAAATGGCACCGATAACGGACTCAAAGGCATCCTCCAGAATGGAGGAACGCCTGCGCCCGCCTGATGTCTGCTCTCCATGTCCTAACAACAGGTAATCTCCCAAATGCAGCTCCGCGGCCCGGCTGGAAAGACTAGCCTCACAGACCACCGCTGCCCTGGCTTTTGTCAGATCACCCTCAGGAAGTCCAGGAAAATGATTGAAGAGATAGGTGCTGATAGCAAGCTCCAGCACCGCATCTCCCAAGAATTCCAAGCGCTCATTATGCTCTACCTTCACCCGAGACTCGTTGGCGTAGGAGGTATGCGTCAATGCCTGATGCAGCCAGCCGATATGGCGGAAGTTCACGCCCAGCCTCCTGGACAGTTCCTCCAGCCTGCGGCGGCGCTCAGCCGTAACACGATCATTTACACGATCACTCATAACAAAACACTTCAACTCTAATTCATTTCCTATCTGTTCAATTGTCTTACTTAACGTACTTCTTCAGCACAAGGCAGGCATTGTGGCCGCCAAAACCGAAGTTGTTGGAAATAGCCGCACGGACAGTCTTCGCCTTTGCCTTGTTCGGCACATAATCAAGGTCCAGACCCTCCTCAACGTTCTCATAGTTGATGGTAGGCGGCAGCATATCGTTCTCCACGGCCAGGGCAGTGGCGATAGCCTCAACGCCACCGGCAGCACCCAGCAGATGGCCGGTCATGGACTTGATGGAGCTTACGGAAACATTCTTTGCTTCCTCGCCCCAGACGGTCTTGATGGCCTCGGTCTCGCCACGGTCATTCATCTGGGTAGAAGTGCCATGGGCGTTCACATAATCCACCTCGGCAGGAGTAAGACCTGCATCCTTCAGGGCCAGCGCCATGCACTTTGCCTGCAGCTCACCATGCGGAGCCGGGCTGGTAATGTGGTACGCATCGGAGTTAGCACCATAGCCTACAACCTCGGCGTAGATATGGGCGCCGCGCTTCTCGGCATGCTCCAGGGTCTCCAGCACGACAATGCCGGCACCCTCGCCCATAACAAAACCGCTGCGGGTTGCATCAAACGGACGGGAAGCCTTCTGCGGATTGTCGTTGCTGTCGCTGCACAGTGCCTTCATAGCACAGAAGCCGGCCACAGCAGCAGGGGAAATGCTGGCCTCTGTACCGCCGGCCAGCATAACATCAGCATCACCGCGCTGCAGCACGCGGAAAGCATCGCCGATGTTGTTGGTACCTGTAGCACAGGCAGTAACGGCGCAGTTGCTCGGTCCCTTCAAGCCAAAGGCAATGGATACATGGCCGGCAGCCATGTTGCCGATCATCATCGGGATGAAGAACGGGCTGATACGGGAAGGACCCTTGTCAAAGAGCTTCTCGTACTGGCCGTGCATGGTCTCAATGCCGCCAATGCCGCTGCCTACATAGGTGCCAATCCTCTCACAATCCTCATTCTCCAGATCCAGTCCGGCATCCTCGATAGCCATCTTTGCGGCAGCCATGGCAAACTGGGCATAGCGGTCAATGCGCTTTGACTCCTTCTTGTCCATGTAATCAGCCGGATCAAAATCCTTTACCTCGCCGGCAACCTGTGCCTTGTACTCAGTTGCATCAAAGCGGCTAATCTTATCAATACCATTCTTGCCGGACAGCATAGCGTCCCAGAACGCTTCCTTGCCGATACCTACAGGGCTTACAACGCCCATACCGGTAATAACAACACGATTAGACAAAAATAACACCTCACAATACTTTAGATAGCAGCAACCTCTGCTTTAATCTGCTGGAATATCTCCTCAACAGTCAAAATTTTCTCGATAGTAGGCAGGTACTCGCCGGTAAATACCAGGCCCGTTTCCACGTCACCCTGCTGTGCACGGCTCAGTGCACGGATAATACAGAAATTATGCTTGCATGCCTTCAGGCAGTTATCACATTTGTTTGGCGGCACAGGACCCTCCATGATGCGCTCTGCCCACGGATTGCGGACAGCACGCCCCGGCAGTCCCACCGGACTGTGGATAACCACCACATCCTCCGGCTTTGCCTTCAAATAAAATTCTTTCAGGGCAGGGGCGCTGTTTGCCTCTGCACTGGCGGCGAAACGTGAGCCCATCTGAACCCCGCTTACGCCCATGTTTATTAAATCAGCAATGTCCTGGCCATGCAGTACGCCGCCTGCCGCAATAACAGGGATGTCAACAGCGGCCACGATATCCGGAATGATGTCCCTGATGGACTGGTCAGTTCCCAGATGACCGCCTGCTTCCTTGCCTTCTACGACAATAGCGGCCGCGCCAAGACGCTGAGAAATTTTCGCTAATTTTACAGATGATACAATCGGAACCACCGGAGTACCGGATTCCTTGCCCAACGCAAAGATGTCACGGGAAAAGCCTGCACCTGCAACCACCAGGTCAATACCCTCATCAATAGCAGTGTTTACCATCTCCGCAAATTTCTTTGCCGCAAACATGATATTGATGCCAATAATGCCCTTGGAAAATGCTCTGGCCATCCTGATTTCATAACGCAGCTCCTCCGGAGACATGCCGGAAGCCGCAATCAGGCCGATGCCGCCCTGATTTGCCACAGCTGCTGCCAAAGCACCGGTAGACAAGCGAATAGCCATGCCACCCTGCACAATTGGAACCTTCGCAACTTTAGTACCAATCTTCAGTTCAGGAAGCTTCAAATCTACTCCTCCATTCATAGGCCCGCCTTACCCCTGTCAGAAAATCCCGCGAAATGGCTTCACGGGACTTTCCTAAAGGTAAGACACTAATTATTTGTTCTGGTCAATGTAGGAAACAACGTCCTGAACGGTCTTAATCTTCTCTGCAGCCTCATCAGGAATCTCGATGCCGAACTCCTCCTCAAAGGCCATGATGAGCTCTACGATATCCAGGGAGTCAGCACCCAGGTCATCGATAAAAGTGGACTCGATGGAAACCTCGTCAGCCTCAACACCCAACTGATCAACTACGATATCTCTTACTTTCTCAAAAGTAGACATGTATGTTTCACCTCCTCTTACGGTTCTCTATATATCCATGTTACATGACCATGCCACCATCAACGTTGATGACCTGACCGGTAACATAAGATGCACTATCAGAAACAAGGAACAGCACTGCATTGGCAACATCATCAGGCTGGCCGGCCCTGCCCATAGGGATGCCGGTCATCATAGCCTCCTTGACCTTGTCGGACAATACAGCCGTCATATCGGTTTCAATAAAGCCCGGCGCTACCATGTTTACGGTAATCCCGCGGCTGGCCAGCTCCTTGGCCATGGACTTGGAAAAGCCCAGAAGCCCTGCTTTGGCTGCAGCATAATTCGCCTGACTGATATTGCCGGTCAGACCAACTACAGAAGTCATATTTACAATACGCCCAAAACGCTTCTTCATCATAGGCTTGGTAACAGCCTTTGTACAGTAATACGCACTCTTGAGATTGGTGTTGATAACAGCATCCCAATCCTCTTCCTTCATACGCATCAGCAGGTTGTCCCTGGTAATGCCGGCATTGTTCACGAGAATATCAACACCGCCGAAGGTTTCCACCACGGTCTTTACCATCTCATCAACAGCCTCGCCGTCAGAAACATCGGCCTTGACGATAATGGCCCTGCCCCCTGCCGCCTCAATCATGGACTTTACTTCCTCGGCAGCAGCGGTATTGCCTGCGTAGTTAATGGCAACAGCGGCACCCTCCTGGGCAAGTCTCAGGGCGATCGCCCTGCCAATGCCGCGGGACGCACCTGTCACCAGTGCAGTTTTACCCTCTAAAAGCATATTAACGAACCTCCTTGAAATAGTCAAGAGATTTTTCTAAAGATTCTACATCCTCTACGTTTAAGCTCTTAATCGTCTTGTCAATCCTGCGGTTGAAGCCGCACAGGGTCTTGCCAGGGCCTGCCTCCAGCAGGGTATCGGCACCGAACTCCTTCATCGTTGCCACGCAGTCCTCCCACAGTACAGGGCTGGCCGCCTGTGCCACCAGGCTTGCCTTGATGTCCTCGGCTTTAGTCAGCACCTTGGCATTGACGTTTGCCACGACAGGAATTTTGGCATCGGACAGGGTAACCTTGTCCAGCTCCACAGCCAGCTTCTCTGCCGCCGGCTTCATCAGGGTGCTGTGGAAAGGCGCGCTTACCGGCAGGATAACAGCCTTCTTGGCACCTGCCGCCTTCAGTTCCTCTACAGCCAGCTCCACGCCTCGGGTAGCACCTGCGATAACGATCTGCCCAGGGCAGTTGAAGTTTACCGCCTGTACAGGGCTCTCAGCGGAAACGGACTGGCATATCTCTACAATCTTGTCCCGGTCAACGCCGATAATGGCCGCCATGCCGCCCTCGCCTACAGGTACAGCCTCCTGCATATACGCACCGCGCTTATGTACCAGCGCAACAGCATCCTGGAATTTCAGCACGCCCGCCGCAACGAGGGCAGAATACTCACCCAGGCTATGGCCGCCGGTAATCTCCGGCTGTACGCCATTTTCCTTCAAAATCTCGTTGGCAATGCAGCTGATGGTCAGGATAGCCGGCTGGGTATTGGCTGTCAGCTTTAAGTCCTCCTCAGGCCCCTCAAAGCACATCTTCATGATGGAATAGCCAAGAGCCTCATCGGCCTCCTTGAACATTTTCTTTGCAACATCGTAGTTGTCAAAAAAATCCTTGCCCATACCAACCTTCTGCGCACCCTGCCCCGGGAATACAAAAGCTAATTTACTCATTTTTACCTCTTTCTTTTAAAACACAATCTCTATGCCCCCGCAGCCGTAGCCGCAGGCAGCCCTTCCATAAATTGCTTAAAATACAGATTATTTCAGAGTATTATGAACACGCTCGCCAGCAGCGGCAATACCGCCTACCAGCTCTTCGATAATAGTAGCAACAGGTTTGATTTCGTGGAACATGCCGCAGATCTGGCCGATCATGACGGAGCCGTTCTCCACATCGCCCTTATGGGTTGCCATGTTCAGCCTGCCTGCACCAAACTTCTCCAGTTCCTCCACAGAGGCCTGATTTGTCTCAAGCTCTGCATATTCACGGGTCATCTTGTTGGCCAGGACGCGAACAGGGTGGCCGGTAGAGCGGCCCGTAACGACAGTGGAGCGATCCTTAGCCTTCAATACGAGATTCTTGTAGTTCGGATGGGCAATGCACTCCTCGGAAACCACGAAGCGGGACCCCATCTGCACGCCGGAAGCGCCCAATGCAAAGGCCGCCAGAATGCCGCGGGAATCACCGATACCGCCTGCAGCAATAACAGGAACATCCACAGCATCCACCACCTGTGGCACCAGTGCCATGGTGGTAATATCACCGATATGGCCGCCGGACTCGGTGCCCTCGGCAATAACGGCGTCAACGCCGGAGCGCACCAGGCGCTTTGCCAGTGCTACGGAAGCCACCACAGGAATAACCTTGGAGCCGACCTCCTTCAATGCCGGCAGATACTCGGCAGGATTGCCCGCACCGGTGGTAACAACCGGCACGCGTTCCTCAACAACCACCTGCATTACCTCTTTTACAAAAGGAGACATCAGCATGATGTTCACGCCAAACGGCTTGTCAGTCCAACGCTTTGCCTTCTGAATCTCCGCACGGAGCAGATCAGGCGGCATATGCCCGGCGCCAATAATGCCAAGACCACCTGCGTTGGATACGGCGGAGGCCAGCTCGGCCGTGCCAATCCATGCCATACCACCCTGGAAAATTGGATACTTGATATTCAATAATTTACAAATTGGATTTTCCTCAAACATGTTAATCCTCCTTAGACCATCTGATAATGCAGGACGCCCATGTAAGGCCCGCACCGAAGCCAGACAGTGCTATGATATCTCCCTTTTTAAACCGCTTGTCGGCAGATGCCTCAGCCAAGGCAATCGGAATGCATGCCGCAGACATATTGCCATACTTCTGGATGTTGACAATTACCTTGTCCATCGGCATGGACAGGCGCTTCGCGGCAGACTCTATGATACGGATATTGGCCTGATGCGGCACCAGCCAGTCAATCTCCTCCTGGGACATGCCAATCCTATCCAGGGAATTCTTGACAGTCTTGCCCATTGCCTTGACGGCAAACTTGAACACTTCCTTGCCGTTCATGTGGATGAGATTCAGACGCTGGTCTATGGATTCCTTGCTGACAGGCATCAGGCTGCCGCTGGAAGGAATCTGTATCGCATCGCCGCCGGAACCATCACTGCCAAGGTCAAAGCTGAGTATCCCATAACCATCCTCAACCTGTCCCAGCACAGCCGCACCGGCACCGTCACCAAACAACACGCATGTATTGCGATCTTCCCAGTTGATGTACTTGGAAAGAGTTTCTGCACCAATTACCAGTGCCTTCTTGTAGACACCGGTTTCAATAAACTGGGCCGCTACGCTGGCCGCGTAGGCAAACCCGGAGCAGGCCGCAGACAAATCAAAGGCCGCAGCATGCTTTGCCCCCAGACGATTTTGAAGCATACAGGCAGTAGAAGGAATAATCCTGTCAGACGTCAGGGTAGCAACGATAATCAGATCCAGCTCCTCAGCGGATGTACCGGCGTCAGCCAGTGCATTCTCAGCAGCCTTCATGGCCAGGTCGGACATAGGAACCCCGTCCTCAGCGATACGGCGCTCCCTGATACCTGTTCTTTCAACAATCCACTCATCGCTGGTATCAACTATTTTCTCCAAATCAGCATTGGTCATTATCTTTTCCGGAACGTAGTAGCCAGTTCCGAGAATACCTGCACTATATAGTTTCGCTGTCATTCGCTAGCAACTCCTCCTCTGCAATACTATCACGGATATGACCCGTAACATCATTCTTCACACACTCTATGGCTACGCCAATAGCACTGCAAATTGCTTTAGCGTTGGAAGAACCATGGCATATAATACAGCAGCCATTCACGCCCAAAAGGGGCGCACCGCCATATTCGGAAACATCCAGCCTCTTGCCCAGCTTCTTCAGGGCCGGCATAACCAGCACCGCACCGAGCTTGGCCAGAACGCCTCCGTTCTCAATTGCATCCTTAATCAGCTGGAACAGGGTAACAGCCAATCCTTCTGCAAATTTTAACACAATATTGCCTACAAATCCATCACAAATTACAACATCGGCTTTGCCCCCGGGAATGTCACGGCCTTCGATATTGCCTATGAAATTCACATCCCTGGCCTGCTTCAGCATGGGATAAGTGGCCTGAACCTTTTTATTGCCCTTGGTTTCCTCTTCGCCGATATTCAGAAGTCCTACCTTCGGATTATCTATGCCGTAGACGTATTTGCTGAAAATGGACCCCATCATGGCCATCTCAGTCAGGTCCCTCGGCTTGGAATCCACAATAGCGCCGGAATCCAGCAGCAGGGCAATGCCGTGGGTGGTAGGCAGCGGCGTGGCAATCGAAGGGCGGTCAATTCCCTTAATCATCTTCAGGAACATCTTGGCAGCCACGGTTGCCGCCCCGGTACTGCCGGCTGACAGCACTCCGTCGCACTCGCCGCTCTTTACCAGCTTCGTGGCGACCACCAGGCTGGCATCCTTCTTATGGCGTATAGCCTCGACAGGATGCTCCCCCATCTCAATAGCCTCCCCGGCGTGATGAACAATCAGGTGGGGATTTTTGGCCATGCCGGTCTTGGCCAGCTCGGCCTCTATTTTTTCCTCATCGCCTACCAGAACTATATCGCACTCATACTTACGGACAGCCTCTACCGCACCCAGCACAATCTGCGCAGGTGCGTAATCGCCCCCCATCGCATCAACTGCAATCCTCACAAAAAAGCCTCCTAATTAACTTCTGCCAAAGATACCATGATAAACTTCGCCCGAAAGACTTCCTGTTTCTCATTCCTGGTCTTGACCCAGACGAAAAACTTATTGCTTCTCTGCTTGATGACTTCTGCCTTCGCTATCAGCATCTCGCCCACCTTCACGGGCACCTTGTACTTGATGTTCGCCACGCCGGTCACGGCCAGCGGCGCATCAATCAGGGCCAGCGCCAGCGAGTTGGCCTGGGAAAAAATAAAATGACCCTTGGCGATCTTGTTTCTGGCAAAAACCATGTCCTCGGTAATCTTCAGCAGCGATATCCCAGAATGACCTCTCTCCAAATCAATAACATCACCCACAACCTCTGTCTTTTCCAGTGTTGTTATGTTATCCTGAGCTTTCTCTGCTACCTGACGTATGCGCTCCCGCACCTCAGGAATGCCCAGCTCCATCCGGTCCAGGCGGATGGTCTGGATGCTGACCTCAAAAAGTCCGGCCAGCTCCTCATCCGTCAGGAAGGGCTTTTCCTTTACCTGGCGCAGGAGGATTTCGTGTCTTTCCTTTTTTTTCAATCTTGCCATCTCTATCACCTGTACATAAAAACAAGGCACAGTGCGGTGAAATCACCTACACTAAAATGCCTATTCCTGAAAAATTAGTACCAGCTCATATAACTTGATTGCAATTATACATTGTTATATACAAAAAGGCAAGCAGAATTTATAAAAATTTACTGGAATTTGCAGATATTACAAAAGCTCCCCTGTCAGTATAATAAATTTTAAGCATTTAGTACAGCATTTTTTCCTGGAAAGCTATATGAACAAAGTAAAATGAGCAGAATTTCAATCCTCCAAAGGATGAAGGAACGAAACTCTGCTCATATTACTCATTATTCAGCTGCGGAAATTACTTCCTTGCCATCATAGTAACCACACTCTGTGCAAACATGATGAGGCAACTTTGGCTCATGGCACTGAGGGCACTCAACATAGCCAGGAACCTCCAACTTCCAGTTAGCGCGACGGGAATCACGACGGGCCTTGGACATCTTACGCTTAGGTACTGCCATTTCAGGATACACCTCCTTAGAAATTATTCGATACTCGAATTATTTTTCTTCAATAATTGCTGCAATGCCGCAAGTCTTGGGTCAATAACAGTACGGTCACAGCCACAATCGCCATGATTGAGGTTTGCGCCGCATTTCAGGCACAGACCGCGACAATCAGCGTTGCATATATTATTTAACGGCTGGTCGGAGAGAAGCACGTCCCTGATGACAGGGGCCAGCTCTATCACATCACCGTCAAAATAATTCACTATCCTCGCTCTTTCACCGCCAGATACAGGCTCACTGCCCCGCTGAAATTCCTCGCAGAAGTCATGCACCTGCTGCTGGGAGGATGGCTCCAGGCAGCGGTCACAGACAAATGCCCTGGTACAGCTTATCTGACCGGTAAAACGATAACAGCGACCGGTATTGACATACACGCCCCTGACAACAATATCCCCCTCAAAGGAATAGGTATCGGCAATGGCGTCTATCTCCCCGGCACTGACAGTAAATTCAAAAGGAATCTCCTCACCGGGACGATCGCTTAATTCAGATACATTGATTTTCATCATAGAAACGTCAACCTCAATAATTATAGCTACAGAAAAATGCTTTGTCAAGTAAAAGTTCTTGACAGCCTGTTTTTTTCATGCAAACAATATTTCTATAGCGCCATGACAATATCAGGTCAGGCACGCTAAATCACAGCCCGGCCAGAAGCTCCATAGCCTTCTGTACGGCATCAGCCCTGCCGGCAGTTACAGTTTCGCCGCTGCGGCGGATTTTCAGCTCCACCACATCCTCTGCCACAGCCTTCGGGCCTACGGTAATGCGCAGCGGATAGCCAATCAGGTCAGCATCCTTGAACTTGACACCGGCACGGTCCTTGCGGTCGTCCAGAAGCACGTCCACGCCTGCCTTTTTCAGCTGGCCATAAATGGACTCCGCCAGCTGCAGCTGCTCGTCGTTCTTGGCATTGACAGGCACCACAACCACCTCGAAAGGCGCTATGGCCTTCGGCCAGATAATGCCGTTCTCGTCATTGTTCTGCTCCACGGCAGCCGCCATGGTGCGCCCTACGCCGATGCCGTAGCAGCCCATCACCATCGGCTGTTCGCGGCCGTTCTCATCCAGGAAGGTTGCTCCCAGGGCCTTGGAATACTTGGTGCCAAGGGTAAATACCTGGCCTGCCTCAATGCCGCGCGTCATCTTGATGGTGCCGCCGCAGCGAGGGCAGAGATCCCCTTCCTTCACCATGCGGATATCAGCCACAGTTACATCCTTGAAATCACGCTGTGGATTTACGTTAATGTAGTGCATATCCTTTTCATTGGCACCGGCACAGGCATTGTACATTGCCATAACGGTCTGGTCAACGATAATTCTGGTGCCTTCCTTGATGCCGATAGGGCTCATGAAGCCAGGACAGCCACCGGCCGCCTCAATCACTGCCTCATCAGCCATCCTGAGCTCGATAGCGCCTTCAATCAGGTTGATGACCTTCACATCGTTCACTTCATGATCGCCGCGGACAAAGGCCAGCACCAGCTCATCCGTATCCGTCTGGAAGGCAACCGCCTTGATGCACTTCTCCAACGGCAAATTCAGGTATTCGGCCACCAGCTCTATGGTATTGGAATCAGGAGTTGCCACCTTCTCCAGCGGCTTCACCTCTTCCTCTGCCGCCCTGATAACGTTCAGCTCCGCCTTCTCATCGCTGGCCGCATAGTCACAGCTGGTACAGTAAGCTATGTTGGATTCACCGGCAGCCGCCAGAACGGTGAACTCATGGGAATGGCCGCCGCCGATGGCGCCATTATCCGCCTCCACCGGACGGAAATCCAGCCCCATGCGGGTGTAAATGCGGGTATAGGCATCATACATCTTCTGATAGGAAAGATTCATGCCTTCCTCATCCTTGTCAAAGGAATACAAATCCTTCATGATGAACTCGCGGCCGCGCATCAGGCCGAAGCGGGGACGGATTTCATCACGATACTTATTCTGAATCTGATACAGCATCAGCGGCAGCTGCTTGTAGGAGCGTACCTCGTCGCGCACCAGGGTAGTCACCATTTCCTCATGGGTAGGCCCCAGGCAGAACTGGCGGCCATGGCGGTCACAAACCCGGAACATCTCATCACCATACACACTCCAGCGCCCGCTTTCCTGCCAGATTTCCGCAGGCTGTACAATCGGCATGGAAATCTCCTGACCGCCTGCCTCGTCCATTTCCTCGCGGATAATCTGCTCAATCTTTTTGATGGTGCGCCATGCCAGAGGCAGATAGGTATACAGTCCGCCTGCCGCCTTCCTTATCATGCCGGCACGCAGCATGAGCTGATGGCTCCTGACCTCCGCCTCGGCCGGAGTTTCCCGTAATGTTGGTGCATAAAGATTAGTAGTACGCAATTTTATTTTTCCTCCTCCAGAATGGATTCTATTTCCTTGAACAGTTCATCTACCAGCTCTGTTTCCGCTACCTTGCGGATTATTTCGCCCTTGCGGAAAACCAGCCCTTCGCCCTTGCCGCCTGCGATGCCCACATCAGCACCGCGTGCCTCGCCGGGGCCGTTTACCACACAGCCCATGACAGCAACGGAAATCGGCTGCTTTATATCTGCCAGGCGCGCTTCCACCTGCTCGGCAATGCCCGCCAAATCGATGCAGGTCCTGCCGCAGGTCGGACAGGAAATCAGGGTGGGGCCATATTCCCTCATGCCCAGCGATTTCAATATCTCGTTGGCTACCTTTACCTCCACTACCGGGTCCCCGGTCAGGGAAATGCGGAAGGTATCGCCAATTCCCTGAGCCAGCAGGGCGCCGATGCCCACAGCGGACTTTATCATGCCCGTGCGCGCCGTGCCTGCCTCGGTAATGCCCAGATGCAACGGATAGTCCACCTTCTCCGACATGAGCCTGTAAGCCGCCAAAGTCAACGGAACATCATGGGCCTTCAGGGAAATTTTTAAATCGTAAAACTCCTGCGCTTCCAGAATCCGCACATGCTGCAGGGCTGATTCCACCAGAGCCTCTGCCGTCACGCCGCCGTATCTTGCCAGCAGTACCTTGTCCAGCGAACCGGCATTGACGCCGATGCGGATAGGAATCCCGCGTTCCTTCGCTGACCTGACCACCGCACGGACATTTTCCTCGCCGCCAATATTGCCGGGATTGAGCCGCAGGGCTGAAATTCCCTGCCGTATGGCTTCCAGTGCCAGCCGGTAATCAAAGTGAATATCAGCTACCAGCGGCACACTGACCTTCCTGATAATATTGCCCAGATTCAGCGCCGCGTCCATATCCGGCACAGCCAGGCGCACTATATCGCAGCCAGCGGCCTGCAGGGCATTAACCTGCGCCACCGTTGCCTCCGTGTCAGTGGTCTTCGTGTTGGTCATGGACTGCACAGAAACAGGCGCACCATCCCCGATAGCCACATCGCCAATATATATCCTGCGCGTTTTTTTCCGTTCTATCATGTACCCAAACCTCACTTCATCAGGTCGTTAAATGTAGTAAATATCATCAGCGATACCAGCAGGGTAACTCCCACAGCCTGAATGTAATACATCACCTTCGGCCCCAGCGGCTTGCCCCGCAGGCCCTCCAGAATCAGCATCACAAAATGGCCGCCGTCAAGGGCAGGCACAGGCAGGAGATTAATCAGCCCCAGATTCAGGCTCAGGAATGCCGCAAAATTCAGCAGCGGCAGGATGCCCTGATGTGCCACCTCACCGGCCATCTGGGCCACCCCCACAGGGCCTGACAGCTCTGCGGCACCAGTTCCCTGTACCAGCTGCGCCAATGCTCCCAGCATGGCGGCCAGCACAAAGCCCACCTTCTTCACGGCCAGCTCCGCCGCCTCAAAAAAGCCCGGCTGATATATTTCCGCACTGCTGGTTATGCCGATAATCGCCCGCTTGGTATTTGGCTCCTGCTCAGGAATCAGGGTTGTCGACCTCACCTCGCCGTCACGCTGATAGGTCAGCTTGAACGGCTTGCCGTCCGCCCCCTGAATATAACGTGAAATATCCTCCCAGTGGCTGACCTCCCTGCCATCGATGGTCAGAATCCTGTCCTTGCTTTGAAGTCCTGCCAAGGCTGCAGGGCGATCAGCCACCACGGAGCCCACCACCGGCTCCGGCGACGGTGTCGCCACGCCGGAAAAATAGAAAATCCCCCAGAAGATAAACAGCGGCAGGACAAAATTCATGAAGGAGCCTGCCAGAATCATCATCATTCTGGCCCAGATAGGACGACGGAAGTACGCCCTTTCGCCAGCCCCTTCCTCGTCAGGTACCATGATGGTATCAGACCTGCCTGCCGACGGCACATAGCGTTTCCAGCCGCCCTGCTGACTGCCGTCCTCATCCTTCTCAGCATCCTGATTGCCCATGCGCTCAACAATTTCATAGTCCATACCGGCAATCCTGTTAAAGCCGCCCAGCGGCACGGCACGAATTGCATAAAGGGTCTCACCATATTTGCGGCTCCACAGCTTCGGGCCAAAACCAATAGCAAACTCATCCACGCGCATGCCGGTGAGCTTGGCAACCGTAAAATGCCCCAGCTCATGCACCAGCACCAGAAGTCCGAAAACAAAAATAGCCGCCACAAGTGTCGTCATAAAGTCACCTCATCTTTCCCAGCCCGGCACGGGTAAACTCCCTTGCCCACCGGTCAGCTGCCAGAAGCTGTTCCAGATCTGGCTGATATACAATCTCTCCGGCCTCCATGGCCCGTTCTATCAATGCATAAATATCCAGAAAGCCTGCCTGCCCCTGCAAGAACGCCTCCACAGCCACCTCGTTGGCGGCATTCATGATACAAGGCATGGTTCCCCCCGTGCGGCCGGCCTCAAAGGCCAGCTTCAAGCCGCGGAAGGTATCCATATCAGGCTTCTCAAAGGTGAGCTTCGCCAGCTCATAAAAATCCACCCGCGGGAAGCCGGAGGCCACCCTGTCAGGGTAGGTAAGGGCATACTGTATCGGCAGGCGCATATCCGTACAGCCCAGCTGGGCCATAACAGTGCCATCATGGTACTGCACCATGGAATGAACAATGCTCTGCGGATGCACCACCACCTGAATGCGGTCATAGTCCACATCATAAAGCCAGCGGGCCTCTATTACCTCCAGCCCCTTATTGACGAGGGAGGCCGAGTCCACCGTAATCTTCTGACCCATATTCCAGGTAGGATGTGCCAGCACATCCCCCTTGGTCACATCGGTCAGCTCTGATGCCTTCCTGCCCCGGAAGGGACCGCCGGAAGCCGTCAGAATCAGCTTTTCCACCGCAGAGGCATCCTGACCCTGCAGGCACTGGAACAGGGCGCAGTGCTCGCTGTCCACAGGCAGTATAGCGCGTCCCAGCTTCTTCGCCTTGGCCATAACCAGTTCACCGGCAACCACCAGCGTTTCCTTGTTGGCCAGGGCAATATCCTTGCCGGCCTCCAAGGCGGCCATGGTAGGCTCCAGACCGGCAAAGCCCATCAGTGAGGTCACCACTACGTCCCCCGCAGGGTAAGCAGCCGCATCTATCACCGCCCGGCGTCCCCCGGCCAGCTCGGCTCCGCCCTTGTAGCGTTCCCGCAGTCTCCCGTATGCCGCCTCATCTGACAGCACCGCCAGCTCCGGCTGAAACTCCTCTATCTGCTTTTCCAGAAGCTCATCACTGCGGTTCGCCACCAGTACGGACACATGGAACAAATCAGGATGCTCACGCACCACGTCCAGCGTCTGGGTACCGATAGAGCCCGTAGACCCCAAAATAATCAAATTCTTCATCAACTGTTACCTCAAAGCCACAAACTGCACAAAATAATAAACAAACGGCACCGTGTAAATAACGCTGTCAAACCTGTCCCAGATGCCGCCATGCCCCGGAATCACATGGCCTGAATCCTTGATGCCCGTATAGCGCTTCATAACGGATTCCACCAGATCCCCCAGCGTAGCAATAATGCAGATGCACAGTCCCAAAACAGCCATCGTGCGCACATCAAAGCCGAAAAAAACGCCCAGCCCTGCCACGGAGGCCGTAGTGCCAATCAGTCCGCCGATAAAGCCCTCGACTGTCTTGCCGGGGCTGATGGACGGGCAGAGCTTGTGCCGCCCCAGGAAGGAACCGGCAAAATAAGCGAAGGTATCACTGGCCCAGGTGCCAATCAGTGCTGTCCAGATAAGGACACAGCCCGGCTCCAGCACTCCCAGGCTGGTTGCCACCGGCTCCATGCCATGCGCCATCACCCTCAGCCCTATCAGATGGGCAAAGGACAGGCCCAGATAAAGCACGCCTGCTATCGATACTGCCGCCGATGGAACACTAAAGGAGCCATGCAGGAGAACCGTCATCAGAAACAGCGCCAGTGCCGCACCCATGGACAGCATCACCAGAAGCCCGGCATCCAGTCCCCCATAGGCCCCGTAGCACATGGCGGCTACAAAAATACCGCCCACGAGCAGAGCCGGGCGATATCCCTTCTTATCAAACGCATTGCAATACTCAAACCAGGCGCCCAGCGCCAGCAGCAGGCCGCAGACGGCAAACAGCGTGCCGCCTGTCTGGATAACAAAGGCGGCCAGCCCAATCCCTGCAATGCCGGTAATTATTCTAACTAACATTCAGATTACCTCTCATCACGCAAACTACACAATTACACTGCTACTTGGCCGACAGTCCGCCAAAGCGCCTCTCACGATGCGCATACTCGTACAGCGCCCTGCCAAGCTCTTCCGGCGTAAAATCCGGCCAGTTGGTATCCGTAAACCAGAATTCCGCATAGGCGGCCTGCCACAGCAGAAAATTACTGAGGCGCATGTCCCCGCTGGTGCGGATCATCAGATCCACAGGCGGCAGACCGTAGGTGTCCAGCTGCTGCTCCAGCCGCTCCGCCGTAATTTCCTCCGGCTTCACCATGCCTCTGGCAGACTGGGCGGCCAGCTCCTGCACAGCACGTACCAGCTCATCCTGTCCGCCATAATTCACGGCGACAGTGAAGCGCAGGCCGGTATTTTCCCTCGTCCTGTGCCGCGCATCCGCTATCTGCTTCTGCAGTCCCCGGGACAATTCCCAGGTACGGCCGATAAAATCAATTTTTACATTATCCTCATCCATCTCATCAATCTCTTTGGCGAGATATTCCGAGAACAGATTCATCAAGAAATCAACCTCGGCATGAGGCCGTTTCCAATTTTCAGTAGAAAATGCATATACCGTCAGCGCTTTCAGCCCCAAATCCGTACATGCCTTAACAATTCTCTTCAATGTCTTCACTCCGGCCTTGTGACCGGCAGTGCGAATCAGCCCCTGGCCAGTAGCCCATCTGCCATTGCCATCCATTATAATAGCCACATGCTGTGGCAGCTGATCCTCAGTCAATTCCTCAAGATAAGATTTATCTGAAGCATCATCATTTTTTTGCATACCGGAAAACAGCTTTTTCCACACGATGATAACCTCCTGTATTAAGAAAATAAGCCCCTCCAAAGAAAACTTAGAGGGGCATGTGGTTCTCTCCGATACAGCCAGCTGCATAGTGCAGGCACCAGCCGCACCAAAAATTCATCAAGGAGCTACAATAGCACCTACCGGGCAACCTGCTGCGCAAGCACCACACTCTACGCAGGTCTCCTCGTTGATCTCATAATGAGAATCACCCTCGCTGATAGCCTCTACAGGGCAAGTACCTGCACAGGAACCGCAAGAAATACACTCATCACCAATCTTGTAAGCCATTACCAGACACCTCCTTCAGCAGCCGAGCTGCCAGTGTAATCTCCAAAACACCGTCATCAGACAGCCTCTGCCTGACGACGTAATACCCATTATCCTCCAGCGAAAAAAAGCTCCTGGTCGGATAAGTGATAACTGAATTATACCTTATATGTGCCTCATTTAGCAAGTTTTTAGCCAAATCCCACGGCATGCCGGCCACATCAGGCACCAAACCTTCCCCAATCATAGCAAAGTCCTTTTCAGCCCTGTTACACTGCGGCGGCAATCAAACCTCCATGATTTCCTTTTCCTTGGCATCCTTCAAGGTATCAACAGTCTTGATGTACTTGTCAACCAGCTTCTGAACGGACTCCTGTCCCTTCTTGGATTCGTCCTCGGTAATCTCCTTTGCCTTTTCCAGCTTCTTGATAGCATCGTTGCCATCCCGGCGGATATTGCGGATAGCAACCTTTGCCTCCTCCGCCTTCTTGCCAACGGTCTTAACCAGCTCCTGACGGCGCTCCTGGGTAAGCTGCGGGATGGACAGGCGGATGGCAGTACCATCGGAATTCGGGGACAGGCCAAGATCAGACTTCATGATAGCCTTCTCGATATCGTGCATCAGGCCCTTCTCCCAAGGCGTAATCATAATCATGCGCGGCTCCGGCACGGACACCTTTGCCACCTGATTAACAGGGGTAGGCGTGCCATAATAATCAACCATCACCTTGTCCAGAAGGGACGGGGTGGCACGGCCGGCACGCAGGGAGCCGAACTCCCTCTTCAGGGCCGCAATAGACTTTTCCAGACGTTCTTCATTATTAGCAATAATTTCCTTAACCAAAATCAATTACCTCCTACGGTAGTGCCGATAACCTCACCGACAGCTGCCCGGTAAATATTTTCATAATCTTCAATGTTAAACACAACCAATGGAATATCATTATCCATGCACAGGCTGGTTGCCGTGCTGTCCATGATAGCCAGACGGCGGGCCAGTATTTCAGAATAGCTCAGCTCGTCAAACTTCTTTGCATCAGGATTTTTGTTAGGATCAGAATCATAAATGCCGTCCGTTCCCTTTTTGCCCATGAGGATAACATCAGCCTTAATCTCCGCCGCCCTGAGAGCAGCAGTGGTATCCGTGGAAAAATAAGGATTGCCGGTGCCGGCGCCAAAAATCACCACCCGGCCCTTTTCCATGTGCCGGATAGCCTTGCCGCGGATGTACGGCTCTGCCACCTGACGCATCTCGATGGCGGTCTGCACGCGGGACGGCACACCTGCCTGCTGCAGGCCGTCCTGCATGGCCAGCGCATTCATGCAGGTAGCCAGCATGCCCATATAGTCAGCCTGCGCCCTGTCCATCCCCTTGGCACTGCCGGAAAGGCCGCGCCAGATATTGCCGCCGCCCACGACGATGGCCACATCAATGCCTTCCTCATGCACACGCTTAATCTGCTTGGCTATCGTTTCTACCACAGCAGGATTAATGCCAAAGCCCTGGTCACCCGCCAGGGACTCACCACTAAGTTTCAGAACAACGCGCTTGTATTTAGCTGCTCCCACTCAAATCCCTCCTAGTTATCGGAAATATCATACGCCTCTAATTATACGCTTTTAAAAAGAAGAGAACAATAGCTTGTCCTCTTCTTTATGAAAAACATGTAAAATTTCTTACTTAATCTGAGCTGCAACCTCTGCTGCGAAGTCCTCGTTCTTCTTCTCCAGGCCCTCGCCCATCTCGAAGCGTGCAAAACGACGAACCTCTACGCCGCCCAGGATATCCTTAATGGTCTTGTCGGAATCCTTAACGAACTCCTGCTCAACCAGGCATACTTCCTTGTAATACTTGTTGATACGGCCGTCAACCATCTTCTCAACAATCTTCTCAGGCTTGCCTTCCTCAAGAGCCTGCTTGCGGAGAACCTCGCGCTCATGAGCCAGAGCGTCTGCATCCACATCATCACGGCCGATGCACTGAGGCTTTGCTGCAGCAATCTGCATAGCAACGTCCTTGCCCAGCTCATCCTCACCGCCGGACAGCTCAACGATAACGCCGATCTTGCCGCCCATGTGGATGTAGGTAGCCAGCTTGCCGCCCTCGGTGGTATAAACCTCAAAACGACGGAGGGACAGCTTCTCGCCGATGGAAGCAACAGCCTCGGTCATAACGTCAGCAACAGTCTTGCCATCCAGCTCGGAAGCATTCAGGACATCCATATCAGCAGGCTTGGTAGCAACGATGTGCTCGGCAATCTTCTTTACCAGTGCCTGGAAATTCTCGTTCTTGGCAACGAAGTCAGTCTCGGAATTAACCTCTACAATGCAGGCAGTGCTGCCGTTGGAAGCTGCTGCAACAACACCCTCGGAAGCGATACGGCCGGCCTTCTTGGCAGCCTTGGCAATACCCTTCTCACGGAGATAATCAATAGCCTTGTCCTTGTCGCCCTCGCACTCAACCAGAGCCTTCTTGCAGTCCATCATGCCTGCGCCGGTAATCTCGCGCAGTTCCTTAACCAATGCAGCAGTAATCTGTGCCATTATATGTTTCCTCCTCAATATATGCGATATTTCTAATAAAAAAGGGCAAAGGGATAAAAATTCTCCCTTTACCCCAATTAATTCTTATGTTGAGAAATAGAATTACTCAGCGTCCTCGGCAGGAGCCTCTGCAGCCTCGCCCTGACGGCCCTCGATGATTGCGTCAGCAATCTTGCCGGTCAGCAGGCGTACAGCGCGGATAGCATCATCGTTGCCAGGGATTGGATAATCAATCTCGTCCGGATCACAGTTGGTATCGATGATAGCAACGATAGGAATGTTCAGCTTGTGAGCCTCGGCAACAGCGATGCGCTCCTTGCGAGGGTCAACGATGAACAGAGCACCTGGGAGCTTGTCCATGTCCTTGATGCCGCCGAGATACTTCTCCAGCTTCTCCATCTCATGCTTCAGGCCCTGAACCTCTTTCTTGGTCAGAACCTCAAAAGTACCGTCAGCTTCCATAGCCTCCAGCTCCTTCAGGCGGTTTACGCGCTTCTGGATGGTCTGGAAGTTGGTGAGCATGCCGCCCAGCCAACGCTCATTTACGAAGTACATGTCTGCCTTCAGAGCCTCGTCCTTGATAGCCTCCTGAGCCTGCTTCTTGGTACCGACGAACAGAACGGTCTTGCCTTCCTCTGCCACGCTGCGTACGAAGTTGTAAGCCTCCTCGGCCTTCTTTACGGTCTTCTGCAGGTCAATGATATAGATACCATTGCGCTCGGTGAAGATGTACTTTGCCATCTTCGGGTTCCATCTCCTGGTCTGATGTCCGAAATGAACACCGGCCTCCAATAACTGTTTCATAGAAACAACTGCCATAGTGGTGCACCTCCTGTTTTTCTTTCCTCCGCCGGCCTCATCCTTTGTTAAACCCCATGGGCACAGTACAAATATCAGCCAGCGTGCGTTTTTCTAATTACACCGCTTGCTACTATACCATATTTCTTATGGTTACGCAAGTTTTTTCTCATCCAAATTCACATTATGCCCATTAAAATGGAATATCCCCATCCACAGGCTGTCCAAAGCCTTCGCTGGTGCCAAACGGCGAACCACCTGCCGCTGCCCCGCTGCCACCTGCAGGCGCGCCAAAGCCGCTGCCTCCGTCAAAGCCGCCGGAAGCCGGGGCATTGCCGGCATCATTCCTGCTGCCGCAGAACTCGAAGTTATCCACGATAACCTCTGTCACATACCGCTTGTTGCCGTTCTTGTCATCATAGCTGCGCACCTGCATACGCCCCTCTACCAGCACCTCACGGCCCTTGAACAGATATCTGGCAAAGGTTTCCGCCTGCGGCCCCCAGATTACCAGCGGAATAAAATCCGCCGGCTGATCCTTGCCCCAGCGATCCACCGCAATGGTAGCCTGAGCCACAGATTTTCCGCTCGGCGTAGTACGCAAATCTACATCACGGGCCAGACGCCCCTTTAAAATAACCTTGTTCATGCTCTTTAATCCCCCAATCAGACAAGCTCCGCCCGCATTCCCGCAGGAAGCAGCCGCGCCCTTTCACTAAAAATTCTGTACCTATCATACCAAAAAATTACTGCAAAGGCCAGCCTTTTTAATAAAAAATCGAAAAAATATTCGTTATATAATTATATCTATATATAATGCGGCCTGACTGCCTTAAAACTCACTTCTGCCATTTTTGTTGATGTACATCTGCTGGTCAGCCTGCCGTACCACACTGCCTACAGACAAGCCGCCGTCGTATACCGCATGCCCCATGGACACGGACGGCATCACCGGCTCCTTCTGCCTGTATATCTCAAGCTGCCTGTCCAGCTCCTGGCGCAGCTGCCCGAAATCCACCTTTTTCAGATAGCCTTTCCGCAGAATCAGGCAAAACTCGTCACCGCCCAGGCGATAGATGTATCCCAGCCGGCCGCAGGTCCTGCGCAGGCAGCTTGCCACATACTGCAGCACCACATCGCCTTTTTCATGGCCATAGGTATCATTTATGTATTTGAACTTATTTACATCAAACATGATTATAGCCGTCGGATAATCAATCTTCTTCAGGTGATTGGTATAGCAGCGCCTGTTCAGCAGCCTTGTCAGGGCATCAGTCTGAATCCCGATATCCAGAAAGTAGACGTAAAACATGGTGGCGGCTATAGCTACTGCCAGAAAGGTCGTATAGCACTCGCCAGCAAACTCATTCTCCCCCACTCCGACGGTAAGGGAAATAATGCTCATTAACAGCATCCAGCCGTTGCGGTTCTGATATACCCAGCTGCACCTGTACACCTCCCGGTACATGACAAAGATGCCCAGCGTATAAAAGGATACATACACCCTGAACCAGTCCCCCCGCACAAAATAGTTGGCACTGTCTATGTAAAAAATCCACTCCGTAAAGCCGGTAGTACACTGCAGAATTGCATTGAAGGCAAAAAGCGGCACCAAAAAACGATTGCGGTTAATAGCGCCCAGAACTCCCAGCATAAACAGCACTACCACAGGTGCCAGCGAATATTCAAGGCTGACTATCAGCCCGTGCAGCCACACCGGGCACACCTGGGAACCGTTCAGGACACCCCTGCCCCAATCCAGCAGGGCGCAAATCAGAATTGTAGAAAAACCGCGCAAAAAAGCCACCCTCATGTGCTCGTCCACGGATTCCGACATATATGTCTGCACCAGCATGGTCAGCATGAACATACAGGTTATGCTCAATACAGAAGTAGGAACCTCCATACAATCATCCCTTTGAACAAAATAATCACTTGTGATTATACCATAAGTCCCACTAATAATACTAGTACCTAAAACAAAAATACCCTGCCAGAATACAAACTTCTGACAGGGTATTATTTCACAACCGAAAATCAATGGCCGAAAATCAGGAACAGATGCCTGCCATCGGCAGATTACTCCTTATCTTCCTTGACCTTCTTCTTTACATGGGTGCGGATAGAAAGCTCCTTCAGCTGCTTCTCGTCAACCTCGGAAGGTGCCTGGGACATGACGTCGGACGCACTTTGGGTCTTAGGGAAAGCAATAACGTCGCGGATGGACTTTCTCTTTGCCATCAGCATAATCAGGCGGTCAAGGCCGAAGGCCAGTCCGCCATGAGGCGGTGCACCGTACTTGAAGGCATCCAGCATAAAGCCGAACTTGCTGTGGGCGGCCTCGGCAGTCAGGCCAATAGCCTCGAATACCTTCTCCTGAATATCGTTCTGATAGATACGCAGGGAACCGCCGCCAATCTCCACGCCGTTGAGAACCATATCATAGGCAATGGCCTTGACACGGCCCGGATCAGAGGTAAGGTACTGGACATCCTCGTCACGCGGTGCGGTGAACGGATGGTGCATAGCCTTCCAGCGCTTGTCCTCTTCGCTGTACTCGAACATCGGGAAGTCAACAACCCACAGGAAGCTGAGCTTGTCAGGGTCAATCAGGCCGCGGCGGCGTGCCATCTCAAGGCGCAGCTCGCCCAGAGCCTGAGCCACAACCAGCGGCTTGTCAGCAATAACCAGCAGCAAATCGCCAATCTTGGCGCCGGTAGCCTGCCTGATGTTCTCAAAGGTTTCATCAGAATAGAACTTCTTGAACGGAGACTTGATGCCTTCCTCGGTATACTGAATCCACGCCAGTCCCTTGGCACCGTAGCCCTGAACATACTGCACAAGGCCGTCCAGCTCGCGGCGCGGAATATTGGCATAGCCCTCGACATTGATGACCTTTACCTGCCCGCCATTTTCCAGCACGGACTTGAACACCTTGAAGTCAGAGCCCTGTACATGCTCGGAAATATCCATCAGCTCCATGCCAAAGCGCAGGTCAGGCTTGTCAGAGCCGTAGCGCTCCATAGCCTCATCCCAGGTCATGCGCAGGAACTTCTCAGGGATTTTCCTGTCCAGAGCCTTGTCAAAAATCTCACCCATCATGCCTTCCATCATGGTCAGGATGGTCTCCTGATCAATGAAGGACATCTCGATGTCCAGCTGGGTAAACTCAGGCTGACGGTCAGCGCGCAAATCCTCATCGCGGAAGCAGCGCACAATCTGGAAATACTTCTCCAGACCGGACAGCATCAGAATCTGCTTGTAAATCTGCGGAGACTGCGGCAGGGCATAGAACTCGCCCGGATTGAGGCGGCTAGGCACCAGAAAGTCACGGGCCCCCTCCGGGGTGGACTTGCAGAGCATCGGCGTCTCAATCTCCAAAAAGCCGTTCCTGTCGAAGTAATCGCGCATAATCTTGGTTACGCGATGGCGCAGCATGAGATTCTTCTGCATCTCAGGACGGCGCAGATCAAGATAGCGATACTTCAGGCGCAGCATCTCATCCACCTCGATGCCATCCTGAATGTAGAATGGCGGCGTCTTTGCCTTGTTGAGAATGCGCAGCTCTTCCACTACAACCTCAATCATGCCGGTAGCCATGTTAGGATTCACGGTTTCCTCGGAACGGGCACGCACGCCGCCGCGGACAGCCACCACAAACTCGTTGCGGATGGTCTCGGCCTTGTGGAATGCCTCCTCGCCGATAGCCGCCTCGTCGATAACCACCTGCACCAGACCGGAACGGTCACGCAAATCAACAAAAATCAGTCCGCCGTGGTCGCGGCGGCGGGAAACCCAGCCGCAAAGAACAACCTCACTGCCTACATGGTCAGCACGCAGCTCACCGCAGTGATGGGAACGCTTCAAACCTTCTAAAGTATCCATCTAAAACTTTCACCTCATAAAATCTAATTATCATCTAATCGAATATTTTTTTCGCAACTGTCATTATAACAAACTCACCAAAAGCTGACAATGATTTTGCCAAATGTTATGCCTTAATTTTCCCAATCACCCCGGAAATGGCCACCTTTTCCTGCTGGCTGTCGGACATGCTGCGGAGCATAACCACGCCCTCGGCAATCTCATCATCACCGAGGATGAGGGCATAGCGCGCCCCCAGCTTGTTGGCCTGCTTCATCTGCGCCTTCATGCTGCGGCCGGCAAAATCCATGGCCGCAGACAGGCCGGCACTGCGCAGCTGGTTCAAGAGCTTGAACCCTTCGGACTGGGCGGCCTCACCCAGCGCCACCACATAGGCATCCACACTGCGGCTCTTCTCCGGCAGCAGGTTCTGGCTCTCAAGGGCCAGAAGCAGGCGCTCAAGGCCGGTAGCAAAACCCACGGCAGGGGTAGGGCTTCCGCCCATTTCCTCAATCAGCCCGTCATAGCGGCCGCCGCCTGCCACGGCACTCTGGGCCCCCAGCGGCGGATACTTGATTTCAAAGGCAGTCTTGGTGTAGTAGTCCAGCCCCCGCACCAGACGAGGGTCATGCTGGAAGCTGATGCCGGCATTAGTAAGATATTCCTGCAATTTGGCAAAATGTCCGCTGCACTCCTCGCACAGGCAGTCGGTAATCTTCGGTGCATCCGCCATGTACGGCTTGTCACTGTCCTTCTTGCAGTCCAGAATGCGCAGCGGGCTGCGGTCAAAACGGCTGCGGCAATCCTCGCACAAATCATCCAGCTTATCCCGGAAGAAGTCCTGCAGCATGGTGCGATACCTGCTTCGGCAATTCGGACAGCCCACAGAATTGATGGACAGCTCCAAATCCTTCAGCCCCAGTCCCTCCAAAAGGCTCATGGCCAGCAGGATTACCTCTGCATCAACCGCAGGATTGGCCTCTCCCAGCGCCTCCACGCCAAACTGATGGAACTCACGCATGCGCCCCGCCTGGGGACGGTCATAGCGGAACATGGAGCCGATATAAAACAGCTTCACCAGATTGGACTCCGCATAGAGCTTGTTCTGCAGATAGGCACGGACAGCCGAGGCCGTATTCTCCGGGCGCAGGGTAATGCTCCTGTCCCCCCTGTCGGTAAAGGTGTACATTTCCTTGTCCACCACATCGGTTCCCTCGCCGATGCCACGCTGAAAAAGCTCCGTATGCTCAAAAATCGGGGTCCTGATTTCGCTGTAGCCAAAGCGGCGGCACAGCTCACGGATTTCACCCTCCACATAATTCCAATCGCCTACTGTATCCGGCAGTATATCCTTAGTACCACGAGGTGCATTTGTCAACATTCCTCTTTATCCTCCTGTCATCTCATAATTCCCATATATCTGTATCTAACACACGCCTTAAGCACCCATAGCGGCAGATATGGCTTTTTCCATGCCTGCAGCCTATGTCTGCGGCCTGCCGTAGATTTCCTCCAGCAGTGCCCTGCGCTTTTCGATGTATATATCAATGTCCCGCTCATAGGTGGCCAAATCCTTGGCATTAAAGACGGATTTCAGCCTGTTTTCCCGAAAATCCACCACCTTGCTGGTAGCGGCACCGCCAATGCCCAGAATGGTCTGCTGTTCCTCCATAATCTGGATATTGTACATGCTCTCCGCGCCTTCGCGGCTGCAGCCCACGTTTTCCATCTGGCCGCTCATATAGCCCTGACGATAGAGATAATAGGGCTTCAAGCCTGCCCTGGTCACATAGTCCATGGCCACCGCAAACATCTCGCGGCAGGTATCATCGTCCGGCAGCTCATAATCCGCCAGATTCATCTTCAGCCTTGAGCCGCGCTTGAGCGCCAGTGAATGAAGGGTAATATCATCAGGCGCCAGTGCTATAATCTGCTCCATGGTGCTTCTGACATCCTCCACCTTTTCCCCCGGCAGGCCGATAATCAAATCCATGTTGATTTCCGGAATTCCCGCCCGGCGGAGGTTATGAAACATTTCCGACACGGCCTCCACCGTATGATTTCTGCCGATGCGCTTCAAGGTGCGCTGCTGCATGGTCTGGGGATTGCAGCTGACACGGGTGACGCCGCATTCCTGCATGACGGCAAGCTTTGCCCCGGACATGCTGTCAGGCCGCCCGGCCTCCACCGTAAACTCCACCGTATGCTCACAACAGAAGCTGTCCCTCACCAGATGAAGCATTTCGGCAAAATAATCGTCCGGCAGGCTGGTGGGCGTGCCGCCCCCCACATAAACGGACTGCACCTTGAAGCCATAGCCCTGCACCAGCTCCCTGACTGCCAGCAAATCCTTGCGAAAGGCAACCATAAACCGCTCTATGCCCTTCTGCCCCGGCAGGATATTGGCGGGAAAGGAGCAGTACAGGCATCTGGTCAGGCAGAAGGGTATGCCCACGTAGATGCTGATGGTCTTTTTGTCCGTCCGCGCCAAAAAAGGCCGCTGGCGGATGGCCATATCCGTAATGGTCACGGATTTCTCATCACTGGCGGCATAATCCTCCTTCAGCCTCGCCACCACCTGATCACGGCTCAGTCCGTCGTTCAAAAGGCGGTGAACAATCTTCGTGGGCCGAACCCCGTGCAGAATGCCCCAGGGCGCCTCCGGAAAGCCGAATTCCTGCCGCAGCAGGTGGTACAGGTTCAACTTTATCAGGCGGTGCTTCCCGGCCTCAAAACGCTCACTGCCCCTGCCTGTACCGGTTCGCTCCATGCTGCGGCGGCTGCCGTCAGCGGCAGTATAATGCACAACAGTCCGCACCACCGGCAGTTCTCCCGGACGCTCCGTCATGGGCGAGGAAGTTTCCCCCGGCACGCCCTCCGTAAAATTCTCTATTTTCAGCTCCAGCAGGTCATAAGCATCGTTATTTATCAGCTCCGCCTGCTTTTCCGGGCTCTTTCTGTAGGGGAGCTTTTCCACCGGCACCGGCAGCTCCATCTTAAAGAGGTTCAGCACCTCCCGTACCACCTTGCAGACTACCTGATGCTGGCTGTTGAGAAAAAAATCCTTAATTCGCAATTTCGTTCCGGCACTCCTCACACAGTCCAAAGAACTTCACCTGATGGTCAGTTACCTTGAAGCCGCATTTTCTCATAATATCCGCTTCCAGGTCATCCAGCATATCCTCGGAGAACTCGATTACCTTCTTGCATCTCGTGCATATCATGTGATGATGCTGATGGGAATTAGGCTCCGTCAGGTTCAGCTCATAACGCGAGCAGCCATCGCCGAACTCAATCTTCTGCAGGATGCCTATTTCCTTGTTGCACAAAAGCTCCAATGCCCTGTACACAGTGGCAAGCCCTATATCGGCAGATTTCTGCTTCAGGGTATCGTGAACTTCCTCTGCGCTGAGGTGTACTCCGGGATTATTCACAAAAACCTCCAGCACTACTTTTCGCTGATGCGTGAGCTTATATGGGCTATTTTGCAGTTTCTGCTTTAAGTCGTCCAAAGAGTATGTAGCTGACATAACGGCAGCCTCCTTTATCCGTAAAATTCAAATACAATATATTATATCAGAGATACATACAAAAAGCAAAAAAATAAGCCGCGGGACTTTAGAATAAAAGCCGCGGCATTATTAATTTTATCCCTGCTGCAAATACGGATTGCAACGGCGCTCCCTGCCCATGCGGGTGGCAGGGCCGTGTCCCGGATACACCTTGGTTTCATCAGCCACCTGCGCCAGAGCCACGTTCACGGAATGCAGGATTTCGTGATAATCTCCCCCCGGCAGGTCGGTGCGCCCCACACTGCTGGCAAACAAGGTGTCACCGCTAAAGAGGCAGCCGCCGCCATAAAGGCAGATACCGCCCTTGGTATGGCCCGGCGTATGGATAACCTTCAAACTTGATTTGCCGAAATTAATCACATCCCCGTCCTTCAGCAAAATCTCCGCCGGCTTCTTCCTGCCCACAAACACGCTGTACACAGCCATTTCCTCCTCGCTGGCAGTCAGCATGGGCGCATCCTCGCCGTGGATTGCCAGCTGAACTCCCAGGGCATCCCGCAGCACATCCACTGCGCCGATGTGATCCCAATGGCCGTGGGTATTCACCAAAAGCTTCACATCAATGCCATTATCCTTGACATAGGCAAGAATTTCCTGCCCGTTGTCACCGGCATCAATAATAATGCCCTCACCGGTTTCCTCATCCTTCAGCACATAACAGTTTTCCTCAATCGGCCCCACTACCAGGGTATCTACACTAAAGCTCATTTCACACCTCACATGTTTTATCCCGCACGGCCTATACAGCCATGTCAATCATTTCCGGCCGCTTTGCCGCCCTCACACCTGCCTGCCATGCTTCGTATTATTATTATCCACAGTGCTTGCCATGGCGCGGCTTACGCTGAACACATCCTTCAGCCTGCGGATTTTGCCCATGACCAGTGACACCTGCGCCGCATTGTGCACCTCAAGGCTCATGATGATCGTCGAAGTCTTGTTGCCCTTGTTGGCCTTGGCATTCACGGCGGACACATTTATCTTCATTTCCGCAGGCACCGACAGGACGCTGGTCAGCACACCGGAAGCATCGTTGCAGATAATCTCAATCTCCACCGTATAATCCTTGTCCAGTCCGATATCCCAGTTGACGTCAATCACCCGGGTGGTGTCCCCGTCGTCGGACAGCACATTCGGGCAGTCCGCCCGGTGGACGGAAACCCCGCGTCCCTTGGTGATATAGCCCACAATCGGGTCCCCCGGAATCGGGTTGCAGCACCTGGCCAGACGCACCAGCATACCGGACTCGCCCTCCACCAGAATACCGTGGCTGGCCTTGTTCTTGCGGGAATTGTTGTGCTGCTGCTTGATGGTTTCCAGCATCTCGCTGACATCCGGCGGCGTTGCCGCCTTGATGGCCTTCTTGTGATGCTCAATCAGCTTGGCAATGACGCCGTTGACTGCCACGCCGCCATAGCCTACCGCCGCCAGCATATCCTCGTCATTATTGATGTTGAATCTCAGGCAGACGGAGTTCAGCCATTCATCCCGCAGCAAATCCTTCGGCTCATAGCCCAGCCTTTTCGCTTCCTTCTCAAGAAGCTCCCTGCCCCGGATGACATTTTCCTCCCGCTTCACCTTCTTGAACCAGGAGCGGATTTTTGCCCTGGTATCAGAGGAAGCCACAATATTCAGCCAGTCACGGCTAGGGCCGTTATTCGCCTTGTTGGTGATGATGGCCACCTGATCGCCGTTTTTCAGCTTGTATTCCAGCGGCACGATCTTGCCGTTGACCTTGGCGCCCACGCAGTGATGTCCCACCTCCGTATGGATACGGTAGGCAAAATCAATCGGCACGGAGCCCTTCGGCAAATCAATCACATCGCCATTAGGGGTAAATACGAATACCTCATCGGAAAAAATATCCATCTTCAAGGCTTCCAGATATTCGGTCGGGTCATTCACCTCGTGCTGCAGGTTCATCATCTGGCGGAGCCAGGAAATCTTTTTCTCATAATCGTTGCCGGCACCTACGCTGCGCCCTGCTTCCTTGTACTTCCAATGTGCCGCCACGCCGTATTCCGACACCTTGTGCATGGCAAAGGTGCGAATCTGGATTTCCAGCGGGTAGCCTCTGGTCATGACCGTGGTGTGCAGGGACTGATAGCCGTTGGACTTCGGCATGGCGATATAATCCTTGAACCGCCCCGGAATAGGCTTCCACATGGCATGGATAACCCCCAGCACCGCATAGCAGTCCTTTACATTGTGCACCAGCACCCGCACTGCCGACAGGTCATAAATCTCGCTGATGTCCTTGTTATCACGCTTCATCTTGCGGTAAATGCTGTAAAAATGCTTCGCCCTGCCGCTGATTTCCGCCTTGATACGGCTCCTGATGAGCTTGGTGTGTATCTGCAGGATGGCGTCCTCGATAAACCGCTGGCGCTCCTGCCGCTTCTGCTTGACCTTTTCCACCAGGTCATAGTAAAACTCCGGCTCCAGATATCTGAGGCACAAATCCTCCAGCTCCCACTTGATGTTGGAAATACCCAGGCGGTTGGCGAGAGGCGCATACACCTCAATGGTTTCCTTGGCAATGCGCTTCTGCTTTTCCTCCTTGACGAATTTCAGGGTGCGCATATTGTGCAGGCGGTCAGCCAGCTTAATCATGATTACCCTGATGTCCTTCGCCATAGCCAGGAACAGCTTGCGGTAGTTCTCCGACTGCTGTTCCTCACGGGACTGATACTTGATTTTGCCCAGCTTGGTAACGCCGTCAATCAGCATTGCCACCTCGGAGCCGAAAATATCCTCCATCTGTGCCTGTGAATAGGTGGTATCCTCAACCACATCATGAAGAATTGCCGCTGTGATGGTGGTGCTGTCAATCTGCAGCTCTGTAAGAATTTTTGCCACGCACAAAGGATGAATAATATAATCCTCACCGGAGGCGCGCTTCTGCCCGCCATGGGCCGCATTGGCAAGCTCGTAGGCCTTGCGCACCAGCTCCACATCGGCGTGGGGCTGATATTTCAGCACCGCATTGATCACCTCATCAATGGATACCTCGGCCGTTGCGCTTGCCACCTCCGGTATGTAAATATTGACATCGTTCTGTCCCTTTTTCTCCAACATAAAAACCACCACCAACTATTTTCTACTGCTTTCAGAAAACATTATAGCACATTTTCAGCTATTTAACCTTCTAAAAGTAGGGGAATCATGCAAATCCATTTTCTGTGCCGCGCGGTTCAGCTCCAGATAGCCATCCGGCGTCCCTGTCAGAAGCCCCAGCTCCAAAAGCACCTCCACCGCGTCAGCCACATTCTGTTCTTCCGCACTGCAGCCTTCCAGCCTGGCCTGCATGGCCAGCCAGCTGAGGTCGGCTGACAGCCTGTGTCCGCCATCCAGCCTGCCGCGAAGGAAAATATAAATCTTTTTCATGAACTCCCTGTCCACACTTGTTTCCTGCTGCCGCGGCACCGGCTCATCCAGTGAGCGCACCATGCACTGCAGATTTCTCACATCACGCCATTCGTTGATGCCGGCGGAATAAACCATATCAAAGCCGCCCCTGGCCACACGCTCCAGCTCCTCCGGCATGTTGAAGCCTATGGCATCCACGAACCTGCCCCTGTCAGAAATGGTAAATTTCAAATGCCTGGCATCTGCCCCTTTCAGCTCCGGGTTGATGCAGCTAAGGCCCCGGCAGGCAAACAGGGGCGATTCATTTTTCATGCCGCAGGGCTCCAAAAGGGCCAGCTCCTCCACCATTTCCATAGTCATTTCTGCCGGTGAAATCTCCATATCAATATCATAGCGGGGAATATACTGGGCCGCTGTCATCTGGCGCCTTGCTTCCGCCTCCAGCATATCCCGGAGCATATCGATATTTTCCTCCCTGACCGTCAGGCCGGCCGCCATTTCATGTCCGCCAAACTGCACCAGGGCCGGCTGGCAGGCAGTAAGCGCCTTGAAGAGATTAAAGCCGGGAATACTGCGGCAGGAGCCCTTGCCCACACCGTCCTTGACACTGATGACCACCGTCGGCAGGTAGTATTTCTCCTGCAGGGATGAGGCCACCAGCCCCAGAACGCCGTGGTGCCACTCCCTGCCCGCCACCACGATAACCCTCGCATTGCCGATGTCCATGGACTGCAGCTGCGCCTCCGCCATGGCCTGAATTTCTTCTTTCAGCTCCTTGCGGGTATTGTTCAGCTCATTCAGCTGCTGTGCCATTTCCCTGGCCATGTCCTCATTCTCGGACAGCAGCAGCTCCACGCTGAGGCGGGCGCTTTTCAGCCTGCCTGCCACATTGATGCGCGGCGCCAGCACAAAGCCGATGCTCATGCTGTCAATCTCGCGGTTGCCCAGCCCCGTCGCTTCAATCAGGGCACGTATCCCCACAAAGGACGAATCCTTCATGCGCTTCAAGCCCTCGGAAACAATCTTTCTGTTCTCGTCCACCAGCGGCACTGCGTCTGCCACCGTGCCCAGTGCCACAATCTCCAGCCCCGGATTTTCCGCCGGTGCCTTTTTCATGCTCTGCCACAGGGCCTGGCACAGCTTGAAGGCAATGCCCACCCCGGCCAGCTCCGCGCAGGGATACTCTGAATCCTGCCGATGGGCATCTATCACCGCCACCGCCGGCGGCAGCTCATCCCCCGGCAGGTGATGGTCAGTCACCACAAAATCCATGCAGTCCTGCATACTGCGCAGCTCCTCCACGGACTTGATGCCGCAGTCAACGGTAATCACCAGGCTGGTTCCCTGGCTGTGCATGCGCTTCAACGCATCCAGATTGACGCCATACCCTTCCGTAAAGCGGTCAGGAATGTAATAATCCGCCCAGCCCCCCAGCTGCTGCAGCGTCCTCAGCAGCACGGTGGTAGCCGTAATGCCGTCGGCGTCATAATCCCCGTACACCACAATCTGCTCCCTGGCCTCGATGGCCGCCCTGATGCGCTTTACAGCCTTGTCCATGTCCGGCAGCAGGTAGGGGTCGTAATACTCCCTGTCCTCCGGATGCAAAAATTCCCTGGCCGCCGCCGCATCATCAATTCCCCTGTTCAGCAGGATTCCCGCCAGAAGCGGCGATACTCCCAGCTCGGCCGCCAGCACGGCCGCTTTCTTCTTGTCCTTTTGTCTGATGTTCCAAATTTTTCGCATATAAATCTTCTTCCTAAAAATCAGCATGCCTGATGCCCGCGCCACATACGGGCGCTACCGCATACAGTTAAATTCTTTCTAAGAAAATATATTCGTTATATATTGCAAAAATCCTGCCTGTCACACAAAAAAAGCGCATATTGAAGAAAAATTTTTCAACACACGCTTCTTTGCAGCTATTCACCTGTAATAATCATGCCCGGCTGGCACCCCGTCCGGAAGCTATCTGTCTTCCTCCAGGCGCATCAGCATAAAGCAGAAGTCGGAAATACGGTTCAGCAGGATCCTGTCCTGATCCGGCACAATTTCATTTTTTGCCAAATCCCACATAACACGCTCGGCACGCCTTGCCACTGTTCTTGCCAGGTCAAGGCAGGCACCGCCCTTAGTTTCGCCAGGGATGAGGAAACCGTGGAGAGGCTCCATCTGCTCCTCCATCTTGTCCATCATATCCTCAAGGTACACAACATGGTCATGGGTAATCAACGGCTCGTAGTCATTCAGGCTGGCCAGGTCGGTCATCAGAAGCCCGTTCAGCTTCTGCAGGCGCAGGCACAGATCCTTTACCTTTTCGTTTTCACAAAAGGCCCTTGCCATGCCCAGGGCAGAACCAAACTCGTCCAATGCACCATAGGCCTTGACCCTCCACGAATTTTTAGCAATTCTCTGACCGGTACTCAGGTCGGTCATACCGCTGTCGCCTCTAGCAGTGTACAGGCTCATCTTCATTCCCCCTCAAATTTAATCATAAATCTCGGCGGCATTAAAGAAAATAGAAATCTCCCGTGCGGCATTCTCCGGCGAATCAGAGGCATGCACCGCGTTGCGGCTGCCGCTGGCGGCGTACAGCCTGCGGATCGTCCCTTCCTCCGCCTCGGCAGGATTTGTCTTGCCGTTGATGGCGCGCACATTGGCAATAGCACCCTCGCCCTCCAGTACCATGGCGACAATCGGGCCGGAAGTCATAAAGCCCATCAAATCATCATAATAAGGACGTCCGATATGCTCCTCATAATGCCTGGAAGCCAGCTTTTCATCCATCTGCAGCATCTTCATTGCCAAAATCTTCAAGCCCTTTTCCTCGTAGATTTTAACGATGTCGCCGATGTGTTTACCCCTCACGGCATCCGGCTTTATAAGCACCAAAGTTTTTTCCATTTTCTCAATACCTCTCTTGTTACTTGTCTCTACTGGTATAATTCTACACCTCAGGCAAAAATCCTGCTTTTCAGAAAAAATTCATCTAACAAATTTCTGCCGAAAATTACTTGTTCCCCATGATTTCCGCATAAACCTGTCCCAGCTTGTAGTAATTCTCAGTGGATGCCTTCAGGGCCTCCAGCTCATCATCCCGCAGGGCGCGCACCAGCTTGGCAGGGTTGCCGTATACCAGCGAGCCGGCCGGAATCTTCTTGTGCTGTGGGATAAAGGAATTGGCTCCTATAACGCAGTTGTCGCCTATCTCGGAGTAACCAATCAGCACGCTGCCCATGCCTATCAGGCAGTTGCTTCCCACCTTGCTGCAATGCACCACCGCATTGTGACCGATAGTCACATGATCGCCAATCTCCGTAGGTGCGTCACTCATGGTATGAATCGTGGCGTTATCCTGTATATTGGTATGCTCACCGATAATAACCTTGTTCACATCGCCGCGAACCACAGCCCCGAACCACACATTGGTGCCCGAGCCCATCTTCACATCACCCACTACAGAAGCACTAGGCGCAATAAAAACATCATCAGCTAAATCAGGATTGATATCCTTGTACGGATAAATTGCCATAAAAATCACCTTCCTGGAACACCTGCGGCTGACGTGATGAATATGCTTAACACTGCGGTGACAGCAAAGGACAAATCATCCTGCCAGCCCACTTACATTTCTTTTGTATTATTATAACAGAAAACCCTCTAATTTGCTATAGTTTAATTAGTTTTGTTTATGGCATTATATTTTCCAGTATTTGCCTGCACGCTTCCAGCTGCTGTCTTTTCACCCAGTCGCCGATTTTTCTGCCGGTCAGGTTCCGGGGCGCATCGGAGCCAGATATCCTGCCCATGGCGGCGATGATTTCCTCCGCATGCTCAAGATAAGGCGGCAGACCCCTGTTGTCCGCGCCGATAATGATTTTTGTGTCACCGACGGGCAGCTCCGCCTCCACCGCCTTCATCATCAGGAGCAGCTCGCAGATTTTCGGCGGCTTGGAAAGGCGGGGCGCCCGCATGTGCTGGCTGATGATGAACCTCGCCGCCTTCAGCCACACCGACGGCAGGGTTACGCGGCGATTCCAGCCGGCCAGCACTTCCAGTCCCTTTGCCTCATGGCCGTAGTGATGGGGCAGCATTTCCACAGGCGTTGCCCCCTTGCCCAGGTCGTGGCAGAGAGCCGCAAAGCGTGCCGTAACATTCTTCGTCTGCCCGGCCACCTGGTCCACAATCAGCATGACATGCTCAAAGGCATCCCCCTCCGGATGATAGGCCTCCGGCTGTGTCTTGCCTATGAGGGCATGGATTTCCGGGAAGGTATCCTCCAGCAGGCCTGCACTGTGCAGCAGGCGGAAAAACAAGGATGGCCTGTCCGTTGCCAGCGCCTTCTTCAGCTCGCCCAGAATCCGCTCCCCCGGCTCTTCCCTGAGCTCCCTGCGGCACTTGTCCATGGCCGATATCAGCTCCGGCGCAGGCCTATAGCCCAGCTTTGCCGCAAACCGCGCCGCCCGGAGAGCCCGCACCGGATCCTCACCGAAGCGCTCCGAAACAGGCCGCAGCACACCGGCCTCAATATCAGCCCGCCCTCCGTATAAATCCACAATTCTGCCGCTGTGCAAGTCCATGGCAATGCTGTTCACCGTCAGATCCCGCCGATACAAATCCTCTTCAATGGTGATAAACCTGTCCGCCTCTGCCGAAAATCCCCGATAGCCACTGCCTGACTTGCTTTCCCTGCGGGCCATCGCCACCTCGCATTGCCTGCTTCCCCTGCCGTCAGCGGCGTCAATAGGCAGCAAAAAAACAGGAAAGGACCTGCCAATGAGAATGCCCTCCGGAAATATCCTCCGGAACCGCTCCACATCAAGGCCCGTCACCACATAGTCCTTGTCCTCCGGCTTTTCTCCCCGCAGAAAATCCCTCACCCAGCCGCCAACCACAAAGGCATTTCCGCCGGCTTCTTTCACCCTTGCCACAAATTCCGCTTCCAGCATAACCACATCTCCTGACAATACCTGCAGCATCCCCGCAATCACCGCATAATATCAATAATCTGCACAGGCTGAACGGGCTTTACAGCTTGCACAGTACCACACAACGCTTTAATAACGCACAAAAACAGGCTGACTTTATTATACAGCATATAATAAAATCAGCCAAACAATACAAATTTTAAATAACTGTTGCCCCGGTACCGTCAATGTCAAAGACATGGTACTCGGACTTCACATTGTTTCTGGCAAAAGCATCACGCATCGCCATGCCCACGGCCTCGGCATTCTCCACCGTGAAGGCAATCAGGCACGGGCCGGCGCCGCTCATGCTGGCACCCAGCGCACCTGCCGCCCTGGCGGCCTTGAACACATCATACATGCCGGGAATCAGCTTGGCACGATATGGCTGATGCAGGGCATCATCAAACACACTGCGCAGGAAGCTCTTGTTGCCCTTGCAGAGCGCCGCCGTCAGCATGGCCGCCCGGCCGATGTTGAACACAGCATCCTTCATAGGCACCTCGGCAGGCAGAACCGCCCTTGCCGCCTTGGTAGGCAGGAAGAAATCCGGCACCGTCACCACCAGCTTCAACGGCAGCTTTGGCAGCAGCGAAAAGCACTCCGGCTTGCCATTCCTGACAATGCTGATGGTAAAGCCGCCAAAGATGGCCGGCGCCACATTGTCAGGATGCCCCTCTATCTCCGTCGCCATCTGCAAAAGGTCACGGTTGGTAAAGGGATTGCCCAGGCACTCGTTGGCCGCCTTCAATCCGCCCACAATAGCCGTAGCACTGCTGCCAAGCCCCCTTGACAGCGGCACGCCATTATTCATCCTGATAATGGCTCCCTTATACTCCTGCTCCTTGCCGGCCCTTGCCAGCAGCTTCTGAATGGACCGCCACACGATGTTCCTGTCATCAACAGGAATATTGCCGGCGCCATCACCTGTAATCTCTATGTCAAGCCGTTCCTCACGCAGAAGGGTCAGCTCCAGCTCGTTATAAATGGTACACGCCACGCCCAGACAGTCAAAACCGGGGCCGCAGTTGGCTGAGGTTCCGGGAACCCTGACCTTTACACTTTTTAATTCCATCGGAAAGCCTCCTAGCTCAGTTCTCCTCCACGCGGATAATGCTCCGGATGCTGTCAACAACCTTCAGCTCTTTCAGCACATCAGCCGCCTTCTGCAGATTCCTGTGCTGTACCACATGGGTAACAGCCACAATCTCGGCATGGGCGCCCACCTTGCGCGTCTGGATAACGGACTTCAGGCTGACACCGCTCTCACCAAAGGCCGTAGCGATAGACCCCAGCACACCCGGCTCATCATCCACATGCAGGCGCACATAGTAGGAGGATTCCGTCTCCTCAATAGGACAGAACTCGCGGCTGTTATAGCAGGTACAGCCAATCACGGAATGTACGTGGCTGACAATATTCCTTGCCTCACCGATAATGTCCGCCACCACGGCAGAAGCGGTCGGCAGGGAACCGGCCCCACGGCCGTAGAACATGGCATCACCGATGGCATTGCCACGGAGGAAAATCGCATTGAACACATCCTTGACAGAGGCCAGCGGATGACTGCTAGGCAGGAATACAGGATGAACCCGGACGTTGACGCCCTTCTCGCCATAATCCTTCGCCACAGCCAGGAGCTTGATGACATAGCCCAGCTCGTTGGCATAGTTGATATCAGCCGGTTCAATATGGGTAATTCCTTCCACGGAAACCTGATCCAGATTGATGCGGGTATTAAAGCCGATGGATGCCAGAATAACCGCCTTGCGGGCCGCATCCCAGCCCTCCACGTCAGCGGCAGGATTGGCCTCGGCATAACCCATGGCCTGGGCTTCCTTCAGGATGCTGGCATAATCCGAGCCATCCTCTGCCATCTTCGTCAGCATGTAGTTGGTCGTGCCGTTGACAATACCCATAATCTCGCTGATGCGGTTGCCGGTCAGGCACTCCTTCAAAGGGGTAATAATCGGGATACCGCCCCCCACGCTGGCCTCAAACTTGAAATCAACACCCTTGGCCTCCGCCATATCAAAGAGGTCGTGACCGAACTGTGCCACCACATCCTTGTTGGCTGTAACCACATGCTTGCCGTTTTCCATAGCTTTCAGCATGTACTCACGGGCAGGGTGCTGGCCGCCAAGCAGCTCCACCACAATATCAATCTCCGGGTCATTCAGGATATCATCCGCATTATCAGTCAGCTGGATTCCCTCCAGATACTCGCGCTTTTTGGTCAGATCCCTGACCAGCACCTTCTTTATGGCAATCCGCCCGCCAACCTTCTTGCTGATATCATCAGCATTTTCCTTCAGAACCCTGACAACTCCGGTACCTACAGTGCCGGAACCCAAAAGGCCTATACTAATTTCCTTGGACATAAAACAAAAAATTCTCCTTCTAAGTCAAATCACCGGGAAAAAACGCGCCGCATCAGGCCTGAGCCTGTCCCAGTACCTCCATGCGCTTCACGCCGTCAACCATGCGCAGCTTGTCCAGAAGCGCCTCCAGATCAACCGACATGTTGGCAGTTTCAATGGATACGGTAGCGTTGGCAACCCCCTGCAGAGGTATGCCCTGATTGATGGTCAGCACACTGCCGGAATCCCCGGAAATGGTGTTCAGCACGCTGGACAATACGCCCCGCTTATGCTCCAGCAGAAAAGTGAGTGTCACAATCTTGTTCTGGCTGGCCTCATAAAAAGGAAATACGTAATCCTTGTACTTGTAATAAGCGCTGCGGCTCAGCTCCATGCGCTCCACCGCCTCGTTGATGGTGCGGGCATCGCCGCGCTTCAGCATTTCCTTTACCCGGATGGTTTTCTTTATAGCTTCTGGCAGAATTTCCTCACGCACGAGAAAATAACCGTTTTTTTCTGATTTACTCATTTTTGCTTCCCTCCGTACACCCTAAAAAGATGTTTTTCTACATACAAGGGATATTATAGCACGATAAATGTAAACTTGACAATAGTACCAGTAGACATTTGTAAAAATTTTTTAGTATAATAGATAAAAAACACCAAGGAGCTGAAACTGATTATGTTTACTGGAAAAACCATCAACATGGGCGTAATAGGCAATCCCATTGCCCACTCCCTTTCCCCTGCCATGCAGAATGCGGGCATTCAGGCCGCAGGGCTGGACTATGCCTATATCGCCATGCCGGTGCTGAACGAAAATCTGGAAGCGGCGGTGAAGGGGCTTAAGGCGCTGGGCTTTTGCGGCTTTAACGTCACAATCCCCCACAAGCAGGCCATCATGGAATACCTGGATGAAATACACGAGGATGCCAAAATCATCGGCGCCGTCAATGCCGTCAAAAACGAAAACGGCCATCTGACGGGCTACAACACCGACGTGACAGGCTTTATTGACGGCATGAAGCAGGAGGGCTTCTCTCCCTCCGGCAAAAATGCCATCCTGCTGGGTGCCGGCGGCGCCGCCCGGGCCATCATCTGGGGCCTTATCAAAGAAAGGGTCAGCACCCTCACCATCGGCGTACGGAACGTCGCCAAGGTTCAGCCTGTTGCGGAGTATTTCCGCCAATACATGCACATTGAGGTGCTGGACTGGCACTCTGACGAGTTTGCCGCAAAGCTGCCCCGGGCACAGCTCCTGATAAACTCCACCCCCCTGGGCATGACACCGGCTACAGATGCCATGCCGCCTGTGGACTGGGACAGGGTAAGCCCCGATGCCTTTGTCTATGACATCATCTACACCCCTGCCGAAACCCTCTTCCTCAAAACTGCCAGGGAGCATGGCTGCCGGACGCTCAACGGCGAGGCCATGCTGGTCGGGCAGGGCGCAGAGGCCTTCCGCCTCTGGACAGGCCTGCAGCTGCCACGGGAACCGATGGCGGCAGCGCTCCGATCGGCCCTCTGCCCGACTTCCGGAAAATCATAACTGCACAGAAACAGCGCATAGCGCACAGCAAAAATGACCGAAGACGCCAATCCCCTGCGCATCCTCGGTCATTTTATTGCACTTTTATTTTTATTTTCTCATGTCTGTCCTGAAGAATGCCGCCCTGCAGGCTATACCCCTGCCTGCAGATTGCGCTCAGGGCCAAGCTGCGTCAGAATCTCCCGCAACGACCCCAGTTCCTCCTTGTTGAAGGAAATCCCCTTGCCCATCCGTCTGTGGTCAGGCGACCATGAGCGCAGCTCATACCGCGGCTCACCGCCATTCCAGGCCACCAGGTTGATTTCCTTCGTCCAGCCATTTCTCGCTGTTGATATCACCCCCAATTTCTTTTTTATATCGTATACAAGACTATCTTCTGCTACCAGATTTACATAAGCCATTGCTCATCCCCCTGCTGAACATTTCTTAAAATTCGTAATTGTCGTGCACTTAATTACAAATTAAATATAGCATTGTTGCAGAAGGATGTAAATACTGTATTGCTTCACATATCAAGTTTTTTCAGAGAATATCACAAATCTTTTTAGGTTTTTTTCACATTATTCCCTGCCAGCGGGCGAACAAATTGTTCTTTACGCCCAGATTATCGCAAATTTTGCCGACCAGCATATTCACCAGATCCATAATTGTGTCAGGCCGATGGTAAAATCCCGGGCTCGCCGGAATAATCACGGCGCCCATCCGGCTCAGCTTCAGAAGATTCTCCAGATGCCCGGCATGCATCGGCGTTTCCCGCGGCACCACAATCAGCTTGCGCCCCTCCTTCAGCATGACATCCGCCGCACGGGTCAGCAGATTATCCGTGATGCCGCCGGCAAGACAGCCGCAGGTGTTCATGGAGCAGGGTGCTATTACCATGGCATCCGCCTGAAAAGAGCCGCTGGCAATGGCCGCTCCCACGTTATGCACATTGTATATCTTGTCCGCCACCAGAGCTATATCCTCCAATGTAGTATCACATTCGTACTGAATCACCCCGACGCCGCTGTCCGAAATCACCACATGAACCTGATGACCGGCGTTTTTCAGCACCTCTATGAGCTTCAGCCCGTAGATACTGCCGCTGGCACCGGTAATGCCCACTATAATCTTCATACCATACATCCTCTCTTCACATCAGGCTTCAAAAGCACCCCTGATGTGATTTACGCTCATCTGCCCTGCAGGAGTGCGCATCACTTCCAGCACATCAAAACGGAAGCGGCTGCCCTCCAGCCCTTTGCCGCGGATATACCAGCCGGCACTCCTGATAATCTTCTGCTGCTTGAAAGAATCCACTGCCGCACCGGGCCTGCCAAACCTGCCGGACCTCCTTGTCTTTACCTCGGCAAAAATCACCAGCTCACCGCATCTGGCAATAATATCAATCTCTCCCGCAGGACAGCGGTAGTTCTGCTCCACAATACTGCAGCCATGCGTCGCCAGATACTGCGCCGCCAGTGCCTCACCGCGCCTGCCAAGTTCCTTGCTGTCCACCAGTATTACAGTCCCTTCATCGGCGGCTCCTCCAGGATTTTTTCCCTGCGCCGCCTGTCAATCCTGTACACATAGGCCAGTATTTCTGCCACCGTAGTGTACAGCTCCGTTGGAATTTCCTTATCCAGCTCCAAAGCCATCAGCATATTGACCAGGGACTTGTTCTGATAGACAGGCACCTGTCCCTTTTTGGCCGCTTCCAGTATGTTTTCCGCCACATGACCCTTGCCTTTGGCTACCAGCTTTGGCGCCTTGTTTTTTTCCATGTCATACTTGATGGCAACGGCTTTCTTTTCGGCCTGCGGATCCTCCTCCGGCTCCTCCCTGGGCTTCATTCTATCCTTCAGCAATTACTTCACCGTCCCCACCCTCAAATCATTCAAATGAACCGATGTATCATACAGTGCCTTCCTGATGTCGGGCAGATACTCGCCAAAGGCCCGCACGGCCTCCTGATCCGAAAACTGAATCCGCAGATTGAGGTTGTTGCCCTCATAAAGCTGGCAGACTATGTCCACCGCCCCGATATTTTCCGTCAGCACACAGACGCGGAACCAGGTATCCTTCCTCGTCCTGCCCTGCTCATCTTCATGGGACGGCTCATCGTAGAGATTGATGTAGGCCGGATAGCTCTGCTCATTTTCCCCGATATACAGCGGCATGACAAAACTGATGGACTTCTGCCCATCCGCCCTGTAGCTGCCCTCGCTGCTGACTGCGCCCTTCATGGAGGAAATCACCGTCCTGATTTCCTTGCTGGCATTTTTCAGCTCCTTCGCCCGGATGCCCTTCAAGGTTCCCAGCTCCGCCAGCTGCAAGAAGGCCCACAGCTTCGGCAGTCCTTCCATGCCCTGCTGCTGGCCTGCCTGCTGGACAGCGGCAGGAATATTGCTCTGCACCATCCTCAGCAACAGGTTCAGCTGCTTTGCATCCTGCTGGCTCAGGGCCTCCTGACTGCCATTGACAAAATCCTGCAGAAGCTGCACATCCTTTGCTGTCATACTGCTGTCCTTCAGCAGAAGCTGTGCCATATCCTTGAAGGCCGCCACCGTCTGCTGGTTGTTGGCCAGCTGCAGCTGCGGCGCCTGCTGCTGACTGTGCTGGGGATTTTTCACCACACCGGTTTCCTGAGTATAGCCATAGCGGCTGAAAATCTGCCTGAAAAGAGGGTTGTTTTCCAGCTCGGCGGCCTGATGGGAGGTATTTCCCTGCAGTGCATTGGCATTAGGATTAGGATTTGCACCGGCATTGGCATTGGCACTGACTGACTGGCGGCCGCCATTTTCCTGCACGCCGCTCTCCCTGCCGGTCATCATCTGCCCGGCCTGCTTTGCCTGCCCATTTGCGCTGGCATCCGTATTGGCAGCCGTATTGCCATTGGCATTGACATTCGCAGCTCCACCGGCTCCGGCTGCCGCGCCCATACCTGCTCCGCCGGAGCCGGTACCTGTAGCACTGCCAGCATTACTGCCCCCTGCCAATGCATCCGCTGCCGTATTTACGTTAGCACCGCCATTCACGTTGACACTCACGCCCTGACCTGCACCTGAACCGATGCCTGTATTGATGTTTGTGGCAGCTGCGCCGGAATTTGCTGCCGGCATTCCGTTGCCGGCATTCAGCAGGCTGCCGCCTGCGGCACTTCCCGCCGCATTTCCTGCATTGCCACCTGCAACGTTAGTGCCTGATGATGAAGCGGCCGAACTATTACCGGCGGTCAAAGGACGCGGGAACAGCACATCTATCAGCTGCTTCAGGGCACCGGCCGCCCCGTCTTCCTGTACTGCCGCCTGCGGCGCCTGTCCTGCGGCCATCAGCTGACCTGACAGCTGCTGCAGAAGCCGCACAAAATCCCCCGGCATACCTTCCGTACTGCCGCTGTTCAAAAGCTGGAAAGCCAGCTTGTTCAGCTGCACCAGCTCCAAATTGCCACTATTGCCTGACAGAATTCCTTCACCCACCAGATTTCTGATATTGGCCATCATCACCTGCAGGGCATCAGTCAGCTCCCCTGCCATAACGCCGCCGCTATCCTGCATGCCTGCCAGCTGGCCGGAGGAAGCCGCATTGACCTCTGCCATGCTGCCAAGCTGCTGGAAAATCCGCCCCAGCGTGGTAAGCTGCTCTATCGAATACCGCTCGCTGGCCATAGCACTGCCCAGCCCCTCGCCCAGAGAGCTTTCCAGGGAAAACGCATTCCGCACCACATTGTTTATCATCTGCTGCAGCTGTTTCGGCAGTACAGCCTCCGTCCCCAGACGGCTGTTGGCAACCTTATCCAGCACTGCAGACATGTTATCCACAGAATTAGTAAATTTGACATCGGTCTGCTTGGCAAAGGCCGAGCTGGAACCGCCATCCTTATTTATTGCTATGCGGTCTGTTTTGGTTTCTGCAGTCCTGCCTGCAGGCTGTATAGAAGGACCTACCGCTGTATTTACATTTGTGGGCATGACGTACCTCCCCGAAAATAATCACATTATCTCTTTTCCATTATGGAACGGACAGGTTCAAAAGTCAGACGATGAATAGGGCATGGACCATACCTCCTGACAGCCTCCACATGCTCCGCCGTGCCATATCCCTTATGGCTGGCAAAGCCATACTGCGGATACTGCCTGTCATACTCATCCATCAGACGGTCACGGGCAACCTTGGCAATAATGGAGGCCGCCGCTATGGAGGCTGACCTGGCATCACCTTTAATCAGGGACAGCTGGGGCATAGGCAGCCTGTCCAGATGCACGGCATCTATCAGCACCATCTGCGGCTTCTGTGGCAGGCCATCTATTGCATCGTACATGCCCTGCATGGTAGCCTGCAGTATGTTAATCCGGTCAATCACGGCAGAATCCACAAAAACCTGCTTTACAGCCACGGCCTTTGCCATAATCTCATCGTACAGCTCATCCCGCACCCGGGCACTCAGCTTCTTTGAATCATTGAGGCGCGGCAGCATGAGCTTTTCCGGCAGTATCACAGCGGCTACAGAAACAGGGCCTGCCAGCGGCCCCCTGCCCGCCTCGTCCACACCGGCGACCAGCTCACAGCCTTTTTTTATTGCTTCCTGCTCGTACTGATACATGGACAGCAATCTCTGCCGCTCTTCTGCCAGCCTTGCCTGCTGACGCTCATACTTCTGCAGGAGCTTGCCTGCCGCAGCCCTTCCATCCTGTCGGCATGCCGCCAGCAAATCCTCCGTCACCTGCCCGGATTTGAAAAGCCGTTCCAACTCTTTTATCGTCAATTTGCTAATATCCATATACACTTACCCATAAATTCTTCACAGGATACAGCCCTTCAAGCCTGTCCTGCGTCAGCTTCCTGCCCTGCCTTTGTGCCATCCTCTTCCTCCGTCGGCGGCTTGTCAAGGCTGACAGTTCCCAGCTTGCCGCTTCTGAAATCAGCAAGCACTATGCGCTGTGCCTTCTCCGTATCAACGATGCCGCCCTTGACCAGACAGCCGCGCTTCCTGCCTATGAGCTCCAAAAGCTCGTGCGGCTCTGACGGCAGCTCCCCTGCCAGCTTGTACCTCTCCCGCAGCCTGTCAGGATACATTGCCGCCATCGTCTGCAGAAATACCCCTGTAATCAGCTCACGGTCGATAGCCTCATCATTGATGGCCCCCGTAAATGCCAGCTTCAGGCCGGCAGTCATATCCTCGAACTTCGGCCACAAAATACCCGGCGTATCCAGAAGCTCCAGACTGCCGCCCAGACGAATCCACTGCTTGGCGCGTGTCACACCCGGCTTATCGGCTGTTTTGGCCTTGTTGGAACCGGCCAGCCGGTTAATCAGCGAGGACTTGCCCACATTGGGAATGCCCAGAATCATGACCCTGGCCGCCCTGGCCTTTGCCCCCTTGCTGACCAGCTTATCCGTCATCGGCTTCGCCAGATTCTCCGTCATGGCTACCAGCTGCTTGATGCCGCGCCCCTGAGGTGCATCCACTGCCACGGCAGGAATTCCCTGCCTGCGGAAATAAGCCACCCATTCCTTCGTCACCCCGGCATCCGCCAGATCAGACTTATTCAGTGCCACCAGCCGCGGCTTTCCCGCAATAATCTCCTGCAGCATAGGATTGGCACTGCTGTATGGAATCCGCGCGTCCAAAAGCTCAATCACTACATCCACCAGCTTCAGGTTGTCTGTGATGATATCCCTGGCCTTCTTCATGTGACCAGGATACCACTGGATTTGGGGCATTGGTGTTTTAATCGTATTTTCCATTCGATATAGTCCTCATCAATCTTTTATAGTATTTCCACAAAACCGCATTTTTATTGGTCATGTGGTCAAATATCTAAACACAGTTTCTTAATACATCCTATATTGTCCTAAACCGTATTTTCCCGTATTTTCATAGAAAAATCCGCGTTTGCTGACAAAATGTTGACAAATGGTAGACAAGGAAGGTACAAGAAAACAAGTTCTGTAAAAATTATAACATACCAATCACCTGACAGCAAGCAAAATACCAGAAACACATATTTATAAATTTCAGTTTTTCGTAGTGCTTGATTGTTACTTCGAGCATATATTGAATATAGTTTGACATTTTGTGGACTCTGTTCAGACATTTAAAGGGACAGTCTGCGGCAGTACCCTCAG
>NZ_JBJDWZ010000132.1:0-1936 GCF_051866355.1 Anaerovibrio sp. | reverse complement strand
ATCCGCCAGCAGCATGCTATGGGCGAAAAAAATGGCTATGTGCCGGCGGAGATGCACAGGGACTATGATCCGCCACTATCAGATATGGGCTGGTCACAGGTCAAGGTTGACATCAATTGTTATCCCTGCCGCACGGCTTATGGATTTTTGAACAATACGGATTTTGCCCAGAAGTATGGCCAGCAGGGCAAGGAGGATGTGGCGGCGACTACATCGAAGCATACCAGTGATGGCTGGGACATGGCCAGGAATGGCGCCAGGCCGGGCAGTAATGTCATAGCCCGGCAGGCAAAGTCCGATTTTTGGAGCCAGGTAATCAAATGGCCAAAATGGACGGCCAAGGATATACCTGATCCGGAGTATACCGTTACCCCGTCAGAAATCAAAGGACAGATGGATATAGGGCATGACAAGTACAGTATCAATACCACCGACCATGCTGATATAGCCATCAGGACGGGGTCGGCAGAAACATATCTTGCTAAGGAAGGCTCCATACGCATGTGGGCCACGGAAGGCCATTATGATATCTATGCGTAATCTGATTTTGGAGGCTTTTATATGAAAAAAATAAATACACTGCGTTTTGGCGAGCTGGAAATCGAGGAACAGGATGTAGTAAGTTTTGAGGAAGGAATTCCTGCTTTTGAGGATGAGCATGAGTTTGTGGTGCTTCCCTATGAGGAAGGGACACCGTACATGTTCCTGCAGTCTTTGACAACGCCGGAGCTGGCTTTTCTGATGACAGATCCATTTGTGTTTTTCCCGGATTACAGCTTTGAGCTGGATGATGAAAACATGGACAAGCTGGACATAAAGACCATGGATGATGTTCTGGTGTGTACGCTTATTTCCATTCCGCGGTCAGGAGTTGCCGATATGACTACCAATCTTTTGGCTCCGGTGGTAATCAACAGGCACACGATGCATGCAAAGCAGATTGTGCTGGAGAAAACCCAGTACACCACAAAGCACAGGCTTTTCCCTGAAAAAAAGGGGGATAAGTGATGCTGGTTTTAACACGACGTCCTCACCAGCAGATTATGCTGGGAGATGATATAACCATCAACATAGTTGATGTCAACGGAGAGAACGTCAGGATTGCCATTGACGCTCCCCGGCACGTAAAAATCTACCGCGGCGAAATCTACAGGGAGATTAAGGATGAGAACCGCACGGCGGCTGCGGCCCCGATGGATTTCGATTTGACAAAGGCATTACCTGTGAAGTGAATATCCAATGTATGGAATTACATGTGGAGGATGGCTTCACTTGCTGACAGATTGAGGATAATCTGCCAAATATAAAGGAATAAATCATTTTCTATGGAGGGATAATAATGATTGGAAAGATGCGTGACATGGTAACAGCAGCGGTGGTCGTTTCTGCGGCTGATAATAAGAGTTCCAGATATAACAGCTCGGAAAGCAGGAACAGCAGGGGTGTGGCAGACAGCAGCGCGGAAGCTGCCAAGTTTGGCACTCAGCCGGAAATAGCGGATGCAGTGACCGCTGTGCCTGATGCAAGCAAATCCTCACAGGAGCAGCAGGAGGAAAAGCAGGAGCAGAGAGGCAAGCTGTCTCCTGAGTTTGTCAGTGAAATGACCAAGGAGCTCAATGAGCTGATGGGCAAATTGAATTGTGATCTGGAGTTCCAGTACCACAAGGAAGTGGATGTAATGTCTGTTAAGATGATTGATAAGAACACCAAAGAGGTTATCAAGGAATACCCGCCGGAGGAAATGGTGGAGGGTATGATTAAGGCACAGGAATGGCTGGGGGCCTTTTTGGACAAAAATGCATGATTTGATTAACTAGAATTCTATAGAGCAGGAGGCGACGAAAATGGGCGCAAATGGCATATATGGCTTGTCCGGTTCCGGTCTTGACATCGAGTCCCTGGTAAAAATGGGCATGATGAACAAGCAGAACCAGTA
>NZ_JBJDWZ010000131.1:0-10888 GCF_051866355.1 Anaerovibrio sp. | reverse complement strand
GGGCGTGTGAGTTGAAATTTACAATGCTGTTTTTTATGGTGTCCAGCGTGTCGTCACGCCCCACGAGGGGCGTGTGAGTTGAAATGGTGTTTGTCCATGCTTTCAGCAATTCAGTATTGTCACGCCCCACGAGGGGCGTGTGAGTTGAAATTGCTGCCGCCTATGTACCCGATTAATCCTGTCGCTGTCACGCCCCGCGAGGGGCGTGTGAGTTGAAATTGGTCTGCCCTGCCACTGTGTCACCCATGATAAAGTCACGCCCCGCGAGGGGCGTGTGAGTTGAAATGTTTAGTTTTAAACGATGGAACGATTAAAGACGTCACGCCCCGCGAGGGGCGTGTGAGTTGAAATGATATTGATAATTTAGATGATTATTACGCACATGGTCACGCCCCGCGAGGGGCGTGTGAGTTGAAATCGCCCTTGTGCGGCAAGGCTTCAAGGGCTGCCGTCGTCACGCCCCGCGAGGGGCGTGTGAGTTGAAATATCCGCATGCTGGCCAACCCGGCCGTACACTTCGTCACGCCCCGCGAGGGGCGTGTGAGTTGAAATCGAGTTCATGGATGAGCATAAAGAAGAAATCAAGGTCACGCCCCGCGAGGGGCGTGTGAGTTGAAATCGGTATCATAGTCCACTGGCTGCTGGTGAAGTAATGTCACGCCCCGCGAGGGGCGTGTGAGTTGAAATAAATTTGTTTTGATGTATCGCATACCAGGGCTATGGTCACGCCCCGCGAGGGGCGTGTGAGTTGAAATGCTGTCAACATCAATAAGCGCATGGCCGCGGAAAGTCACGCCCCGCGAGGGGCGTGTGAGTTGAAATGCCATGATGATTAAAAGTCAATTTCTACATCACCGTCACGCCCCACGAGGGGCGTGTGAGTTGAAATTGCATGGAAAATGAGATTGATGATTGCATCAAGAAGTCACGCCCCGCGAGGGGCGCGTGAGTTGAAATTTTCCCTGCGGACTGCTTGCACCAGATTCCATTGTCACGCCCCGCGAGGGGCGCGTGAGTTGAAATCTGCAAAATGCGAACGGCATGGTTCTGATGGCAGGTCACGCCCCGCGAGGGGCGCGTGAGTTGAAATTTCAAGAAGTGCTACACGTCGGGCGGTCTGGTGCCGTCACGCCCCGCGAGGGGCGCGTGAGTTGAAATGCAAATTTGCCTATTCCAGATTTTAACCGCATAGTCACGCCCCGTGAGGGGCGCGTGAGTTGAAATGAAGAAATTGCAGGAAATGGACAGCAGTCACAATGTCACGCCCCGCGAGGGGCGTGTGAGTTGAAATACTGCGGCGGCAGCCAAGGTAGAAAAGCAGTACATGTCACGCCCCGTGAGGGGCGTGTGAGTTGAAATACACCTGGCACAAAAAAACTGTTGTAGAAATAGGTCACGCCCCGCGAGGGGCGTGTGAGTTGAAATTCGCGAATATGTAAAAGGAGGCTGATGCGGATGAGTCACGCCCTGCGAGGGGCGTGTGAGTTGAAATGAAATAGGTCATAAAAATACCAGGAAAGTTCCAGTCACGCCCCGTGAGGGGCGTGTGAGTTGAAACTTTGATATTTTCGTGGGAATGAATTCAGGCACACGATATGTGTTCAAATATTACAGAAACTGTATTTGATTATAGATAATACTTCTACTAGGAACTTTACAAATGATTTATTGTATGACTTTGACAAATTATAGGCGGGGTATTAAAATCGAGCATTGCTCGAAATGTCGGTGTAAGGTGGTATTCCGATAGAACAGAAAAACAGTATCAGAAAATGAGGAAAATTAATATTGAAGAACATACCAATAAAAATTTTTGGAGTTTTTTGCTGATGAGAAAATTGAGGTGCAATGTATAGCGAAGTTGGATGTTTTGAGAGAAGATGATGAATATAAGAGGTATGTTCTCAAAACAAACTTGACATTTATGCCGATTTATCACGAAAATCCCAAAGAATGGTGGGGTTGGCTTTGCCAAGGGATGGAGGAGTTACAGAAAGAATTCGGGCGAAGTATACAGACAAAGTCAAGTAATAACCATGAATAAAACTTTTTCAGTAGATATTAGGCATATAAATATGGATGTAAGCATATGAGTACATAAGTATATAAGTATATAAATATGTTGCTGCAATCACATAAACAACAAAAAGACCGGGGTAAGCAGAAGCCCGGTCTTTGTTGTGCCAGCGGATATTTATGGTGCAATATCCGCTGGCAGGATAGGGATTGAATTACTATTGGGTTAGTAATTAGAAGGGAAAGTATAATAAGATTAGGGTTATATGTAAAGGCACAGTAAGCAGATTATGCCTTAACACCAAAGTGCTCAAAGAGTACGCGCTCGGCCTCGGCAGACCAGAGGCCGCGGTTCTTCTTGCAGACCTCGTCCAGCTTCTTGAACAGAGGGTCAGTTTCACCCAGCTTGCCGAAATCCTCAATAGCGGTCAGCGGCATGTTGAACTGGGTGTAGGTCAGCTTCTTGCCGCCAGGGATTTTTGGCAGGTTCAGGGTAGCGTCAATGATGCTGTCGATGCCGCCTACATGGGTTACCATAACAGCTGGCTCGATGCGTCCCTTGGCTGCCAGATCGTTTGCCTCAATCAAATCGTCATTGTTGCCGCCGGTGGTGCCTACAATGTGCTGGCTGGTGTAGTGTACCTCGTAGAGATTTACCTCAGCCTTGAACTGGCTGTCGGTAGGGCCGGCAAAGAAGTTCATGCAGCCGTCAAAGGCAAGGATTTTATTGCCCAGCTCCGCTACCTGACGTACAGGCACATAAACGAATACATCGTCATAGCCCTTGCCGCCGGTAATATCCATCAGCCCCTTGACAGGGTCATCCATAGCGGCAGTGTTTACATAAATCAGCTCAATGCCGCGTTCGGCCGCCACTGACTCAGGAATAACCTCACGGGCGCGGGCAATCTTGTCGTCGTTGATGTCGGTTACCACAATGCGCTTTGGCTTGTTTTCCTCCAGCTGAATGCCATAGCTGACAGCGCCCAGTCCCATAGGGCCGCAGCCGCCCAGGATAATGATGTCGCCGCCTGCCTTGGTGTCAATCTTCAGCTCGTGGTTTCTCTTGTTGGTGTGGTAGTTGCCATGATAGCCGCCGATAATGCAGCTCATCGGCTCGCCCAGGGATGCCTCAAAGAAGCTCTCGCCCTTGTATTCCATCAGACAGCCCAGCTCCATTACCTCGTGAGGGATAATGCAGTAGGTGCAGGCGCCGCCGAAGAACTCATAGGAATAGCCAGGGGAGGCCAGGCTGCCCTTGTAGTTCAGTGCAGGCTGCTGGGCAAACTTCATGCCCGGCTTGAACTGATCCTGCCACTTCTTGCCTACTTCCACAATAACACCGGCAAATTCATGGCCGATAATAATCGGGTTGGTATCGATATTCTTCGGGGCGCGCTTGTGATTCTTGCCCTGCTCCACCAGCTTGTAGGTGGACATGCAGATGCTGTCGCTCATGATTTTTACAAGGATTTCGTCATCCTTGATGGCAGGAAGCTCGAATTCCTCAAGACGCAAATCTCTGGTACCATACATTCTGACTGCTTTTGTTTTCATGCTGATTTCTCCTTTATAGCTTTATATCTGAAAATTATGCTTATATAACCTGTATAACTTGATTTTGTGCCAACCGGCTACTGATATAGCCGAGTTGTGCTTATGCACACGAATCGCACTTATATGGGTGAATTATGTCCATATAATCGAATTTTGTACCCGGAGGGCTTGCCGTGGAAGATTACTGCAAAAGCCTGTAAACTGTATCTGCATCGCCTGCGGCAAGCTGGGCGGCGGCTTCCTCATCCATCATCTTGTCAGCAATAATGCCAAGAATTTCCAGATGCTCGTCACCGACACCTGCGATGCCTATAATCACCTGCGCCTCATTGCCTTCCCAGTCAATAGGATTTTTCAGGGTGATTACGGCGATGCCGGAGGATTTTACCTCCTTTTTGGCGGCCTCCACACCGTGAGGCAGGGCCAGGCCGTTGCCCATGTAGGTAGGGAAGGTTTTTTCCCGTTCCAGCATGGCCTCCACATAAGGCTGGTCTACGTAGCCGCTGTCCACCAGCATCTGGCCTACCATGCGGATGGCCTCATCCTTGCTGGCTATGGTACAGCCGGTCTTTATGTTTTCACGGTACAGCAGAGGCTTCTTCTCGATAGGGGCTTCTTTCTTTTTGCTCCAGAACATTCTCAATCTCTCCTTTGCAGCGTCCTTTTTGCTTCTTTTTTGTATTCCATTTTTTCCTTGCCTGACAGCGTTGGCTGCCTGCAATTTGTTTCTGTGTTTCACTTGATGGTTTTATTATAGTGTTGGTGCGGGGAAAAATCAATTCAAAGTAATTCGTATTTGGCATCAGGAGATAGTGCCAAAGTTGATGTCGGTTTCTTTCATATAATAGCCGCAAAAACACTGTAAATCAGGCGTTGATAATATATGGCGCCAATATTTGGCACTAATTCCTAGTGCCAAAACTCAATTAGTATTGCTTGAAAACAATTCCAATCGTGTCTATAATAAAAACATAAACAGGAAATGACCGGCCAGTCAATCTGAAACAATAATGCAAATAGAACTGCAATGCATGGAATAATGCCAGCACAGTGCCATTAGCAATGCGAAGCCGATGCAGGCAACGATGTATGTGCGTGCAATTGACGCTGCCAATCAATAATGACGATACGGCGCAGGAAACAGTGCCAAGGCAGTGCAGGCAACAAGGGGTGCAGGCATAATGTGCACAGGCAATAATGTGTGCAGGCATAAAGACCGTGCAGGGCAGATATTGCAGGGGAATTTATAGGCATATTAAGAAGTAAAGAGAGTTTTCAGCGAAAATGACGAGGTGTAGATGATGAAAGAAAAATTGCAGGTCTTCGGACGATTTCTGAGCGGCATGGTAATGCCGAATATCGGGGCATTTATTGCCTGGGGCTTGATTACGGCCATGTTTATTCCTACCGGCTGGCTGCCGAATGAAAAGTTTGCCACGCTGGTGGGACCGATGTCCTCGGTGATGCTGCCACTGCTGATTGCCTATACGGGCGGCGAGGTGGTAGCAGGAAAGCGCGGCGGCGTTATCGGCGCGGCAGCCACCATGGGCGTAATCGTGGGAGCAGAGGTGCCGATGTTCCTGGGCGCCATGATTGTAGGCCCGCTGTCTGCATGGGTTATCAAGAAGTTCGACCAGGCTGTGGACGGCCATATCAGGCCGGGCTTCGAGATGCTGGTGAATAACTTCTCGCTGGGTATTCTGGCAGCTGTTCTGGCCCTGATTGCCATGGAGGCTATCAGCCCGATTGTTACCGCCCTGACCAGCGCCATGGCCGCCGGTGTAGGCGTGCTGATTGCCAACGGGCTGCTGCCGATGACCTCGATTTTTGTAGAACCGGCAAAGGTGCTGTTCCTGAACAACGCTATCAATCACGGCATTTTCTCCCCGATGGGCATCCAGCAGGTGGAGGAAGCAGGCAAGTCTATTTTCTTCCTGCTTGAAGCAAACCCAGGCCCGGGACTTGGCATCCTGCTGGCATACTGCCTGGTAGGCAAGGGCAGTGCCAAAAGCTCCGCGCCGGGTGCGGTAATCATTCACTTCCTGGGCGGTATCCACGAGATTTACTTCCCGTATATCCTGATGAACCCGTTCCTGCTGATTGCCACTATCGCAGCCAATGCCACCGGTGTATTTGTTTTCCGCCTGTTTGATGTGGGACTGACCGCTCCTGCTTCTCCGGGCAGTATCATCGCCCTGACCATGATGGCTGAACGTCACTGCTATGTGGGCCTGTTCCTGGGCGTTATCCTTTCTGCCGCCGTTGCCATGGCTATTGCCATTCCGCTGCTGAAATTCATGGGCAAGGATACCACTCTTGAGGAAGCGCAGGCAAAGAAGGATGCCATGAAGGCACAGGCCAAAGGAACTGCCGTAGCCGCCAAAACTTCTGCTGTCGATGCCGGCAGCAAGGCTTCCGGCAGGGTAAGCAAGATCGCTTTTGCCTGTGATGCGGGCATGGGCTCCAGTGCTATGGGTGCTACCGTGCTGAAGAAGAAAATCAAGGCTGCCGGTATTGATGGCATCGAGGTTATTCATACTTCTGTGTCCTCCATTCCTGCCGATGTGCAGATTGTCGTTACTCATCAGTCCCTGCGCGAGCGTGCCGCCCAGAGCAATCCTGATGCGGAGCTGGTGCTCATTACCAACTTCCTGGCTGCACCGGAATACGGCAGGCTGGTGGATGATTTGAAGCAGCGCAACAGCTGAGTGCCCTGTCATTGTTAAAAGCAGTTGCAGGTGTGTTGAAAGCATAGAAAAAATCCGTTATACTGATAGGCTGGACGAGCTGTCAGTATAACGGATTTTGCATAGTCTATTTGGAAACGGAGGTGGCAGGAGGTGAGCAACATGAAAATCACGCCGCGAATGAAACAGATTCTGCAGGCTCTGCTGGAGGAAAGGGAGCCTGTGTCCATAAAGCATCTGGCAGAAAAGACAGGCATCAGCAAGCGCACCGTGCAGCGGGAGCTGGAAGCCGTCGATGATGTATTGCTGCCATACGGCATGAAATTTGCCTCAAAGACCGGCGTGGGCGTGTGGCTGGATGGTGAGGCATCCGCCAGGGCGGAGCTTCTGGCAGAGGCGGCCAGCGGCGATGAGTATGCTGTCAGCAGCAAGGAGGACAGGCGAAGAAGGCTGGTGCTGGAAATCCTGCGGGAAAAGGGGCTCAGGAAGCTGTATTATTACAGCCGTAAATTCGGTGTCAGCGAAGCCACCATCAGCACGGATCTGGAAGCCGTGGAGGCGTGGCTTTCCAGACAGGGCCTGTCCATGGTAAGAAAGCCCGGCAGCGGTATCGAGGTAGAGGGAACGGAAGAAAGCTACCGCCGCGCGATACGTTTTTTCATCGGGGAAAATATAGATACCAGGCATTTCAAGCAGCTTTATGACGGCGACGGCAGGGATGATTATTCTGCCTCCCTCCAGAAAAAGCATCTGGGCAGGCTGCTGGACAATGAAATAGTGCGCCGTGTCCATGAGTGCCTTGAGGGCGTGGACAATGAGCGGATGGAGAACCTGACGGAAAATGCCTATGACGGGCTGGTAATACATCTGGCGATTGCCATTAACCGCATTCTGCAGAAGGATGTCATTCAGGTGACTGGTGACTGGCAGGAAAAGCTGCCTCATGATGAGGATTACAGGCTGGCGTCCGATATTGCAGCGGAGCTGGAAGCGGAGTTTGAGGTGGCTATTCCCCAGCTGGAGATTGCCTATATCTGCCTGCACATCAAGGGGGCCAAGCATGAGAAAATCCAGCTGCCCAGCCGGGAGGACAGGCTGGAGCTGGCCGGCAGGGAGCTGCAGCAGTTTGTTAACGACCTGATTGATGCCTACGACGCGCAGCATGCCTACCTGCTGAAGCAGGACGATGAATTTATGCAGGGGCTTCTGGCGCATTTGCAGCCGACCATTGTGCGGCTGGTGCATGGCATGAGCATTCAGAATCCCGTGCTGGCGGATATCAAGGAAAACTACGGCGAGATATATGCCCGCTGCCGGCAGGTAGCCAGGGTGCTGGAAAACAAGGTTGGAAAGCAGGTGCCGGAGGAGGAAATCGGCTTTCTGGCCGTGCATTTCGGGGCGGCACTGGTGCGCCTTGAGGGGCGCAAGGAGCAGATACGGAAGGTGCAGGTGGCAGTGGTCTGTTCCAGCGGCATCGGGCTGTCCCGCCTGATGGCGGCAAAGCTGGAAAAGGTGTTCAAGGACAGGCTGGAGATGACCACCTACGGCAAGCACGACATTACCCCGGCGGTGGAGGCAAAAATAGACTTTGTTATTTCAAGCCTGCAGCTGGAGGATGTGCATGTGCCGGTGGTCTATGTCAATCCACTGCTGAGCGAGGGGGATATCGGGGAAATCCGCTGCCTGATTTATCAGTTTGAGCGGCTGCCGCGAAAAGAGGCGGTTCAGGATAAGCTCACGGCCCGCTTTGACGAGGTAAACAGGATTGCGGCGTGCATCAGCAGTGTCATCAAGCATCTGAAATGCTTTCAGGCACCGGCGGATATTACCTTTGACAGACTGCTGTTCACTATCGGCGAGCGGATGACGGTTCAGCCGGAGCGGCAGGAAATGATTGTGGATGCGCTGGCGAAGCGTGAGCAGATGTCCAGCCAGATTTTTGCCGAGTTCGGCTTCGCCCTGCTGCACGCCCGTACCAATGGCGTCACCCGGCCGAGCTTTGCAGTCTGCCTGCCGGAGACGGGCAGTTGCTTTCAGGACAGCTATTTCAAGGAAATTGGCGTGGTTTTCGTCATGCTGGTACCGGTGGACGACAGCCTTGATGTCAATACGGGAATCATGGGCCGCATCAGCAGCATGCTCATCGAGGAACCGGGATTTTTGGAGGTGGCAGCCGGCGGAGACGAGGAAATTATTCGTCAGGAGCTGTCCGGCCACCTGAACGGATATTTCAAGGAGTATCTCAGCAACCTAACCTGAAGCCGCATGGTAAAGCAAAATCCTAAAAGCAGTAAAATCGGCGGATGAATTGGGGCAGAGGCGTGTCGTGCTTTCCAGCTGCGGCATGCCTTCTGCTCTTTTTATTTTTGCGGAATTGGTGTATAATCATGGTTAATAGCCTGTGATTATTTATACTAAAGCGTTAAAGGATGGGATATATAATGGTTTCTGAAAAAATGCACACTCTTGGCACAAAAAAATCCACAATCAGGACGATTTTTGAATACGGCAAGCAAAGGGCGGCCATTGTCGGCGCGGAAAATGTCTATGATTTTTCCATCGGCAATCCCAATGTGCCAGCCCCGGAAGCGGTAAAGACCGCGATTATGGATATTTTGAATACCGTGGATTCCTGCGAGCTGCACGGCTACACTATAGCACCGGGACTGCCGCAGGTGCGGGACACGATTGCCGCCAGCATCAATCGCCGCTTCGGCACGAATTTTACCGGCAAAAATCTGTTCATGACCAGCGGCGCCGCGGCAGCAATCACCATCTGCTTCAAGGCATTGCATGAGGATGGCGCGGATGATGAGTTCATCACTTTTGCCCCGTATTTTCCGGAGTATGGCTGCTTCGTGGAGTCTGTGGGCTCCCGGCTGTCCGTGGTGCCAGCCAACAGGTCGGATTTCCAGATACGCTTTGACAAGCTGGAAGCGATGCTCAGCCCGAAGACCAAGGCGGTTATCATCAACAGCCCGAACAATCCGAGCGGCGTTGTGTATTCCGAGGAAACCATTAAAAAGCTGGCGGCAATTCTCTCCGCCAAGGAGAAGGAGTTCGGCCATCCGATTTTCATTATTTCCGATGAGCCTTACAGGGAGCTGGTATATGGCGGCCTGACGGTGCCGTATGTGCCAAAATACTATCCGAATACGCTGGTCTGCTATTCATGGAGCAAATCCCTTTCCCTGCCGGGCGAGCGCATCGGTTATATTGTCGTGCCTGATGAGGTGGCGGATTTCGGGCGCGTTTACGGCGCTATTGCCGGTGCCGCCCGTGTGCTTACCCATGTCAATGCTTCCTCCCTGTTTCAGCGGGTGGTGGCAAGGTGCGTGGACGAGCCGTCCGATATTGCGGCCTATGAGCGAAATGGCAATCTTCTATATGACGGCCTGATTGATGCAGGCTTTACCTGCCAGAAGCCGCAGGGAGCTTTTTACCTGTTTCCGAAGGCGCTGGAAGAGGATGACCGTGCCTTCTGCAAGAAGGCCATGGAATACGACCTGCTGCTGGTGCCGGGCTCCGACTTTGGCTGTCCTGGCTATTTCCGGGCGGCATATTGCATCAAGGAGTCAACCATCAGGGCATCCCTGCCGGTATTCAAAAAGCTGGCCGCGGAGTACAAATAAAGTAATTAGTTGATAATGCAGTGTATAATACGGAGTTATGTTTGGCGTAACTCCGTATTGTGGTTTTATGGTGGGGCAGTACGGAGATGGATTTTGATTTTTTGAATGAAAAACAGCGGCAGGTAGTACAGGAGCTGGACAGGAATATCCTGCTCCTGGCCTCGGCAGGCACGGGCAAAACCAATACCCTGTCCTGGCGCATTGTGAATATTCTTGAAAGGGAGCGGGCGACAGCGGAGGAAATCATCTGCCTGACCTTTACCAACAAGGCCTGCAACGAGATGAAGCAGAGGATAGACAGCGTGACAGGTGTTCAGGGCAGGGGCGTGACAGTGAGGACGTTTCATGGGTTCTGCTATGAAATCCTGCGCTGGGCGGCGAAGGGACAGACTGATGTGGCCGGGGATTTTACGGTGGCCGATGAAACGGACTGTCTGGAGATTATCCGCGGTCTGGACTATTGTCAGGCGCGTCAGGAAAATGCCCTGCAGGCACTGATAAATCTCATCAAGGAATACCGGGGCGAGTACGATATTTTTTCCGATGACCGCCAGGCTGACTATGAGAAGGTGCTGCTGAGGCTCAAGGAGGAAAAACAGCAGCGCATCAATGATGCCGCCAAGCAGGGGGCGAGGACAAATCAGGATGTTGTCATGACCTTCGAGGCGCATTGCGGCGAGCTGGTCAGCCAGTACGACAGCAAGCTGCTGGAAAATCACTATGTGGATTTCTGTGACCTGATTAACGGAGCATATCACGTCCTGCGGGAGGAAGAAAATTGCCGCTTCTGGCGGGAAAGGTTCAAATTCTGGTGCGTGGACGAGGTGCAGGATACCAGCAGGCTGGAATACAAAATCCTCACGAAAATGTTTGGCAATAGCAATCTTTTGCTCTGCGGCGATTTTTTTCAGACGATTTATGAATGGCGCGGTTCGGAGCCGCAGCTTATCTATGAGCGGTTTGCCAGGGAGTACCATCCTGTGCTGATGGTATTTC
>NZ_JBJDWZ010000130.1:0-10927 GCF_051866355.1 Anaerovibrio sp. | reverse complement strand
ATTCCTCAGATGTGGCAGGTCATTTTTGCTGTCTGCTTTCAGGCTGTATTCAGGCCGTATTTACCGGCCCTGTGCCCGTAGCAGGATATTTGTGATTTTACATAAGGTGGCTGTGCTCATTGATATCTTCAATAACGTGCTTGATTACCACCATGAAGGGCACAGCCAGGAACATGCCCGCTGCGTCCAGAAGCTCGCCGCCCAGGATAATGCCCATAATGACGGCCACAGGATGCAGGTGCAGGGATTTTCCCACGATGGCCGGATACACGAGATTGTGATTAATCTGGGTCATGGCCAGATAGAAGATGGCCGTCTGAATCGTCAGTCCCGGCGTATGAATGGCCGTCATGAGAATACCGAAGCCGGATGCCACCGTAGGCCCCAGCACCGGAATAAACTCGCTGAGGGCCGATGTAACGGCAAAGACGGAGGCATAGGGCAAATCCATAATGGTAAAGTAGCTGTAGACTATGAAGCCGGTAATAAAGCATATCACCAGCTGACTGCGGATATAGGTGCGCAGGGAAAGCAGGATGCCGTCCTGCAGATGGATGATGCGCTTCCTGTCCCTGTCAGGAAAAAGATGCGCTACGTAGCTCTTGATTTTGTCCCCGTCCATCAGAAGATAGAAGGTCAGGAACAGGATGATGACGAAATCTATCAGCTTGTTGAACAGGGAAAAAGCAATCAGCAGCGAGGACTTGATGGCCTTGGTGCTGATTGCGGTAAGCTCTGACCACGCCTCATCCACGCCTTTCTGGAAAAGGCCCGTTTCAGTCAGGCCGTTCAGCTGCTGGATGTTGGTCGCCAGGGTAGGCAGTTCTTCCGTAAAACGGGAGAGGGTAGGGATGAAGTTGCTGGACACTATGGTAATCAGCCCCAGAAAGACCACCAGAAAACCGCTCAGCACCAGAAGAGACGCCAGACCTCGTGGAATACGGCTGCTGAGCTTGTCCACCGGGTCCAGGAGCAGCAGTGTCAGCAGTATGGATAAAAAGAAAACAAAGGCAAAGGACTGCATGTACCAGAAGGCCGACAGCAGTGCAATAATAGCAATGCCTATAATAATCGAAGTTTTGTGGTTCTCCCACATGGGCATCATCTCCAGTGTAAAAAGAGGGTTATACGGTTATTTCTGCAGGGCATTCAGGCGGTCGGCCAGCTCCTGGGCGGACAAATCGCCGTCAGCAGGCGTCATGACAGCCTGATTTTCCAGATATACGGTGCCGTTCTGCACATAGGCCTGCGCGATATTTTTCGTTCCCTTGTGATAGTAGCGGGCAAGGTTGCCGGCCACAAAGTAGGAGCGCTCTGCGCCGCTCATGGAAGCGGTAGAGGCAGGGGCAACGAACTCCTTGCCGTGGATTTTTACAACGCCGTCGGCAACGGTGACAACCTTGTTGGAATACTCGCTTATCTGCTTGGCGTAGGTATCGCGGCGCTCCTCATGCCCCGGATGGTCGGAAGGGTTGAAGATTTCACCGGCAAAGCTGCTGGAGCTTTCGCCGTATTTCTCGATAACCTTCTGCCATACGGCGGCAGTAGCGCCGATGTTGTAGTTAGTGTTGGCGATGTACTCGAAGGCCAGCTTGTCAGCCTCCCTCTCCTGCGGCTTGGTGATATGCACGGAATCGATGTAGTTGACTGCCACGCTGGCGCCAATGGCGGCGGCAGTTCCGCCACCGGCCGCGGCGGCCGTGCCCAGCAGGGTGACAGGAATCTGCTGCTGATAGCCTTTCAGCACATGGTTCTTCTGGCCGTGTGCCATCTCATGGCCCAGTACAACGGCGATTTCATCATCGGTGACCAGCAGGTCAAAGATGCCTGTGTTGATGGTCATGTTGTGGCCCAGGGAGCAGGCGGCATTGAAGCTGGTATCAGGGTTGATGTAGTAGTTGTAAGGCATGTCGTTGATGGACGGGTCAACCTTGGCAACACCGGCAGAGAGATTTGCCATAATGGTGTCGACGCGGCTGTTGAGATACGGGTCGGTGTTGACGCCCTGTTTATTCTTCATCTCCTGAAAAAGCGCCTGACGTCCTTCCTCGGTATCGTTAAGCTGTTTCAGCTGATTATTGGTTTCTGCCATCTGGATGCCGGCGGCAATAACGGAGCCGAGAACGCTGGCATCAGCCTGTGACGGCAGTGCCGCGGTCAACGGCATGCCCACAGCCAGGCAGGTGATAATTAATTTTGCAAGATTCTTTTTTGCATTAAACATTTTTTTCCTCCATGAATAAGTGACAAATAATTTTTTATTGTAATAATGCGTGTGGTATGAATATATGATAATATATACAGGTGGATATTTCAAATTAAAAATAGCTTAAAAATGAATTAGGATAAAGTTAGTAGAATTTTCCCAGGAGGTTTGTTATGGAGAAATTGCTGGATAAATACGCGGAGCTGGTGGTCTGCACCGGCGTGAATCTGCAGAGGGGACAGCTTTTGATGGTGAATTCGCCCATAGAGTGCGCCGATTTTGCCCGCAGGATTGCCGGAAAGGCCTTTGCCGCCGGAGCCAGGGATGTGAAGATAAACTGGTCTGATGAGCAGTTTGCCCGGCTGAGGCTGGAGGAAGCGGCCGCGGAGGTTTTTGACGAGTTTCCGGCATGGCGCAGGGACATGTTCATGGATTTCAAGGCAAGGGGGGCGGCGGTGGTTTCCATCCATGCCTCGGACCCGACGATTTTTCAGCATGTGGAGCCTGACAAGCTGCTCAGGAGCCGGCGGGCGGCCGGCAAGGCCCTTCTGGAGTATCGTCAGGCCATGATGAACAATGAGCTTCGCTGGTGCGTGGTGTCCATTCCTACGGAGAGCTGGGCCAAAAAGGTTTTTGCCGGGGAGGATGGCGGGCAGGCCGTGGAAAAGCTGTGGCAGGCGATTTTCAAGGCGGTGCGCATCGATGCGGCTCATGAGGCCGGCAATCCTGTGGAGGCCTGGCAGGCGCATATAGACTTTTTGCAGAGGGCATGCCGCTTTATGAATGAGCAGCAGTTTGCCACCCTGCATTATGCCAACGGGCTGGGCACGGACCTGACGGTGAAGCTGCCCCGGGGCCACGTTTGGGCAGGCGGTGCGGAAATCGCCGGTGACGGCGTGCGCTTCGTGGCCAATATGCCTACGGAGGAAATCTATACCCTGCCGGACAGGAACGGCGTGGACGGCGTGGTATACGCCTCCAAGCCGCTGAACTACAACGGCAGTCTCATTGAAGGGATGCGGCTGGAGTTTGCGGCCGGCAAGGTGGTAAAGGCGGAAGCCGCCAAGGGGCAGGAGGTATTGAACCAGCTTCTGGCGGTGGACGAGGGCGCCAGCTATCTGGGAGAGGTGGCGCTGGTGCCGTATGATTCACCGATTTCAAACAGCGGCATTTTGTTTTACAACACCCTGTTTGATGAGAATGCCGCCTGCCATCTGGCCTTTGGCAAGGCCTATCCTACCTGCCTGCAGGGCGGGGAGAAGATGAACTCCGTGGAGCTTTTGCAACGGGGGGTGAATGATTCGCTGGTGCATGAGGATTTTATGATTGGCACGGCGGACCTTTCCATAGAGGGCATCAGGGCTGATGGAAGCCGGGTGCAGGTTTTCCGGGACGGCAATTTTGCCGCGATATGATGACAGGGGACTGCGGTACGGCCTGAGCGGCAGTGCTGCAGATGTAATATGATTAATTCGGAGATGCAGGATATTGGATGGTTTTATAAATAGAAAGGTGCTGAAGGCGGCGTGGCCAATCGCTTTCGGCTATGTTCCGCTGGGGCTGGCCTGCGGCATTTTGGCGCAAAAGACCGGCTTTGACTGGTTTCAGATGCTGATGATGTCCACCTTCCTTTTTGCCGGCAGTGGCCAGTTTATTGCGCTGGCCATGATTGGCAGCGGCAGTACGATTATGCCGGTGGTGATGACGGTATGTATTGTCAATCTCAGGCATTTGCTGTATGCCCTGATTTTGAATCAGTATATTGCGGGGAGGTCATGGCTGTACAAGGCTTTTTACGCACAGGAGATTGTGGACGAAACCTTTGCGGTGAATCACACCCAGTTTGTCCGCCTGGGCAGGGAGTGGACGGGCCGGAATGCCATGGGGGTGAACTTTGTGGGGCATGTATCGTGGATTGCCGCCACGGTGGCAGGCCTTTTTCTGGGCAATACGGTTTATATTGATACGGCACTGGTGAGCTACGCCCTGATTGCCATGTTCATCGGGCTGTGGTCCTTTCACTTTGTCAGTCCCAGCCTGGTGCTGACAGGGGTGCTGGGAGGAATTCTTGCGCTGGTGCTGTCCTTCTGGCTGGATCACATGCTGAACGTGGTGGTGGCTACCGTTCTGGCGGCCGCCGTGGCTGCGGCCTGCCAGATGAGGCTGTCAGGGGACGGCGGGACTGGCGGTGCCGGAGCGGCATCCTCCGGGCGGCAGGAGGTTCATGGTGAGGAGGCGGATTGATGAGCTACGACGAAATTTTGCTGTGTATTTTCGGGCTTTTTCTGGTATCATATATTCCGAGGGTACTGCCCTTTGCCCTGCTGGGCAATCGTCAGCTGCCGAGATTTTTTCACCTGTGGCTGCAGTATGTGCCCACGGCGGTGTTCGGGGCCTTGATTTTTACCTCGATTTTCGGCAGTGGTGCGGAAGGCTTCCGCTTTTCCTGGGAGAACAAGGAGCTGGTGGCGTCCATCGTGGTACTGCCTGTGGCGGCGGCCACCAAATCACTGCCCTACAGCATTATTACGGGGCTGGTGACCTACTGGGCGGCACAGCAGGTATTGTGATGGATTGTGGTTTTGTGCGCATAGGGGGAGGAAGCTTGTGAAAAGTCCCGGTTTGAAGGTGCTGGTTGTGCTGGTAGTCGTTTTGTGGCTGATTAGTGAATTTGGCCCGGCGGATGCCAGTGCCCCTGCAAGCATCTGCGGCATCGGCGTGGCGGCCATCGCTCTGGTGAAGCTGGCGGGAGCCACGAAAAAGGATAATAAATAGCAGATAAAGCTTTCGGTGATAGGTGTTTTGGATAAAGGATTGGGTGGTGTTGGTTTTGAGTATGTTGGTGGAAATGGGCTCTATTGTGGAAAACAATATCCTGTCTGACGATGTGCGCGCTATGGTAATCCATGCGCCGCGGGTGGCGGCACAGGCGGAGCCGGGACAGTTTGTCATGGTGAAGAACGAGAGCGGCAGTACGTTTCTGCGCCGTCCCTTCGGCGTGGCCGATGCGGACAGGGAGCAGGGCAGGCTTCTCCTGATTTATCGCGTGGCAGGCAAGGGCACGCGGGAGCTGGCCGGGCTGGAGCCTACCATGGAAATCAGCGTGGAAGGGCCTCTGGGGGGCGGCTTCCGCTTCGACGGGGGCAGTGCCGCTGACGGCTGTGCAGGCGGGGAAAAGGGCGGCAGGACACTGCTTATCGGCGGCGGTGTAGGCGTGGCGCCGCTCATCTACACGGCACGCCATCTGGCGGGGCTGGAGCCGGGGAACAAGCCTCTCTTCCTGCTGGGGGTAAGGAGCGCGGACGAGCTTTTCTGGCAGGATTACCTGAAGGACTTCACCGGGGAAATCATCGTGACTACCAATGATGGCTCTGCCGGGAAAAAAGGCTTTGCCATTGACGCCATGCCGGAAATCCTCGACAGATACGATATCAGGCACATCAAAATCTGCGGCCCGACCATCATGATGGAGGGGCTGGCAAAGCTGGCCATGGAGCGTGGCATAGAATGCCAGGTATCCCTTGAGAAGCGCATGGCCTGCGGCATCGGCGTGTGCCTTGGCTGTACCTTTGAGGGCAAGGTCAGCGGCAGGCGCTGGAAGATTTGCCATGACGGCCCTGTATTCCCTGCGGAGGAGGTTTTTGAGAAATGAATTTTGACAGACTGGCGACGGACTTTGCCGGCATAAAGATGAAAACTCCTGTGATGGGGGCGTCCGGCACCTTTGGCTTTGGCATTGAATACAAGGATTTCCTGAATCTCAGCGATGTGGGGGCGATTATCAGCAAGGGGCTGACGCCTCAGCCCCGTCCCGGCAACAAGGGGGTGCGGGTGGCAGAGACCCCCGGCGGCATGCTGAACTGCATCGGACTGGAAAATCCCGGCGTGGACGGATTTTTGCGGGATATTCTGCCGCGGGTGCGGCAGGAAGCGGCTGACACGGCCTTTATTGCCAATTTTTCTGCCGGTACGGTGGAGGAATACGGCATGATGGCGGCCAAGCTGGATGTGGACGGCGTGGATGGCGTGGAGGTGAACATTTCCTGCCCGAATGTCAAGGAAGGCGGCATTGTCTTTGGCACGGACCCGCGGGCGGCGGCGGCCGTGACGGAGGCGGTCAGGAAAAACACGAAAAAGCCTGTGATAGTGAAGCTGTCTCCTAATGTGACGGATATTACCGTGATGGCGCGGGCGGTGGAGGAAGCCGGTGCAGATGCTATTGCCCTCATCAACACCCTGACCGGCATGGTGATTGATGTCCGTACCCGGCGGCCGCTTTTGGGCAACATCACGGGCGGCCTTTCCGGCCCGGCCGTGAAGCCGATTGCTGTCCGCATGGTATGGCAGGCGGCGCAGGCGGTGAAGATTCCTATTCTCGGACTGGGCGGCATCACCTGCGGCGAGGATGCGGTGGAATTTTTGCTGGCAGGCGCCAGTGCCGTGGCCGTAGGTGCCGAAAATTTTGTACACCCTGATGCCGTGGTGCGGGTGGCAGAGGATATTGACGCCTATCTGGAAGCAGGCGGGCTGAAGCACGTTTCTGAGCTGGTGGGGCAGGTCAGAATCTGATGCGCAGTGTCCGGCAGGGGGATTTAGCCTGTGCTGCTGCCCGGCATTGAACATTTTTTAGCAAAAAAGAGGGTTTTCCTTTTTCATGGCGAATATTAGTCACTAGAAGGAAAAGTATTTGCATTAGGGGGTACGGAGATGTTTTTGTTTGGCTCAAGTAATGATAATAAAAAAGCTGCCGGCCGCGGCGAGGATTGTACACAGATGAAGCGCGATGTGGAAAGTCTGGACAGATTTCTGCAGAAGGCGATTGACGGGGATTATACGGCGTCGCTTCCTCATGTGGAGTCTGCCGAGCTGCAGAAGCTGGGCAGGAAGATTGAGGCATTTTTGCAGAAACAGCGCGGCGACTTGCGCTCCATGCTGATGACGCTGAACGAATCGGTATACGATTCTACCGAGGTTTCCGAGGCGCTCAACGCCATTGTTACGGAAAATACCCATGTGTCCGCCAGAATTGACGAGATGCACAAGGTGGTGGAGTCGCTGGCCAACGAGATTATGGGATTGGCGGGAACCGCCACGGAGACTTCTGACCAGACCCGCAAGGGCATGGAAGCCATGCGCAACACCGAGAGCAGTATAGATACTGTTTCGAGGGAAACTGCGGCAGCGGAGGAAAGCCTGCAGAGCATGCACGGCAGTGTGCTCCAGCTGCAGAAGGATACCGGCAATATCAACAATCTGGTGGAAACGGTGCGGGGCATTGCCGACCAGACCAATCTGCTGGCCCTGAACGCCTCCATCGAGGCGGCCCGTGCCGGTGAGCATGGCAGGGGCTTTGCGGTGGTTGCCGAGGAAGTAAGGAAGCTGGCCGAGCAGTCCAAGCTGTCCGTAAGCGAAATCAACGAGCATTTGTCCAGCATCAAGGGAACCTCCAAGGATATTACCGATGAGTTTACCCAGATGGATTCCGCTTTCAAGAACAACACTGCGGCTGTCAAGGAAGCGACCTCCCATACCCAGAAGCTGACAGGCGTGTTTGACGGCATTGACAATGCTGTCAATATTCTGGCGCCGCTGGCCGAGGAACAGTCTGCGGCCTTTGAGGAAATGACTGCTTCCCTGCGCACCACCATGGACGATGTGCACAGGCAGAATGATTCCACGCGGAACTGCAACCGTTTCGTGTATGAGGCATTGAAGACTTCCAGCCAGATGCGCACCGCTCTGGCAGAGCTGGATTTGGATATTTCCGACAAGGAAAATGTGGAGCTGGCCAAGACGGATCATCTTCTGTGGCGGGCCCGCCTCAGCCAGATGCTGTGGGGCAACATAGACCTTGATGCCGCCAACGTCCGCGACCATACCAAGTGCCGCCTGGGCAAATGGTATGCCTCCAAGGGCAAGGAGCTGTTCGGCAATCTGCCTGAGTTCCAGAAGCTGGAAAACGAGCATGCCAGATTCCATTCCTGCTGTGCGGAGGCCATTGATGCCTACCATGCGAAGAAACAGCGTCAGCTGGATGATCTGATGGAAGAGCTGTCAGCGCTTTCCTCCACTGTTATAGGCAATCTGGATAACCTGAAAAATAAGCTGTAAGGTGCTGTGGCTGTGCCTTGTATGAACAAGCTGTAAGGTACTGCAGGCTGTGCCCTGCATGGCGGCGCGGCGGCGCCGGTGCGGATATCACTCCGTTTCCGGCCCTGCCACGCCGCTTTTTGCGTGGAGCGGGCAGGGGATTTGGCGCGGGCGTACTCGCGGCTCACGGGATATTTTGCGGACAGGGCGGGAACGGCGATTTTTTTCTTGTCAGGACAGGATTTTTGTGGTATATGTAAGAAGTTAAATAATTTTTCAGGAGGAAGGATTTTGGCTGATTTAAAAGAAGAAATCCGGAAGCGTCGCACCTTTGCGATTATTTCCCATCCGGATGCAGGTAAAACAACCCTGACGGAGAAGCTGCTGCTGTACGGCGGCGCCATCCATCTTGCCGGTTCCATCAAGTCGAGAAAGACCCAGCACCACGCTGTGTCCGACTGGATGGAGATAGAAAAACAGCGCGGTATTTCCGTTACCTCGTCTGTTCTGCAGTTCAATTACAACGGGTATTGCATCAATATCCTTGATACTCCGGGACATCAGGATTTCTCGGAGGATACCTACCGCACGCTGATGGCGGTGGACAGCGCCGTAATGATTATCGATGTGGCAAAGGGCGTGGAGGCGCAGACCAAGAAGCTGTTCAAGGTCTGCAAACAGCGCGGTATCCCTATCTTCACCTTTGTCAACAAGCTGGACCGCTTCGGCAAGGCACCGCTGGATTTGATGGATGAGCTGGAGAACGTGCTGGGCATCCGCTCTTATCCTATGAACTGGCCGATTGGCACGGACGGCAATTACTTTGGCGTGTATGACAGGCAGAAAAAGCAGATAGAGCTTTTTGATGATGATACTTCCCACGGCCAGAATGCCAGGGCTTCTGTGACAGGCTCCCTCGATGACAAGGAATTCGTGGACATGCTGGGAGAGGAAGCGCATCAGACGCTGGTGGATGATATTGACCTCCTTGATACGGCCGGTGAGGAATTTGACATTGAGAAGGTGGCGCGGGGTGAGCTTACCCCTATGTTCTTTGGTTCGGCCATGACCAACTTCGGCGTGCAGAATTTTCTGGAAGAGTATTTGAAGCTGGCGCCTGAGCCGATGGGCAGGAATTCCACCGATGGGCTTATCAAGCCGGACGATGATAAATTTTCCGCCTTTGTGTTCAAGATACAGGCCAATATGAACCCTGCCCATCGTGACCGCCTTGCCTTTATCCGCATCTGTTCCGGCAAATTTGAGCGGGGCATGAGCGTGTACCACAGCCGTAGCGGCAAGCCTATCAAGCTGGCACAGCCGCAGCAGTTTTTGGCGCAGGACAGGCAGATTGTTGACGAGGCCTATCCGGGGGACATCGTAGGGCTTTTCGACCCGGGCATCTTTGGCATTGGCGATACCCTGTGCGACACCGCCCACAAATTCAGCTATGAGGATTTCCCGGTGTTCCCGCCGGAGAAGTTTGCCCGCGTGCAGGCAAAGGACACCATGAAAAGGAAGCAGTTCGTCAAGGGCGTGGAACAGCTTACCCAGGAGGGGGCCATTCAGCTGTTCCAGCAGGCAGGTGCCGGTACGGAGTCCTATATTGTGGGCACGGTAGGTACTTTGCAGTTTGAGGTGCTGGAATACAGGCTGAAAAATGAGTACGGCGTGGATATCGTCATGACCATGCAGCCTTATGAGGTGGCCCGCTGGATGACCTATGCCGACGGACGGGAGGTTACGCCTGCCAGCCTGCGCGGCGCTGACAGGGGCATGTTTGTCTATGACCGCCGCGGCAATCCTGTACTGCTGGTGAGCAATGAATGGGCGCTGGGCTGGATTACGGACAACAATCCTGATTTGGAGCTGCATGCTGTTCCTGTGGACAAGAAGGAAGTATAAGCGTGCAGGGGCCGCATGTGCAAGGCGTGCTGATGGTGCGCATCATGCAGAGTATGCAGGATATGCAAAGTGTGTAAAATGTGCAGATTCATAAGCACATAAGTACAGCTTGACATTTTCCAGCTAAAGTTATAGAATCTATACAAGACATGCAACGAGGCATAGCCGCTTCGGGTGCATGTCTTTTTCTGTTATAAAAAGGAGTGTATGATTATGAGAAGCTTCCCTTTGTTTGAGGAATTGGAACGTGAGCGTGACAAGGTGAACGAGGAATTTCACAAGACCACCAAGCCGCAGCTGATAGAGCGTTTGAAGGAGTTTGGCTTTATGCAGCCTGACCCTGATAATCCGACCAAGTTTGTGCTGGCAGAGAAGGCCACTGACAATGTGTACCATTTGTCCATCAACCGGTACAGCGTTACGGTTCAGTTCCAGCATGTAAAGCGCGGGGAGGTAAAGCTGATTTGCGACATCAGCAATTTTGCCATGAGTACCCACAACATGATGAATGTGATTATTAAGTGCGTGGATTACTGGTTGCAGTACGGCGTGGTTTATGATTATATTTCGGCACAGGGTTTCAAAGAATGTTGAGGTAGATTTCAGTTTATCGTAGTGCTTGTATGATACTTTGGTGATATTAAAGAATAGATTTATTTTTTAGTTCGTGGACTCTGTTCAGATTAAAAATGGGATGAGCAGGGACAGCTACCCCATAGAAAACAC
>NZ_JBJDWZ010000129.1:0-10973 GCF_051866355.1 Anaerovibrio sp. | reverse complement strand
TCCAAAATCTCAATATCCCGTGCCAAAGTGGCAGGGTTGCAGGACACATAGACAATCCTCTGTGGCTGCATGTTGGCAAAGGTTTCCAGCACCTGCTCGGTACAGCCGGCCCTTGGCGGGTCCACCACCACCACATCAGGGCGCACGCCCTGCTTGTATAGCCGCGGCATTACCTTAGTGCAGTCACCCACAATAAACTCCGCATTGCGGACATTGTTTTCCCGCGCATTCTTTTCTGCATCCTTTATCGCCGGGCTGACAATCTCCACGCCATAGACCTTCCTCGCCTTCTGCGCCAAATACAGGCTGATGGTTCCCGTACCGCAGTAAGCATCAATGACAGTCTCCTTACCGGTCAGCTGAGCGAACTCCAATGCCTTATCATACAGCACCTCTGCCTGCTTCGTATTAACCTGAAAGAAGGAACGGGCAGACACGTTGAACACGAATTTGCCCAGCCTTGCCTTGATGGTAGGCTTACCCCACAACAGCCTTGTTTCCCTGCCCAGAATGACATTATTTCTATATGTCTGGATATTCTGCTGCAGGCTCACCATTTTCGGCAGGCGGCTACGGAGCATTTTCACGATTTCCTTTTCCCGGCGCAGCTCCTTGACTGCTGTCACCAGCACCACCATCAGCTGTCCATTGATGCCCGTCCTTGCCACCACATGGCGCATGACGCCTGTATGCCTGTCCTCATCATAGACAGGTATGCCCAGCTTTTCCACCACTTCCCGGACAGCATTAATCGCCTCATTGTTCAGCTCATCCTGAATAAGACAGTTGGAAGCATCAATAATTTTATGGGTTCCCTGGGCAAAACAGCCAATAATCGTCCGCCCCTTTTCCCTGCCTACAGGGAATGCCACCTTGTTGCGGTAATTCCACGGATTTTCCGCTCCCAGCACAGGCAGTACCGGCAAATCCTTCTGATGCCCGATGCGCTCCATGGCATCCTTTACCTGCTGTCGCTTTACCTTCAGCTGCCCCTCATAGCTGAGATGCTGCAGCTGACAGCCGCCGCATTCCCTGTAAATAGGGCACTTCGGTTCCACCCGGTCAGGACTGGCCTCCAGCACCTTCAAAAGCCTGCCCGAAGCATAGCTCTTTTTCACCTCGTCAATCCGCACCTTTACCAGCTCTCCCGGCAATGCCCCCTGCACAAACACCGTGAAGCCTTCCATGCGCCCTACGCCCTCGCCACTGCTGCCCAGGCTGCTTATCCTTATATCGTACTCCTTGCTTATCTCCACAGGGACCTTCGCCATTTTCTCTCCTCCATATATAACAAATGCAATACGCACATAAACACACCATTAGTATAAACAAAAAGCAGCATCACCGCAAGAAACCGCAACAGCCAAAGTCCTGCAATGACACCGCCCATAAACACACCGTCGCATAGCAAACGCAATATGTACAACGTGCATCATACATATAATGCGCAAGATACACATAACGCACGCAATACACACAACATGATGCACGATACACTCAGCACGCATAATACATGCAATACGCCCAACGCACGCAACAACATCGTATACGACAGTCACATATTATTTTTTGAACTGTACATTAAAGAGCAAATCCGTCGGTTTTTCCAGCAGCAGCTTCGCCCCGTTTTCCAGCAGCTCTTCCTTCTTGCGGAAGCCCCACAGCACTCCCACAGGCAGGAAACCGGCATTGACCGCAGTCTGCATATCCACGCCGCTATCGCCCAGATAAGCAACCCTGTCCGGCGTTACCCCCAGCTTTTTCGTAATCTCCAGCACAGTGGTCGGATCAGGCTTTCTAGGGTAGCCGGGCCTGTCGCCGATTACCATCTTGAAGGTTCCCGGCTCAAACAGGATATTGATAATGGTCTTGGCCGCCTCCATTGGCTTATTGGTGCACACAGCCATGGGAATCTCCTTCTCCATGAGCTTCGCCAGTGTATCGCGAATACCGCTGTAGGCACGGGTCTTGTTTAAAACCTTGCCATTGTAAATCTCACGAAACTTGGCCAGTGCTTTCTCATAAAAGGCCTTGTCTGCCGCTTTATCTTCCGGCAAAGCCCGCTCCACCAGCTTGCCTACGCCGTTGCCCACAAAATACTTGTATGCTTCCACATCATGCGTAGGAAAATCGTATGCCACCAGCATTTCATTACAGCTGTCTGCCAAATCATCAATCGAATTAATAAGGGTCCCATCTAAATCAAATATTACTGCCTCATACCGCATTCATATCTGCCTCTTTCCTGTCAATTTCCATATCTCCTCCGAGCCATCTCCCTCTTTTCTAATTCGATATCAATTTGAAAAATCCTGCTAAATGCCATTTAAAATTTAATTTAACCTTCTCAAAATTAAAATTTAACTTCAATTTAAGCTGTCAGCTTTTTTCAAAATAGCCAGAATCCGCCTGTTCTCCGGCAGCATACTACCCAGCCCTTTCTTGTGGTGCAGGGATACAATAGCGGCCTCCGTATTCATGCCGATTCCCCGCAGCAGCTCGCCGCCCAGCTCACCATGATGATAATACCGGTACAGCGTTCCGCGCACAAGGCTCCTGGAATCGCACCTGCCATAACGCCTTGACCAGATGGGAAAAACCTTGTCAAGAAGCACTGCCAGCGCCTTTCTGACCGGCCCCATGCATCTGCCCCTGCCCACATCATGCAGAAGACAGCACCGCACCAGAAGCTGTCGCAATTCTCCCGCATCCTGCTTGTACAGATAGGGAAAATCCTGCTCCCGAAAGCTGCCGTCAAAAATCTCCAGCGCCGTTTTCAGCACATTCATCGTATGGCGCATATCCGCCCTGTTCATCTGGAAAAAAAGCTCCTGCGCCGCCTCTGTCAGATTTGTTTTAACAAAATCAACTTCATCGTCGCTGAGATCGCTGGCAAAAATGCCCCGGAAAAATTGTTTTACACGGTAAAGCACAGCCATCACTTCCAAACTCGACCCCTGCAAAGAACATAACCGTCTGCCGCTACAGGCACAGGCCTCACCTGCAAATGACACAGCCACCCTCTGTCACTGCGGCCGTATCATACGACAAGCCCCGTTACAAATCAGGCCTGCTTGATAAATACCAGCTCCTTGTAGCCTTTTTCCTTTCTGTAGGCCTCCGCCTCCTGCTCAAGACAGGCCGCCATAGCCAGCTCGCAGGTCCTGCCTTCCGCCCTGAATGCCTGAACCTGACGGATGGCCTCGCACTGCAGTCCTGGCGCATAAGCCACATAGACGTCCTTTTCGGTCTCCGGCTTGGCCAGTCCTTCGCGCTCCAGTGCCAGCAGGATGCGCTCAATGCCCACGGCAAAGCCGGTAGCAGGCAGTGCCCTGCCAAAATCCGTCAGCATGTGGTCATAACGGCCGCCGCCGCACAGCGGGAATCCCAGCCCCGGCGTATAAGCCTCAAACACCATGCCGGTATAATAGCTGAAATCACGGATAACGCCCAGATCAAAGGTCACATATTCCGCCACGCCATAGGCATCCAGCAGCTCATAAATCTCGGTGAGATTATCCAGCGCCCGGCGGGACTGCTCATTCATCGCCATGTTGTAGGCCTTTTTCAGCACCTGGCGTCCCCCGTGCAAAAGCGGCAGCTGCTTCACCATATCCTTGGCCGCTTCAGGCAGCTCCGTAGCATCCACAATCTCCCCCAGCGCCACCAGATCACGCCGCTCGATGGCATCCTTTATCTCCTGCTGCTGCTTCGGGAAAATACAGCACTGCTGCATAAGTCCATTGATAAACTCAACCTGTCCCAGGCAAATCTGAAAATCCTTCAGCCCGGCTTCCTTCATAATGGACACGGCCAGAGCAATCATCTCTGCATCCGCGGTAGCCTTGGAGCTGCCAATCAGCTCCACACCGGCCTGATGAAACTCGCACTGGCGGCCGGTCTGGGTCTTTTCATAGCGGAAGACACTGCTGATATAGGACAGCTTGTGCGGCAGCCATTCCTCACCCAGACGGCTTGCCACCACCCTGGCAATCGGCGTAGTCATCTCATGCCGCAGGGCCATGGTGCGGTTCTGCTTATCAAACAGCTTGAACATCTGCGGTTCCAGATTGCTGCCATTTCCCATGGTCAGCGTATCCAAAAACTCAATCGTCGGCGTAACCACCTCGTCATATCCCCACAGCTTGAACTGTCTGGCAATCCGCGCCTCTATCGCCCTCTTCTCGGCCGCCTCCTGCGGCAGAAAATCACGGGTACCATACGGAATCTCCAAAACTAAATCCTTGTTGCTCATTATCGAAAAATCTCCCCTAAAATCACTCTACCTGGTTCTGTTCCTCATCCTGCTTCAAACGCTCAAAAACAAGATTGTAGCCATCCGCCCCATAGTTCAGACAGCGCTTGACGCGGCTGATCGTAGCCGTGCTGGCTCCGGTGCGGCTCACAATCTCGTCATAGGTATGCCGCTTCTGCAGCATCTTGGCCACCTCCAGCCGCTGCGACATGGCCTTCAGCTCACTGATTGTACATATATCCTCAAAAAACTGATAACATTCCTCTACGGTCTGCAGCTTCAAAACAGCACTGCACAGCTGATCATTCAGCTCATCCTTCAGCTTTGGGTTTACCACTCTCAACACCACCTAAAAATAAAGTCCCTGCAAGTTCCTGAACATACCGGCTTTCCAAAAATACCGGCTCCTGAAAGCGCGAAGCTCCAAAGCTGCCCTTTCCCAAAGCAACAGCTCCTAAAATTACTTTCATGCTTTACAATACGAAAATGTCCCTCGCCTATTATAGCACACTGCTTTGGCAAAGTGAAGTAGCAAACCCGCTTAATTTTCCGTGATGTTGAAAAACTGCTCCCGGTACTGCAGCTGCAGGGCGGCCAGCACCTCCGCCATGCCTTCCCCGCTTTCCACGGCCTCCATTGCGGCCCGGCGGGCTTTGAGCAGGATATCGATGTCCTGCCCCACATCGGCAATCTTCAAATCAGGCAGGCCGTGCTGCATGGAGCCAAAAAACTGCCCCGGCCCTCTCAGCTTCAAATCTTCCTCGGCCAGGACAAAGCCATCCGCAGTGCTTTCCAGTACCGCCATCCGCTTGCGTGCTGTCTCCGTGCTTTCCTCTGCCACAAAAATGCAGTACGAAGCATATTCGCCGCGCCCGACGCGCCCCCTGAGCTGATGCAGCTGGGCCAGCCCGAACCGCTGGGCATTTTCCACCACCATAATACTGGCATTGGGCACGTTGACGCCTACCTCAATGACGGTAGTTGCCACCAGCAGCCTGACTTCCCCCTCATAGAACCGCTGCATCAGCTCTTCCTTTTCCTTCTGCTTCAGCCTGCCATGAACAAGGCCGCAGTGAATGCCGTAAAAAATGCCGCCGGTCAGCTCATCATAAACCTCCTGTGCCGAGGTCAGCCCCGAATCGCCATTCATTTCAATCAACGGGCACACTACATAGGCCTGCCTGCCCTTTTTGATTTCCTCCAGCACGAATTTATAAATCAGCTCCCGACGCTCCCTGCCCCTGACAAACGTCCTGACAGGCCTCCTGCCCGGCGGCAGCTGGCGTATCGTAGACACTTCCAGATCACCGTACACGGTCAGGGTAAGGGTGCGGGGAATAGGCGTCGCCGTCATGACCAGCACATCCGGCACCAGCCTGCCCTTCCTCTCCAGCACCGCCCGCTGGCTGATGCCGAAGCGATGCTGCTCATCCGTCACCACCAGCCCCAGGTTGGCAAAGGCCACCTCCTGCTGAATCAGGGCATGAGTACCGATGACAATATCTACCTCGTGAGCGGCCAGCCTGTCATACAGCTCCTGCTTCTGCTTTTTTGTCAGCCGTCCGGACAGCAGGTCAACCCGTATCCCCAGAGGCGCCAGAAAACCACAGAAGCTCTCAAAATGCTGCCGTGCCAAAATCTCCGTAGGAGCCATCAGCGCCCCCTGAAAACCGCTTTCCACCGCCTTGACCAGTGCCAGCATAGCTATTACGGTCTTGCCGGAGCCCACATCACCCTGCACCAGCCGCCGCATAGGCACGGCGCGCTCCATATCCCGGCAGATATCCCGCCACACCTTCTGCTGATCCCCGGTAAGCCGGAAGGGCAGGCCGGACAATGCCTGCTCCGTCAGCCTGCCATTAACGCCAAAGCCTATGCCCTGCCGCTGCTCCTGCGTCCTTTTTTTCAGCAGCAGCAGGCCGTACTGAATCAGGTACAGCTCCTCAAAGGCAAGGCTGTACCGCGCCTCATCGGCCAGCTGCAGGCTTTCGGGATAATGGATGCTCCGAAGGGCCTGCAGCCGCGGCAGGAGCCCGTACTGCCTCCGCAGGCTCTCCGGCATGACCTCCGGCACTTCCAGCCTGCCCTCATCAGCCAGCCTGAGCAGCTGTTCCGTCAGGGAGCGCAAAAATCCCTGCCTGATATTTTCCGCAGCAGAATAAACCGGCAGAATCCCGCATTTTGCCTCCGGAGCCGCCTCATCATCATCAATGATTTCAAAGGAGGTTATCCGGTTCATGGCAAGCTGCCCCTGCCCGCCGTAGGCATAGGCCGTCCTGCCAGCAGCAAAAACACGTCTGCCGGTCTTTAATTTCTGCTTTAAAAATTTCTGGTTGAACCACGTAAGCTGCAGAAAGCCTGTCCCATCGGATACCAGCGCTGTCAAAATCAGCATGCCGCGGCGTCCGGCACGCTTCTCCTGCACGCCGGCAATCACTCCCGTCACAACCGCATCCTCGCCGGCCTGCAGCTGTCCTATGGGCGTAATCCTGCTCTGATCCTCATAGGCTCTCGGAAAATGCGTCAGCAGGTCAAACAGGCGGAAAATCCCCAGCCCGTGCAGCTGCTGAGCCTTCTTTGGCCCCACGCCCTTCAAGCTCTCTATATCATCTGCCAGTTCCATTTATAGATTACACACCTCAATGTCCGATAAGCATGGCAACTCCCACAAAGACTATGACCAGCGCCACGGTCAGCCCCACAAAGCCGCCGATGAGTGCAGGCCAGTTTTTCCTGTCGCGCAGGAACTCCAACGCCTCCGATTCCTGACGCCCGGCCGGACGCTTCTCCGCCTTCTCCTGCCATGCACTCTGTTTCGCCCCGGCAGCACTTGCCGCGTCCTTCGCCTCCGGTGCCTGCTGTGACGCCTGTTCCGCGTCCACCACGGTAATAACCGCCCCGGAACCGGCCTGGGCATGCCCCGTAGCCGGCCTGATGACCTTCCCCTCAAGGCCGCCGCAAATAATAACAGGCGTAATGGTATCCACGCCCATAGCCTTTATCTTTTCCAGGTCAAACTCAGCAATCATATCTCCGGCCTGAACCCTGCTGTTAACGGTCGTGTGCACCGCACAGCAGTCAGGCATCAGCTTGCTGTTGACGCCAAAATGCACCAGCACTTCCAGCCCCTCGTCCGAGGTAAACCCGAAGGCATGCTTGTCCTCTGCAATCACATTGATGTACCCGGATATAGGACTGAACATAGTCCCATCCTCGGGCACTATGGCTACCCCGTCCCCCAGCATGCGGTCGGCATAAATCGGGTCAGGCACCTTGCCCAGATCCACCACCTGCCCCGTCATTGGCGCAAATATGGATACCTTGTATTCTTCCCCCATAGCAATTCCCCTTTTCTATCTTACCTTGCCGGCATGAGCCGCATACACCGCAAACTCGGACTCACCATCCAGGCCCAGCAGCTGATTCAGCTCGTTATCGTTAAAATGCCCTATAGCACACACACCGGTATCAATGGTATACGCCGCCAGATAAAGATTCTGGCACACATGCCCTGCATCCAGATACAGATACTGCAAGGCCCGTCCTCCGAAATAATACTCCATCCTTTCAAGAACCGCCGCCCAGATAAAGGTAACTGCGCTGTCACGGTACATATTGAGCTTATTAAAGCCGGGTGCCAGCCATTCCTTTACATCCTCACCCAGCTTCACAGGCAAAAGGGCATGCTCCACAGCCAGAAAACGGTACAGTCCCGGCGCCACGCCCTCCACCTTATCAATGTACAGGTAGGTTTCAAAGGCATTCCTTGCTCCTGCCGACGGCACGGTTCTCTTAGTGGCACCGGCCGGCAGTACCATTTTGATGCCCTGGGTGCACCACAAAAGGTAGCTGAGCTCCTTCAAGGTCAGTGACGCCGCGCTGTACTCACGCACCGTAGAACGAAGCTCCATCAGCTCCAAAAAACTCACCTGATGATCCTCCAGAAAATCCGGCTCCGGCAGCGGCAGCAGCTGTGCCCCGTCAGGATATGGCTTCTGAATCGGCGGCGGCGTCAGATGCTGTATCTTCGCCGTATGCTGATTGTTCTTCACCAGAGCGGCCTCCTGCAACCTATGCAACAAATCCTTATCCATGAAATCTCCGCCTGCCTTTACACATCATACAACACACAAAACAAAACATCCGAAAATTGTCCGGTAAATCACGCATTAGCTTACTTAAACTATCGAAAAAATTCCTGTTTACCATTATAGCAAAATATATAAAATTTTACAAACAAATATGCTCCATGCAGGAGAAAAATCCCACGCACGGAGCATAAAAAACATCAATCTCTCAACATATATCCCGACACATTTTTACACATGCTTTACCGGGAACTTCTTCCGCATCAGCACCCACAGCGGGCTGGCAATAAAGATGGAAGAATAAGAGCCGCAGGAAAAGCCCACCAGCAATGCAAAGGAGAAATCCTTGGTGGTATCGCCGCCAAAGAAATACAGAGCAAAGGTGGTAAACAGCACCGTGAACACGGTGTACAGGGAACGGGTCAGGGTCTGGTAAATACTGCGGTTGGCCAGCTCGTTCAAATCGCCGCCCTTCCTGAAATGCAGGCGCTGGTTCTCGCGAATCCTGTCAAAAATAACGATGGTGTCGTTGATGGAATAACCCACAATGGTCAGGATGGCCGCCACAAAGCTGGAGTCAACCTGCTTCTGGGTAAAGGAGAAAATCGTCAGCACAATCAGTATGTCGTGAATCAGGGCCAGAATGGCAGAAACGCCAAACCTCCACTCAAAGCGGTAGGACACATACAGGATAATCAAAATCCATGAAATCACCGTAGCCATGACCGCATCAGTAATCAGCTCGCCGCCGATGGTGGCGCCCACCTTTTCCTCACGCAGCACGGTATACGGCCCCACCTCTTCATTCAGGCTGGACATAATCTCCTTGCGCTGGCTCTCCTCCAGGTCAACAGTACGAATCATGACATCCTCGGATGCCTCCACATTGCTGGCCTCACCGGAAAGCTGGATGGTAGCATTATCCAGATTGTATTCCTTCAGCACATCACGGATTTCCGTCAGCGTAACCTGACGCTCAAAGCGCATGTCTATGATAGTACCGCCGGTAAAATCAATACCAAAGTTAAATCCCTTGGTAAACATGCAGAACAGCCCCAAAACAGTAATCGTGATGGAGATAGCAAACCAGAGCTTGGAATACTTCATTATATCAAAACGAATTTTTGGCAGATTTTGCTGCACCTTCATCTTAGCCAAACTGCTTCACCTCTCCCTCTGTCTTAGGCTTCTTGTTGATGCCATAAATCCAAGGATTCTTGAAAATATTGGCCGCGATCAGGTTCTTCGTCATGAACTGCGTCAGGGTAATCGCCGTAAACATGGAGATAACAACACCCAGGCCCAGGGTAATGGCAAAGCCCCTGATACTGCCTGTACCGAAGCAGAACAGCACGGCTGAAGCAATAATGGTCGTAATATTTGAGTCAAAAATAGTGGTAAAGGCGCGGGAAAAACCTGCATCCATGGACAGCCGCAGGGTCTTGCCGCTGAGGAATTCCTCCTTGAAATGCTCAAAAATCAGCACGTTGGCATCCACCGCCATACCGATGGACAGGATAATACCGGCCACACCCGGCAATGTCAGCGTAGCATCCAGGAGCTTCAGGGCAAACAGCAGGATAATAACATAGGCCATCAGGCTGATGTCAGCCACAATGCCGGACACACGATAGAAGAGTGCCATGAACAGCACCACCGCTCCCAGTCCGATAGTAAAGGCAAACACGGACTTGTCCTTGGAATCCTGACCCAAGGAAGGACCCACCGTGCGGGTTTCAATGATGTTGACCTTTACCGGCAGGGAACCGCTTCGGAGCAGAATAGCCAGATTGTGGGCTTCCTCCAGCGTCTTGTTGCCGGTGATTACCGCCTTGCCGCCGGTGATGGCCTCATTTACCCTTGGTGCAGTCAGCACCTCGCCGTCCAGAAGGATGGCGATAGTCCTGCCCACGTTCATGCTGGTCAGCACGGCAAATTTCTCCGCCCCCTCCGGGCTGAATTCCAGTGCTACCACATTCTGGCCCTGCTGGTCAGTCTGCTCGCGGGCATCCTTCAGGTCAGTACCATTGAGGACGGTTTCCCCCTCCTCATTCTTGAATTCCAGCATGGCCGTCTTGCCAATTACCTGTATAGCCTTGTCCGGATCCTTGATGCCCGGCAGCTCCACGATAATGCGGCGGTCACCCTGACGCTGGACAATCGGCTCTGCCAGTCCCAGCTCATTCACACGCTTCTCCATGATGCGCACCACGCGCTCCATGGCATCCTCATTCACCTTGGCCTCCGGAGTATCCTCCGCCTCAAGGACCACATGAGTACCACCCTGCAGGTCAAGACCCTGACGGATGGAGGTGGCCAGAGGCTCCACAAAGGTGAAGAACACGGCAATGATAACCACCACTGCCGCCAGAAGTTTCAGTAAACTGTCTTTCCTCAACTACTTCAAATCCTCTCATCATAAAATAAAATTATATCTCATATACGGTATTTTCCGTAAAAATATAATCCATAGACTGGTCATACACATCCACGGCAAAAGCATCAAAAACCTGACACTCATAGGCCACTGCCACCTTTATGGCGCCAGCCGCCTGCCCCAGAAAGCGGTCATAATAGCCGCCCCCCATGCCGATGCGGTGCCCGGCACGGTCAAAGGCACTGCCCGGCAC
>NZ_JBJDWZ010000128.1:0-1982 GCF_051866355.1 Anaerovibrio sp. | reverse complement strand
TCGGTTTTCTGCTCGCTCATAATAAAATCCTCACCTTCATCATATTCTGCACCGCCATATCATTATGCCAGCGGCTGCACTTCATCATATTCCTGCACCGCATGTCATTCTGCCAGCGGCTACACTTCATCATATTCTGCACCGCCATATCATTATGCCAGCGGCCACGCTTTATGCATTGCTATATTTTACTTTACATGCAATGTTTACTTTACATGCAATGTTCGCATATAGTTTTTCTATGTTTGTCCTTCAGCCTTGAACGAGTGTAATTATATACGCATTTGGCTATAACTAAAATAGCCAATATAGATATTTTAAATATAGCCAGTTTTATGGTCAGTTGAAGTACCGCCAATTCCTTATATTCCTTGACACAAATTGCAATTTTGTTTACACTTTGAGAAGGAAAAATTAATTTGCATATCATATATAAAGGAGAGCTTTCAACATGAGTGACCGTATCCGTACCCGATTTGCACCCAGCCCGACAGGCTACATGCACATCGGCAACCTGCGTACCGCGCTGTACGCCTATCTTTTTGCCAGAGCAAACGACGGCGATTTCCTGCTGCGCATCGAGGACACTGACCAGAAGCGTTTTGTAGCGGATGCCGTAGATTTTATTAATAGCACCCTTGCCGCCGCCCACATCGTTCCAAACGAGGGGCCTGACATCGGCGGTGACTGCGGCCCGTACATTCAAAGCCAGCGTCTTGATATCTACAAAAAATACGCCGAGGAGCTGATTGCCAGAGGGCATGCCTACCGCTGTTTCTGTGGCGATTCCAGCGAGGAACAGCATGAGGCCCAGGAGGCAGGAGAAGCCAAAGCCTTTGGCGGCTACAACAGGGCCTGCCGTGATCTGCCCCAGGAAACCCTCGACAAGTATCTGGCCGAGGGCAGGCCGTATATCATCCGCCAGAAAATGCCGCTGACCGGCGAAACCGCTTTCAACGATGCCGTACACGGCCATATCAGCTTCCAGAATGAGACCCTTGAGGATCAGGTCATCCTGAAGCAGGACGGCATGCCTACCTACAATTTCGCCAACGTCATCGACGACCATCTCATGAGCATTACCCATGTTATCCGCGGCACGGAGTTCATCACCTCCACCCCGAAGCATGTACTGCTGTATCAGTTCCTGGGCTGGGAGCCGCCTGCCTTCATCCATCTGCCGCCTGTCATGGGCAAGAACGAGGACGGCTCCGTTTCCAAGCTGTCCAAGCGCCACGGCGCCACCGGTTTCAGCCAGCTGGTGGATATGGGCTATCTGCCGGAGGCGATTACCAACTACGTGGCACTTCTGGGCTGGAGCCCGAAATCCGAGCAGGAAATCTTCACCATGGATGAGCTGATTGGCCGGTTCAGCCTGGACGGCCTCAGCAAATCCCCGGCAGTTTTTGACTACAACAAGCTGGACTGGGTAAACGGCGAATACTTCAAGGCTATGAGCGATGCTGACTTTGCCGCCGGTGCCAGGGCCTTTGCCGGTGCGCTTCCTGACGCCATCGGCGAGGAAAAATGGCTCTACCTCGCCAGCCTGCTCCGCACCCGTGTCAGCCGCTACAATCAGGTAGACGGGCAGATAGGCTTCTTCAGCCAGCTGCCTGACTACGGCACCGACCTGTTCACCAACAAGCGCAACAAGGTGACGCCGGAGAAGGCGGCCGAAATCCTGCCAACGGTCATCTCCATTCTGGAAAAGGTTCAGGACTGGACGCCGGAGGGCATTGATGCCGTACTGCAGCCGGGCGTTGCCGAATCCGGCATCAAGATGGGCACCTTCATGTGGCCGGCGCGTATCGCCCTGTCCGGACAGAAGGTCACCCCTGGCGGCGTAACAGAAATCCTTTACATTCTGGGCAGGGAGGAATCCTTCCGCCGCCTGCAGGCCGGTCTTGCCAAGGTGCAGGGATAATCCATCTGCCATGAGGCAGATGCCGCATCGCGCGGCGTATGCTGGCAGTATGCTGACA
>NZ_JBJDWZ010000127.1:0-1993 GCF_051866355.1 Anaerovibrio sp. | reverse complement strand
GATGAGGGCGGCGGTGCCCAATGGCTGATAAAGAACCTGAATGACACCTACATTGAGAACATCAAGAAGCGCCTGCAAAACGACATCCACAAGTTTTCCAATATCCCGGATATGACCGATGAAAGCTTTGCCGGAAACGCTTCCGGCGTTGCCATTAAGTACAAGCTGATTGGCCTGGAACAGGTAAGGAGCCGCAAGGAGCGGGGCTTCAAGCAGGGATTGCAGCGCAGGATTGAGCTCATATCTGGTATGCTCCGAACAAAAGGCGGTGCCGGGATTGATTTTCGCGATGTGGATATTACCTTTACGGCAAATATTCCTGCCGATACACAGGCACAGGCCCAGATGGTGAGCCAGCTGAAGGGCATCGTCAGCGACAAGACACTGCTCAGTCAGCTGTCCTTTGTGGCGGATCCGGCTGCGGAGCTGGAGGCACTGGCAAAGCAGTCTGCTGGTGATGATTATGGCTTTAGCGTTGAGGGTAATGCTGATGGAGGCGGTGGAAATGGAAATGAAACTGAATGAGGCTGAGGCGCATTGCTTGGCGAGAATGTTGCAGGGAGCACTGTATGGAGGGCATCAAAACCCGTTTGACGGCTGTCGCTTCTGCAAATATAACCGCTGGGCAAAAGATGGAGATGAATGCAAAAACTTTACAGGCATTTCTATTCGTCTTACGGAATTTACGGAGGTGGATTTATCCCCGGCAGTTTATGGATGGTTGCCACCTGGTAAATTCCCATATAAAAAGTTCCTGAAAGGTGCTGATGATGGTATAAAGCAGCAATTCAGGAACTTTTTCCAAAAGATAGATTAAGGGTGATGTGGAGCCTTAACGTAAATAGGGCAACGGCCATAACTGTCTAGTTGCGTACAAGCATCTATATCCTGACAGCGAAAACTCATTTTCTTGTACTCCGGAGACATGGAGCCTATCAGAGATACCTCTGCAAATCCGATTTCAATGCAACGTCGTTCTTTGAATTGCGGACAGTAGCCGCTAAAATAACCTATCGCATCCATAATATCACCTCCTTTCTACGAAATTATAACACAAATATTTTGATGGTGAGATATATGGCGAAACTGACAAAAGATGAACTGTATTGGCAGAAGCGCAACGAGGAGCTTGAAGCGGAATGGTTCAGGCGCTCCCAGAAGGAAATAGAGCGGGAGCTGGCTGCTTATTATGCCCAGGCCCTGAAGCACATAGAAAAGGACATCAATGACCTCTATGCCCGTTTCGCCATTGATAACAGCATGAGCATGACGGCAGCCTACAGCCTGCTGCAGGGCGATGAGTTCAGGGTATGGCGCATGGACATGCAGGAATACCTGAAACAGATTGAGGCTACAGGCGATAAGAAGCTCCTGAGGGAGATGAATACGCTGGCCATGCGGTCACGCATCAGCTGGCTGGACAAGCTGAAGGCCGAAACCTATGTGGAGCTGTCCAAGCTGGCCGAGAAATTCGGCAGGAGCATGGATAAGTTCCTGCCTACGGCCTACAAGGATTTTTATTATCGCAACCTGTTCGAGATTGGCAGGAAGCGGGGCCTTGCCTCAACGCCTGCCAAGGTAGAAAGCAATAAGCTTGAAAACGTTCTCCGCGCCCCTTGGAGCGGCAAAAACTACTCCGCCCGGATATGGGCAAATCAGGAGAAATTAGCCGAAATATTGCAAAGAGAAATTACCGCCGCCATGCATCGCGGCGCCAGCGTGGAGAACGTTTCAAAAATAATCACCCAGAAGATGGGCGTTGGCATGAGCGATGCCAGGAGGCTGGTACGCACCGAGCTGAATTACGTGCAGAACAGGGCAGCCCTGGACAGCATCAAGGATTCCGGCATGAAGTATTACAGGTTCGTGGCCACGCTGGACAGGCGCACATCCGCAGCCTGCCGTGCCCATGATGGCAAGATTTACCCTGTGGACGAGGGCAGCCCCGGCACCAACATGCCGCCCCTGCATCCGCATTGCCGTTCAACGATAG
>NZ_JBJDWZ010000126.1:0-11206 GCF_051866355.1 Anaerovibrio sp. | reverse complement strand
ATTGAGGCGGCCAAGGCTGATACGGAGCGTCCTTCCTTTATTACGGTGCATACCCAGATTGGCTATGGCTGTCCTGCCAAGCAGGGCAAGGCCAGCGCCCACGGCGAGCCGCTGGGTGAGGAAAACCTGCAGGCGGCCAAGGAGAATCTGGGCTGGACCAGCGAGCCGTTCACCGTGTCTGATGAGGTCTATGCTGATTACGCGGCCAAGGCTGCCAAGGGGCAGGAGGCCGAGGATCAGTGGAATGCCATGTTTGCCGAGTGGAGGGAGAAGTTCCCGGCAGCAGCAGCTCTCCATGACAAATTCTACGACAAGGATGCGGTCAAGGCGGTGCTGAAGGATGAATCCTTCTGGGCACCGGCTGAAAAGCCGACTGCCAGCCGTGCCCTGTCCGGCAATATCATCAACAAGCTGAAGGACATCGTGCCAAGCCTCATGGGCGGCAGTGCTGACCTGGCTCCTTCCAACAAGACCGAGATGAAGGACGAGGAGTTTTTCAGCAAGGAGAGCAGAAGCGGCCGCAACATGCACTTTGGCGTCCGTGAGCTGGCTATGGGCGCTATCGGCAACGGCATGGCACTCCACGGCGGCGTGACCGCCTACGTGGCTACCTTCTTTGTATTCTCTGACTACATCAAGCCTATGATGCGTCTGGCCGCCCTCATGAAGCTGCCTGTTACCTACGTGCTGACCCATGACTCCATCGGTGTCGGCGAGGATGGCCCTACCCATGAGCCGATTGAGCAGCTGGCTATGCTGCGCTCCCTGCCGAATATGCAGGTATTCCGTCCTGCTGATGCAGTGGAAACTGCGGCAGGCTGGTACACTGCGCTGGCCGATACTGACAGCCCTACTGCACTGGTGCTTACCCGCCAGAATCTGGACATCGTTCCTAGCAGCAGGGAGGGTGCTTTGAAGGGCGGCTATGTAATCGCTGATGCGGCGAAGGAGGTTCCGGACGGAATCATCATCGCTACCGGCTCCGAGGTGGGGATTTCCATCGCCGCCAAGGAGATTCTGGCTCAGGAGGGCAAGGATGTACGGGTTGTGTCCATGCCTTGCATGGAGCTGTTCGAGCAGCAGAGCGATGAGTACAAGGAGCAGGTACTGCCGAAGGCTGTGCGCGCCCGCGTGGCTGTTGAGGCAGGCTCTGACTTTGGCTGGGGCAGGTACATCGGCCTTGACGGTGCCGCTGTGTGCATGAAGGGCTTTGGCGCCTCCGCACCGGCCGCAACCCTCTTCAAGAAGTTCGGCTTCACCAAGGAGAACGTGGCTGATACCATGCGCGGCCTGCTGCAGTAAGCAGAGCCAACGGCAGAGATAAAGCAGAACAAGCTGGTATAAAATAAGGATTGGCTTAGATTCGGGTTTCCCCTGATGTGTACGTGTTTGTACATGTCAGGGGATTCTTTTTTTGCAGATAAAAATGCAGTGGGCAGGGAGTGATATTGCAAAAATGAAAATAAACTATCATTTCATGGCATGAAAATAGAAAAATAAGTTGCAAAAATTGTGGCGGTGTGGTATTATGTGCATATAGATGAAAAGGAAGTATCATTTTAAAGGGGATAAGATGATAATGAAAGTACAAGAGTTAATGTCCGGCAAACCGGAGGTATGGATTGGCGTTGATTTGGGGACGACAGGGGTGCGGGCTATTGCCTATGACATGCATGGCAAAAAATACTGTGCGGCGGAGGCGTTTTATCCGCTGCTGACCCTGCATCCTGATTGGGCGGAGGAAAACCCGCTGCAGATAATGGAATCAGTGGAGCGGGTTATCAGTGAAACGGCGGCAGAGCTTCGGTATAAGAACTGCACTTTGGAGGGGATAGCCCTCAGTACCGTCATGCACAGCTTTGCCGGTCTGGATGAGCATTATGAGCCGCTGATGGACATGCAGACCTGGGCGGACAGCCGCAGTGCCGGTATTGTGAAGGAAATGAAGCAGGATATGGATATGTGCAGGCATTTTTATGAAAAGACCGGTTGTCCGGTGCATGCCTGCTATCCGCTGGCAAAGGTTATCTGGCTGCGGCAGAATCATCCGGAGCTTTTCAGCCAGATGCGTTATGTGGGGTCGTTGAAGGATTATATCTTCCGCCTGCTGACGGGGGAGTGGGTAATCGACCACTCTACGGCCAGCACCAGCGGCATGTACAATGAGCAGGCTATGGACTGGGACGAGGAGATTTTATCCTATGCAGGCCTCAGCCGCAGCCAGATGCCGCCTGTGGTTTCCACTACCTACATGGCCGGGCTGGCGGCCGGAGCTGCGGAAAGGATGGGCATGACAGCCGGTGTGCCGGTGGTTATCGGCGCTACGGACGGCGTGCTTGTCAACGTGGGCATCGGTGCGGTGCACCCCGGCCAGCTGAGTGCCACCATCGGTACCAGCGGCGCGCTGCGCATGCTGACGGAGAAGCCAATGACGGACCCGAAGATGCGTACCTGGTGTTATAACCTGACGGACAACATGTGGGTGGCAGGCGGCGCCATCAACAATGGCGGCATGATTCTCCGCTGGGTGCGCGATAAGATATGCCACTATACCAGTGCGCATCTTGAGCATCTTGATGTGGATGGCTACGACCTGATGACCATGAAGGCATCGCATGTTGCACCGGGGGCAGAAGGCCTGATTATGCTGCCGTGCTTTACAGGGGAGCGCGCTCCTTACTGGAATTCGGAGCTTAGGGGGATGTTCTTCGGGCTTTCCCTCAATCACAGCCGTTCCCATATGATAAGGGCGGCGATGGAGGGCATCTGCTACAGCATGAACGCTGTATTGCAGGCGTTGAAGGAATTTGGCCGCATCGAGGATATCCGCGTCAGCGGCAGCTTTACCAAATCCGGCCTGTGGCTGCAGATTTTGTCAGATGTGCTGAATGAAAAGCTGACCCTGCCGGACAACAGCGAAGGGGCGGCCTTTGGTGCAGTTGTGCTGGGCTTCGTAGCCAGCGGCAGGTTAAAGAGCATCAATGATACGGCAGAGCTGGTAAAGCCGAGAAGGGTGTACAGTCCTGTGACGGAAAATGTGCAGACATATCAGGAGCTGTACGGGATTTATGAGCGGCTGTACTGGAATCTGCAGAAGGAATTTGTAGATATTGCGGCATTTCAGAAGAAATTATAGAAACTGGATTTGTCATGATAAGGAGAGATAAAGATGGGCAGTATGAATATCGGTATGGTCGGCATGGCTGTTATGGGCAGCAACCTGGCATTGAATATGGCTGATAAAGGTTTCGATGTTGCTTGCTACAACTACACGCCTGATTTGACGGAAAAGGTGATGAAGGAGCATCCCCATGAGCACATGCACGGATTTTATGATTTGCAGGAGTTTGTGGATGCCTTGGAGAAGCCACGCATGATTATGTTTATGATTATGGCAGGCAGTCCTGTGGATTCCATGCTGGAAAAGCTGCTGCCGCTTTTAGAGGCAGGGGACATGGTGATGGATGGCGGCAATTCTTTTTTTGAGGATACCCGCCGCAGGCATGAGCTGGCCGCTAAGTACGGCGTACACTACTTTGGCGTGGGAATTTCCGGCGGTGAAAAGGGAGCCAGGCTGGGCCCCTGCATTATGCCGGGAGGCAATCGCGAGGCATACGAATACGTGCGGCCTGTGTTCGAGGCCATTGCGGCAAAGGCGGACGGTGAGCCATGCTGCACCTATATCGGCAGTGACGGGGCTGGGCACTATGTAAAGATGGTGCATAACGGCATTGAGTATGCTGATATGCAGCTGATTGCGGAAAGCTCCCTTCTGATGAAATACGCCGGTGGGATGAACAATCAGCAGATATCTGAAGCCTTTCATGCCTGGAATCAGGGCGAGCTGAAAAGCTTTCTGATTGGCATCACGGCAGATATTTTTGCCGAGCAGGATGATATAGGGGACGGATGGCTGGTGGACAAAATAGCCGACAGCGCCGGACAGAAGGGAACCGGCCGCTGGACCAGCATTCAGGCTATGCAGCAGGGCGTGAACACCTCCATGATTACAGCGGCATGCAACGCCCGTGTCATGTCCAATCTGCTGGAAGAGCGCAAGGCACTGGGAGAGCGCCTGCCTGCTCCGCTGTGCAGTGTGGAGCAGAACGGGGATTTTCTGGAGGATGTGCGCCGCAGCCTCTATGCGGGCAAGATTGCTGCCTATGCCCAGGGGTTTGCCCTGTATCGCTCGGCGGCAGATGCCTACGGCTGGCAGCTGGATTTTGGCAGGATTGCCGCTATTTTCAGGGCAGGCTGTATCATTCAGGCGGATTTCCTGAACAAGATAACCGAGGCCTACAAGCGTCAGCCAGCTCTGGCAAATTTGATGCTGGATGAATTTTTCCTTGGGAAAATCAAGGAAAATCTTGCCAGCCTGCGCCGTGTGGTCGGCATGGCAGTAAGCATGGGGATTCCTGTGCCTGCTCTGTCCAACGGGGTTCAGTACATTGACAGCTTCCGTGCCGGTCAGCTGGGAGCCAACGTTATTCAGGCCCAGCGCGATTATTTCGGGGCGCATACCTTCCGGCGCACTGACAGGGATGGCATTTTCCATCACCAGTGGCAGGAGCATTATAACGGGTAATTTCACGGGGATTGACTGACAGGAGGGGCCTGGCGGCAGTTTCATGGAGGTCAATGAAAATACCTGAAAGCATGAAAAATACACAGATGTGTGCAGCAGTATGCGGAAGTATCTTGAGATAAAGGATTTTTTATAAGGGGGATTTAAAATGCCTTTGGTAATTTTGGCTATTGGTATATTGGCGCTGTTTTTCCTGATTGTCAGGGTGAAGCTGAACAGCTTTCTGGCGCTTTTGCTGGTGGCAGGCTGCGTGGGATTTGCAGAGGGACTGCCTATCAATCAGATTATTCCTACCATTGAGAAGGGGCTGGGAGGAACCCTGGGCGGACTGGCTATCGTGGTGTCCTTTGGCGCCATGCTGGGCAAGCTCATGGCCGAAAGCGGTGGTGCCCAGCGCATTGCCACCACCCTGATTAATGTGTTCGGCAGAAAGAATGTCAAGTGGGCAGTATGCCTGACGGGATTCATTGTGGGCATTGCCCTGTTCTATGAGATAGGCTTTATTCTTTTGATACCGCTGGTATTTACCATTGCGGTTTCTGCAGAAATTCCTTTGCTGGAGGTAGGTATTCCTATGGCGGCCGCCCTGTCGGTAACTCATGGCTTCCTGCCGCCTCATCCGGGGCCTACGGCGATTTCCATCATCTATAATGCTGATATTGGCACAACCCTGATTTATGGTGGCTTGATTGCAGTGCCAACTGCCATCGTGGCAGGGCCGGTGTTCTGCAGTACCGCTAAAAAAATCCGTCCTAACATCCCGGAGGGAATGCACAATCCAAAAATTTTCAAGGAAGAGGAAATGCCGGGCTTCGGGGTGTCTGTTTTCACAGCTATGGTGCCGGTCGTGCTGATGGCGGCTTCGGCCATTGCCAAAATGACCATGGACCCTGCGTCCTCCGCGTATCATGTGCTTACCTTCCTTGGTTCTCCTGACATGGCACTTACCCTGGCGGTGGCAATTGCCTTCTATACCTTTGGTATCGCCCAGGGAAAAACCATACCTGAAATCATGAAGGTTGTGGAAAGCGCCGTGCTCAGCATAGCCATGATTCTGCTTATTGTGGGCGGTGGCGGAGCCTTGAAGCAGATTTTAATTGACAGCGGTGTTGGCCGCTATATTGGCGAGATTGCGGCCAGCTCCAACCTTTCCCCTCTTTTGATGGCATGGAGCGTAGCCGCTGTTATCCGCACCGCCTGCGGTTCTGCTACTGTGGCGGCCCTTACTGCCGGTGGTATTGCCGCGCCGGTGGTTGCCGCTACCGGTGTCAGCCCGGAACTGATGGTGCTGGCTACCGGTGCAGGCAGTTTGATTTTCAGTCCGCCGAATGATCCCGGGTTCTGGCTGTTCAAGGAGTTTTTCGGGCTGACCTTCAAGGAAACTATCCGCACCTGGTGCGCTCTGGAAACCATTATTGCAGTGATGGGACTGGCCGGGGTACTGGTGATTGATGCCCTGCTCTGATTGGAGCCTGGCCATGTTTGGCGTCCTCCCTGCAGATACACTCCATATTGCATATTCCAAATAACTTATCCTGCGTGGTATCTGCAGTTTTAATCCTGTCTGTCCGGCGTTATACCGGCAGGCAGGATTTTTTATCCTGATATTTTCGGCGGTTTTTGCTATAATGGTCTTAAAGAGTTTTCATAGGGGGCATCAGGATGGCGGAGGCAAAGATACAGCTGCCGATTTTGCGCAGCGTTTATCAGGATTTGACAAAATCGGAGCAGCGGATAGCTGATTATATTACCAATCATGCGGATGAAATCATGGACAAGACCATACCGGAGCTGGCAAGGAATACAAACAGCGCTGAGATTACCATATCAAGATTTTGCAAGAAGCTGGGGTTCAGCGGGCTGCAGGGGCTGAAGATTGCCCTGGCGGCAGAGCTGTCTTCTGCCGGTGATGTCAGGTTTCAGGAGATTCAGAAGGACGATTCCTATGAACAGGTGGCGGGCAAGGTGTTCGGCAGCATTTCCGAGGGCCTGCAGGATACGCTGAAAATCCTCGATTACGATGCTGTGGACAGGGCGATTGCGGTGCTGAGCAGGGCGAGGCGCGTGGCCGTCTACGGCTTTGGCAACTCGGCTACGGTCTGCCGCGACATTGAGACGAGATTTTTGCGGTTTGGCATGCTGGTGCAGGCATATGATGATGTCAGCCAGCAGCTGACATCGGCAAGCCTCCTGACCGGCGAGGATGCGGTGATAGCCGTGTCCCATTCCGGTTCGACATTGAATCTGCTGAAAACGGTGGAGGTGGCAAAAAAATCCGGGGCGCAGGTTATCGTGATTACCAGTTATGCCCAGTCCAATCTGGCCAAGCTGGGGGATATAGTGCTGACCGGCATGGGCAGGGAGGTTCATTATCGCTCGGAGTCCGTGGCATCCAGGCTGATTCACATGGCCATAACCGATGTGCTGTATACGGGGATAGCCATGGGACAGCCGGAAAAATACCGGGATAATATCAGCAAGATGCGGTCGGTGATTTCTTCCACCAGGGAATAGCAGGAGGAAGAAAGCTGGGGACTTACAGTTTTGGTACTGCGTTTAATATGGGATATGCCTGCAACTGCGGTATATTCCATATTTTTTTGCGGGCGGGAAGGGAAATGGTCAGGTTTTTGTGAGCTTTTGGTAAAGGTACATTTTATTTTGGTAAAATATTGGCAGATAAGGAAAGTTTTTGAGAAATTTTACAAAAAATTTTTCTTTGCGGCATGTTTACAGTTTTTTGCGTATTTGGCTTTTTGGGACGGATTTTGTAAATTTGTAACATACTGTCCTTTGCTGATGGAAAGAAGGTAGAGATTTGCGCACATGGATAATATTATGATACACGAGGCGTCGTGTGCAAGCAAAAACCTTATTTAGCAGGGGTTGACAAAGGTTTTTGGGGGTGTTATTATACTAATGCGCCGAGGATAGGGGAATTTCAGGCGAAGGAGTGAAGGACATGACGCTGGAAAAGTTAAAGAAGGCTGAAAGGGTTATCGGCATCAAGCAGGTGACCAAAGCTATCAACAAGAACCAGGCGTTGTGCGTATTCCTTGGCACCGATGCAGACGGCAGGGTGATAGACCCGCTGAAAGGCCTCTGCACGGAAAAGGCCATCCCGATTGAAGCGGCCTACACCATGAGCGAGCTGGGCAAAGCCTGCTCCATAGAGGTAGGGGCTGCCGCGGTGGCTGTCCTCAGATAAGGCACATCTGATAGTTGTTAAAAACCTGCCGGCATTGCCGGTGAGTTTTAATAAATACTAAATACTCATTTTGAAGGAAGGAGGTGCATGTATGCCTACAATTAACCAGTTGGTTCGCAAGAGCAGAGAGAGCATGCAGGAGAAATCCACAGCACCGGCATTAAAGAATTGCCCACAGAAACGTGGCGTTTGCACGAGAGTTTATACTACAACTCCTAAGAAGCCAAACTCCGCACTCCGTAAGGTTGCCCGTGTTCGTTTGACTAATAGCATTGAAGTAACCGCATATATCCCTGGCATTGGCCATAATCTTCAGGAACATAGCGTAGTTCTCATCAGAGGCGGACGTGTAAAGGATTTACCAGGTGTGCGTTACCACATCATCCGTGGTTCCCTGGATACCGCAGGTGTTCAGGACCGCAAGCAGGGTAGGTCCAAGTACGGTGCTAAGCGCGCTAAGCAGAAGAAATAATTCTGCGTGAAGACTGAAAGATTATGGAAGGAGGCAAAATAGATGCCAAGAAAAGGTTCTGTACCTAAGCGTGACGTTTTACCGGATCCGGTTTATCACTCCAAGATCGTCACCAAGTTCATCAACAAGGTAATGCTTTCTGGTAAGAAGGGCGTTGCTGAGCGAGTTGTATATGATGCATTCGATATTATCCGTGCAAAGACCGGCAAGGATCCTCTTGAGGTTTTTGAGACTGCATTGAAGAATGTTATGCCTGTACTGGAGGTTCGTGCCCGCCGCGTAGGTGGTGCCAACTACCAGGTACCTGTTGAGGTTCGCCCTGACCGCCGCATGACTCTGGGCATCCGCTGGATCGTAAACTACGCAAGACTGCGTGGCGAGAAGACCATGGATGAGAGACTGTCCGGCGAGCTGATGGATGCCGCTAACAATACCGGCGCAGCTATCAAGAAGAAGGAAGATACTCACAAGATGGCTGAGGCCAACAAGGCTTTCGCTCATTATCGTTGGTAATATAGTTTGTGTAATTAAGGAGCGATAAATAGTGGCTAGAGAGTTTTCCCTTGAAAAGACTCGTAACATCGGTATCATGGCTCACATCGATGCCGGTAAGACTACTACTACCGAGCGTATCCTCTTCTACACTGGTATCAATCACAAAATCGGTGAGGTTCATGAAGGCGCAGCTACCATGGACTGGATGGCCCAGGAGCAGGAGCGTGGTATTACCATTACCTCCGCTGCTACTACCTGCCATTGGAAGAACCACCGCATCAACATCATTGATACCCCGGGTCACGTTGACTTCACTGTAGAGGTTGAGCGTTCTCTGAGAGTATTGGACGGTGCCGTAGCAGTTCTGACTGCCCGCGGCGGCGTTGAGCCTCAGACTGAGACCGTATGGCGTCAGGCTGAGAAATACAATGTACCGCGTATGGCTTATGTAAATAAGATGGATATTACCGGTGCAGATTTCTATAATGTAATCAAGATGATGAAGGAGCGTCTGAACGCCAATGCAGTTGCAATCCAGCTGCCAATCGGCGCAGAGGATGACTTCCAGGGCATCGTTGACCTCATCAGGATGGAAGCCATCGTGTATGAGGATGACCTGGGCAAGGTAGCCGATGAGGTTGCCATTCCTGATGATATGCAGGAGATTGCCGAGGAGTACCGTGAGAAGCTCCTGGAGGCAGTTGCAGAAGTTGATGACAGCCTCATGGAGAAGTATCTGGGCGGTGAGGAGATCACTGAGGCAGAGATCAAGGCTGCCATCCGCAAGGCTACTATCGCCTGCACCATGACTCCTGTTACCTGCGGTACTTCCTACAGGAACAAGGGTGTACAGCCTATGCTGGACGCTATCGTAGATTTCATGCCTGCTCCTACCGACATTCCGCCAATCAAGGGTGTAAATCCTGAGACTGGCGAGGAGGACAACCGTCCTTCCAGCGACAGCGAGCCATTCGCTGCCCTGGCATTCAAGATCATGGCTGATCCGTTCGTTGGTAAGCTGGCATTCTTCCGTGTATATTCCGGTACCCTTTCTTCCGGCTCTTATGTATTTAACTCCACTAAGGGCAAGAAGGAGCGTATCGGCCGTATTCTCCAGATGCACGCCAACAACCGTAAGGAGCTGGACATCGTTTATAGCGGTGACATCGCTGCTGCTGTTGGCCTGAAGGACACTACTACTGGTGATACCCTGTGCGATGAGAACAAGCCAATCATTCTGGAGTCTATGGAGTTCCCGGACCCTGTTATTTCCGTAGCTGTAGAGCCGAAGACCAAGAACGACCAGGAGAAGATGGGCGTTGCCCTCCAGAAGCTGGCCGAGGAGGATCCTACCTTCCGTGTACGCACTGATGAGGAAACCGGCCAGACCATTATCTCCGGCATGGGTGAGCTTCACCTGGAGATTATCGTTGACCGTATGCTCCGCGAGTTCAAGGTTGACTGTGCTGTAGGTAACCCTCAGGTTGCTTACCGCGAGACCATCCGCTCCGAGGTGGAGTGCGAGGGCAAGTTTGTACGTCAGTCCGGTGGTCATGGTCAGTATGGCCATTGTAAGCTGCGTCTCATCCCTCAGGAGCCTGGCGAGGGCTTCAGCTTTGAGAATCAGGTTGTTGGTGGTGCAATTCCGAAGGAATTCATCAACCCTATCGAAGCAGGTATTAAGCAGGCTATGGAAGGCGGTATTCTCGCCGGCTATCCTGTTGTTGATGTTAAGGCTATCGTATTCGATGGTTCTTATCATGAGGTTGACTCCTCCGAGGCTGCGTTCAAGGTTGCCGGTTCCATGGCATTCAAGAACGGTGCACTCAAGGCTAACCCTGTTATCCTGGAGCCAATCGTAAAGGTAGAAGTTATCGTTCCAGAGGAGTACATGGGCGATGTAATTGGTGACCTGAACTCCCGTCGCGGCCGTATCGATGGTATGGAAGCCCGCAACGGTGCCCAGGTAATCAACGCTTTCGTTCCGCTGTCCGGCATGTTCGGCTATTCCACTGACCTGCGTTCCAAGACCCAGGGCCGCGGTAACTACTCCATGGAAGTTTCCCACTATGAGGAAGTTCCAAAGAACATTGCAGATGGCATCATTGCTAAAAACAAAGGTGAATAAGGAGGAAATATTCTAAATGGCAAAGCAGACATTCGAAAGAACTAAACCACATGTAAACATTGGTACTATCGGTCACGTTGACCACGGCAAGACTACTCTGACCGCAGCAATCACCAAGGTTCTGGCAGAGAAGGGCATGGCTCAGTTTGAGGACTATGCTGATATCGATAAGGCTCCAGAGGAGAGAGAGCGTGGTATTACCATCAACACCGCTCATGTAGAGTATGAGACTGAGAACCGTCACTATGCTCACGTTGACTGCCCGGGCCATGCTGACTATGTAAAGAACATGATCACTGGTGCTGCTCAGATGGATGG
>NZ_JBJDWZ010000125.1:0-2007 GCF_051866355.1 Anaerovibrio sp. | reverse complement strand
TATAGGGTATATAGCGCATGCAAGTAAGAAAATCCTGTTTCAGATATTGCATTATCTGAGACAGGATTTTTTAGCTGGAATAATTATGGTAGTTTTGATATAGTTGCCAGCTCATCCGGCAAATCACGTCCGGAGGCTTATACTTGTGCCTTTTATCCTCTATTTGCTATCCATCAGCCTTGCAAAAGGCTCAGCACACCGGAGCCGGACTGGTTAGCCTGCGCCAGCATCGCTTGCGAGGACTGGGACAGGATGCTGTATCTGGCATAGGCGGTCATTTCCTTTGCCATGTCTGCATCGCGGATGGTACTTTCAGCGGCGGTGGTATTCTCCTGGCTGATGACGATGTTGTCATTCATTACGGAAAGCCGCTGATGCTGTGCGCCCATGGTGGTGATGGCATTCTCAAGATAGCGCAGTGCCTGGTCGATGTTCGTCAGAAAATCCCGTGCTTTTTCCTGAGTGCTTATGCATGTCCCCAGGTCATTATCCGCAACTTCCGGATACGGCCACACCTCTCTGCGGAATTTCTGCTTCTTTTCCTCATCTGTCAGGCCATCGTATTCATTGGGCCAGGGTTCCGGGTAATCCGCCTCTGTTGGTTCAATCCCTGCCCAGTAGTCACTGGTACCGGGGAACAGCATGCCGAGGGTCGTGTTCGGCAGCTTCAGTGCCGTATTGCCGGAGGCGGCAGTATCTCCCTGAATGTAAATATTGCTCCCCGGCCTCATGTAGCTGGTAACGTCATATCTGTCCGGCACAACCTCCAGCTGGCCCTTTATGCCGTTATACATCAATAGGCCATTATTCTCTTTGTCAATATAGCATTTCTTTTCCCCGCCGGCATCCGTATAAACATTCAGCCTGACATTGTGATGCGCGGTAAGCTGAACAGGATTTACACCCGTTGTACCTTTGACAGCATTCAGCCCATCCAAAAGCGCATCAACAACATCAGAAGCTGTGCTTGCACCCTGCAACCCGATGATATAGCATTCTGAAGTGCTATCTGTGCCAATGTAATGTTCACCTGTACCTGCCACCTTATTTACGTCAAACATAACCGAAATAAATTGTTCGCAGGCATCGCACATTACGGAAAATCCCTGCTGATCCAAATCAGCCGGTATATTGGCAACACTGCTAAAGTCGATGCTGTACATCTGCCTGTCAGGATTTGTGCCGCTCTTTGGATATGTACCCACTATTTTTCCATCAGGAAGTACATCGTAGGTATATTCTTGAGCGGGATACCTGTCACTAAGCGTTATCTTCGTAGTACCGGCAGTTACAGCAGCACTGCCGCCTGCACCTACTGTTCCCAGCGCCTGATAGTTTTTGGTATGCGGCCAGAAGCCTGCCGCGCCGGGTGCAGGGACAGTCGGCGTGCCGGACGTGGTAATATCCAGCGGTATATATGCCGGCGGCGTCTGCCCGGCCGGATACTCTATGGCAGGCACAGGTGAGCCGGTGCCCGGCGTGCTGCTGGCATCGACGACGGTATAGCTGACACCGTTTGCATCATAGACAGTGCTGCCGATGCCGGGCAGGCTGGCAGGAGGCTGAATTTTATTGTACACTATGCTGTTGGCATCGTATACCATTTGTCCGTCAGTCAGCTCATGGTATGACGTGGGCGGCCTGTAGCAAGGTATGTGATCCTTGATTGCATACGCATTTGGCGTTTCAGAAATCAGGGAAATGCTGTTATCCTGTGCAGGAGCATCCACATTGAAGCTGGTGGAGCCGGGGATAAACCTGCTGTCCGCGTGGTCAAGCTCGGCCTGATTCAAAAGCGGCCTGCCGTTATAGCTGGCAGAGGCGGCAATATCGTCAATCTCCGTCAGGCGCTGATTGACCTCCTTTTGCATGATTGCCCTGTCGGAATCACTGTATATGCCGTTGGCAGATTTCAGTGCCAGCTCCCTTATGGTAGTCAGAAGCTCCATCTGGCTCTGCATGGCACCCTCCGCCACATTGGTTATATCCGCACCCTTACTGGTATTG
>NZ_JBJDWZ010000124.1:7478-55250 GCF_051866355.1 Anaerovibrio sp. | reverse complement strand
TTTTGGTATGGGTGGCAGCAAGACTTGCGGCTAGCAATAGTTCCACCGGTTATATGTGCTGTATTTCGATTTTTGTTTATATACATAAATGGTCCACGTAAGTTTAGTGAGTGGGACAAGGGAAAACTTAAAAAGTGTTTTACTTATGGCTTTTGGTGGGGGATGGATATAAATTCACGATATTATTTGATTGGTCTGCTTGTGGCTACCGTACCCGGAGTGTTTTTTAGTGCATGGTATGATGCAGGCAAGTCTGTAAGACTATTGTGGTTTGAACTGTATTTAGTTATCCTTTATGCAGCATTTATTGGTAAAATGCTATTTTTTTATCATTTTCACGACATCTATAACAGAAATATTTGGTTGGGGAAAAACGCGGATAAGAAGAATTTGCTGGATATTTTTTTCAATCAAAATCATGGCGTGTTAATTTTATTGAGTTTTTTGCCTTATATATTTTTAACTGCATGTCTTGGCCTTTGGATACAGGAGCTTTCCTTGCTGCCATTTGTGACTTTTGAAAATAATCTGTTGCAGTATGTTTTTTATACCTGTGTCTTTTTATTTTCTATAGCGCTGTATTATTGGTTTAATTTTGGAGGTACTTTTCGCCATAGATTGAAGCCTGAGTGGGATGAGGTTCCACCGGAGGTCAAAAATGATGTATTTTTAGGCAAAGCAACGGTTGATGATTTAGTGGCCTTGAAAATACTTTGGCGAAATCCTGTGCCGGAGTTTATGAAAAAGGACGACAAGAGTGTATTGCAGGATATACAGAAAATGCTCCCTGGCTTTACGGGCAGTACAGGGGAAAACCCATTAGACCTTTGCAGGCACAAGGCGGAAGGGGCAAGAATAAAAAAGCCTGGCCATATATTTGTAATTCTGGAAGAAAGCCATTGCCAGCTGTTATATGATAAATCCTATGATATGCTGAATGTGGTGAAATACACAAAAAAGTTGCGTCAGGAAAATACAGCTGTGGTATTAAATAGTTTTCAGCCGGGGGGAATGATATCCCAGACATCTTTGAGCAGTTTTTTATTGGGTATTTATGATTGTGATATAGAGTTAAATGAAAATGTTGATATTTGGAATTGTAATCTGGCGGGCATTCCCACGAATTTCGCCGGGCAATTAAAAAAACTTGGGTACAAGACGCATTTTTGGTATGGTGGTGGCTTGAATTGGGGGAGCTTAGTACATTTCTTGCCTGCGGTTGGTTTTGATGTGTGTGCAGGAGGTCCGGAGTTTTGTCCTGCCGATTCGCCACAGACCTGGCTTGGTGTGTATGATCATATTTTTTTGAATCAGTTGGCAAAAAAAATCAGGGCGGAAGCTTCAGGAATGCCAGAGCTTCATTTTATATACACTACGTCTAATCATGGGCCATATAACATACCGTATGAGGAATATGGCATTCGGGAAGAGGAAGCTGTGCAGCTTCCGTTGGGCAGGCTCAAAACTGGTGACATGGATATGAGGAGGTTTACCGGAATACTATACGCTGACCGGGCTGTAGCAGATTTTGTTCATGATATGCGCGATACCTATCCGGACAGCTTGTTTGTTTTGACAGGTGATCATGCTTCGGCAGTGGCGCCGTTTGATAAAGAGATTCTGCCGCGCAATGACTCATTGTTGAGAGAGCGTATTTTAACATCGTTTTCCATGCACCATCCTGATTTCCATAATGGAATGTTTGGTGATGCGTCTTTGGGAGAACACCTGAATATTTTACCTACGCTGATTGAGCTGATAGCCCCTAAAGGCTTTGAATATTATAGCATTAAGAGCTCCTTGTTTGACACTATAGATCATGTTGTGACACCATATAGCTGGATGAATAGAGACTGCATAGGATATTATAATGACAATATACATCAGCAGTTGGGTGAATCCGCAGAGAATGTTGATATGATTTATGGTGATATGCAATATGAAGGTGAGCGCAATATGCTGATTGGTATGACAAATTGGCTGGTGAAGCACCCGGAGCTTTTTCTAAAAAATACGTAGGGCAGAGGTCACTCAGATGTTATTGTCTGGGTGGCCTCTAATAATTTGCCATAAACAGCTTAGTGATGATTATGTTGCATACCGTTGAATTTTTTAATCTGTTTTTCATAAATGCTATGTATATTTGTGATATAATTGTGTAAATTACTTATGAAGCCGGAGTATATATTATATACTGTATATATTTGCGTAGCGGTTGTTGGCTAATGGATTTATGGATTTATGGTTTTGTACAGGCATGCCGAGGAGATGAGAGGATGACGCGTAAAGGCTGGAAGATAGCAGGCGGGGTACTGGGTGCCCTCTGCCTTGTTTTTGTGTGTATTTTTATGGGGCTGTCCTCCCAGTGGTTTATGTCCCTGGCGGCGGAAAAGGCCGGCAGTATGGCTGCGGCGGCGCTGGATACCCGTATAAGCCTGGGAACCGTGCAGGTAAAATCCTGGCGGGAGCTGCAGGTGGATGGCATAGATGTCTATGACAAGCGGCAGCAGCTTCTGGCGCATGCGGATGAGGCTATTATCAGGCTCAGCCCTTTTGCCATGCTGGAAAAGTCTGCGGCGGAGGGAATCAGCTCTATTGATATCAGCGGTGCCGATGTGACGATTGTGCAGCGCGATGACGGTTCGTGGAACTATGAGGACCTTATCAGTGATGAGCAAAGCGATACAAGGTTTACGGCAAAAATAAACGTGGCGGACTCCACCCTGCGCAGCCGTTATAACAATCAGGATATTGTGCTGGAAAAGGTGAACGGCTATGTGGATATGGCCGCTTATCCGGCTGTCAGCCTGCGGGCGGCCTGCGAGAAACAGGGGGCGTCCATGCAGCTTTCAGCCACTGTTGATACGGACAATGGCGCACGGCAGACCTTCCAGCTGGACCTGCAGGATGCGGAGCTGGCGGACTATGTGCAGTATCTTCCTGCCGGTACGATTCCGGAGGATACGGTAAGGGATATCAGCGGGCGGCTGTCCCGCCTGCTGATTGCGGGGGAGCGCACAGGTACGGAGCTTTACTACAGCGGACAGGCTGAGCTGGCAGATGGCAGCTTTGTTTTGCTGGGTGAAAATAAGGTGGAAAAGGCGCAGGCCCTCATCACCTTTAACGAGAAGGAGGCCCGCGTTTTTGCCAGTGCGGAAACCTGTGGTCAGCAGGCAGCCGCCCATGGCAGGATAATCATGAACAGCGGCAGTCCGTTGCTGGATATGCTTGTCAGCTCGGAGGGCTTTGAGCCGACGGTGATTTTCAAGGACATTCCCTATGAGGGGGCTGTGAAATTTACGGCGCATGTTACGGGCGCCGCGGCCGACCCCCGCGTGGACGCAGATGTGCAGGTGGCCTCCGGGCGGGTGCAGGGCATCGGATTCAGCGGGCTGAAAGCGGATGTTTCCTATGGTGACAGCATGATCGTTGTCAATCATGCTTCGGCCGGTCTGGCGGGCGGCACGCTTTCCGTGACAGGTACCTTTGATGCCAAGACCTACGATTTTACCGGTGCGGCGGGCTTGCAGGGCCTGCAGGCGGGGCAGCTGGCGGTGCTGGCGGATAATGCCGCCGGTGGGAGCATTTCTGACGGCGGGCTGAGTGGCCTGACATCTGCCGGGGGCAGTATTTCGGGTGATGTGTCCTTTGCCGGGAATCTGGAGCAGCTGGACGGCATCAGGGTGTTTGGCAATCTCAAGGGGCGTGCGCTGGAATATCAGGGCCTGACTGTCAGCGAGCTGTCCGCCTCTGTTGGCAAGCAGGGTGACAAGGTGACGATAGATTATCTGAGCTGCCTGCTGCCCGGCAGGGGACGCTTCGGCATCGAGGGCAGTGTGGTTTTGAACCAGAGCGTTGATTTGTCCTTTTATGGCGATAATGTCGACATGTCACTGCTGGATAAATTGGTGCCGGAGGCGCCTATTGCGGGCTTCCTTGACATAAAGGGCACGATGCAGGGGGATATCCAAAATCCTGTGGTGCGGGCCAGATATGCCGCCCGCGACGGCAGTATTTATCATCAGCCTTTTGACCGCCTGCATGGTTCTGCCGGAGGCAGCCTGCGTGGTGTCAAGATAAATGATTTTGTCATGGAAAAGGGCGAAAAAACGAAGTGGTATGCCCAGGGCATGCTGGGCTTTCTGGGTGACAAGGGCATCAATATGCGCGTGGACACGGTCAGCGCCCGCATGGAGGATATCATGCAGGCCGTGGCGCCTGACCAGAAGCTCACAGGCAATGTGGATAACGTCATCACCATTACAGGTACGTTGAAAAATCCAAATATAACGGGCTATGTCCATTTTTATCAGGGCAGCTACAACGGCATTTTTATCAATGGCATGGATGGTGACTATTTTGTCAGGGATGGCATGGTTACTCTGCAGGATTTCCATGTGTTTACGCCGTGGCTGGATGTGGACTTCAACGGCACCATAGATCCTGCGTCCAATATCAATCTGGATGCCAGGGTGCATGAGATTGATCTGAGCCGGTACAATAAATACCTGCCGATGCCGCTGCAGGGCAAGGCCAGGTTCAGCGGCAAGCTGACCGGCACCGTGGCCAATCCGCTGTTTGAGGGGAGGCTGTCGGCGCAGGATCTGGCTGTCAACGGACAGGCGGTAACAGGCGTGGGCGGCATTGTCCAGTACAGCGACGGGTTCGTGTTCTTCAAGGACATGACCTGCCAGCAGAAGGACGGCACCTATACCTTCAACGGCAATGCCAACATCAGCAATCAGCGGATGCGGGGGCGTCTGGTGGTTGACAAGGGCGACATTCACAGCATTGTTTCAGCGGTGGGCTTGCCCGACAACGGCATTAATGGCACAATCAGCGGCAATGCCCTGATTGGCGGTACGCTGACATGCCCGGAGGTCAAGGTCAATGCCGTGGTAACGGACGGTTTTCTGGGGAGCTATGTGCTGGATGATGTGATGGTGGATGCTTCGCTGGACAACAGGAAGATTTTTGTGGATAATTTCAGCGGGCGTGAGGGTGCGTCCGGCAGTTTCAGCCTGCGCGGCACTATAGATCTGGATGGCGATGTCAATGTCCATGCGGCTTTGAAGTCGGTGGACGCCGGTGCCTTTACGGAGGCTGTCGGCATCAGGACAAAGGTGGGTGGCACGCTGAATACGGAGTTTGATGTGACCGGCACCTGCGCTGCGCCATTTGCCAATATCCCGGTGGATATAAGGAATCTGCAGGTGGAAAGCACCACGCTGGACAGCCTTGAGGGACAGCTGGTGCTGGCCGGTGACAGGGTGAACATTCAGAGGCTGACTGCCAGCAAGAGCTACAACAGCAGGACCTATTCCCTGACGGCTTCGGGGCAGGTGCCTTTTGCCGCCCTGCGTGAAACCATGCCGACGGAGAACAATCAGTTTGATGTGACCTTCGCGCTGGAAAATGCGGATTTGAGCCTGCTGCCTACCCTGTCGCACTATATTGACTGGGCTGTCGGGCCGACAGACGGCCGTCTGAGACTGCAGGGAACGGCGGCACGGCCGTACGTTACCGGCAGGATGAATGTTGCCGAGGGCGCCTTCAAGATTCGCGATGTAGCCAAGCCGGTGACGGATTTCAACATGCGGCTGGTGTTCAACGGCAACCTGGCCACCCTTGAGCAGTGCAGGGGCACTATGGGCAGCGGCAGTTTTGCCGCCACGGGCTTTGTGCATCTGGATGGGCACATGCCTGATAACTACAGCTTTGATCTGGCCCTTGACGGGCTGGAGGTGGACAGCCCTGTATTCAGGGGGCCTGTGACGGCCAATGTCAATGTGCGGCAGGAGTTTCTTGACCTGCCGGATGGCAGAGGCAGATTCATCCCGAAGGTATCGGGGCGCATGTTCCTGGAGAATGTGCTTATTTCCCTGCCGAGCGAGCTGCCGGAGTCCTCGGACGATATGCCGCTGGCAGGCATGGACTTCAATCTGGAGCTGGGCAAGAATGTCCGCTTCCTCAGTCCGTCGCTGGGCGATCTGCATCTGGCTGGCGGCGCTTACTTTGGCGGCACGACATGGATGCCTGTCACCTCCGGTTCCATCTATGTGAAGAAGGGCAGTCTCAGCTACCTGAAAACCAATTTCAAGGTGTATGAAGGCTCCATGACCTTCGGGCAGGCCGGTACCCTGATGCCTAAGCTGGTGCTGAGGGCGGGAACCAAAATCAACAGGACCAGCGTCTTTTTGTCACTGGACGGCCTGATTAACAAGATGAAGTTCAGGCTCATGTCCAACCCGAAGATGTCGGAGGCGGATATCATCCAGCTTCTGACCCTGCGCAGTGATTACTACAACACGGACAGGAGCGAGGGCAGTAAATTTGCCTCCATGCTGAATATAGGCCTGCAGATGACGATTTTGTCGGAGGTGGAGGCCGCCATGCGCAACGTGCTGAATCTGGATGTGCTGACTATCGAGAGGGATACCATTGACGGCAGTAAGAACCTCGGCAGCAGTACGGATGGCAGCAGTGCAGAAAAAAATCGTGACAATAATGATTATGAGGTGTACAATATCACATTGGGTAAGAATATTTCTGACAAGGCGCTGATCAAGTATACCCAGAGCATGACCACGAATGACTATAGCTATGGTATTGATTATGAGCTGTCGGACAAGGTGAATCTTACCTACAAGCGGGATCAGGATAATGATTACTATGCCGGTGTTGAGGCCAGGTTTACGTTCTAGGCGGCTTTGAGGAGGTGCTTCGGTGCAGCTGGACAGATATTTATCCGAACTGAATAAGATAAAGCTGCTGGAGTACCAGGAGGAGCAGGACTTGTGGCGGGCCTACAAGGAGGACGGGGACCAGTCGGCCAGAAAGCGGCTGATTGAGTCCTATCAGCCGCTGGTGTTCAAGGCGGCGGCTCCCTTTCGCGGCCTTGACAACCTGATGGATGTACTGCAGGAGGGGACGGTGGGACTGATCGAGGCCGTCGAGGGCTTTGATTATAACCGCGGTGTGGCGTTCAGCCTGTTCGCTTCCTACCGCATCAGGGGGCGCATGTACAGCTTTCTGAAAAAGGAAGGGCGTGCGGATGTGGCCTGCCTTGAGAGCGCAGGTGAGGAACAGATGTCACGGCTGGAACTGCTGGCTGATACCGGTACGGCGGTTGCGGAGCAGGTGGAGCTTCTGGAGGCTTCCAGCCAGCTGCAGTCCGCCATGCGGCGGCTGCCGGAGAGGGAGCAGATGGTGCTTGAGCAGATATACGTCAGGTGCCATGAGGTTTCCGAGGTGGCCGAGCAGATGAATCTCAGCACGTCCTACATATACCGCCTGCAGAAAAGCGGTGTCCGCCGTGCGCGGGGCATGCTGTCCAGATTTATGCACAACTGGAAATAGGGCAATTTTGGCAGTAATCGTGAGAAAAACAGATAAAATCGCCATTTATGGCTGAATTTTGCAGAAAACGGCTGGCAGAAAAAGCAATGCTTAATGTGAGTATATCCGTAAGTGATTTTTTAGGAGAAGCAATATTATGGATAAGCATAAGACAATGCGAAATCATATAGCTGCCGCCAAAGGCTGGCTGAATCAGGCGGAGGATTCCCTTGAGCAGGAAAACGACATCCGCGGCGATCTCAACCTGATGCTGGCCCAGGCCGAGCTGCAGAGGGCGCAGGAAAAAAAGTCCCGCAGGGGCTGGCTGTGCTGGCTGAAGCGGCTTTTGCCGCTGGCGGCGGCCCTGTGCGTGGCTGTGGGGTATGTGGTGTACCTGCGGCCTGCGCCCCAGCCTGCCGCGCCGCCTGTGCCGGTGCCGATGGTGCATCCGGCCGGTGAGGCGGCCGTGAATATGGGGCATGACAGGCCGCCGGAGCCTGCAGAGGATATCCGGCCGGTGCCTGTGCTGCATGAGCCTGTGGCGATGCCGCCTGTAGATGAGAGGCCGGTGATGCCGCCCCGTCAGGAGGACGGGACGGCTGTGCTGACGGAGGGCGGACAGCCGCCGGTTCAGGAGGAACGGCCTGTCAGGGTGCCGGGAACGGAGCTGCAGAAGCTGATGCAGGATGCGGGCAGCATACTGCGCGAATAAGCTGATAAATAGCTTTTTAGCTTTTATATATAAACAAAAGAGAACAATTTAGGAGGTATTATCCTTGAAGAGAAGTGAGTATAAGTATTTGGCCTGTGCAGTGGCCCTGTCCCTGGGTGTGGGCTTTGGCGGCCAGACGGCCTTTGCCGCCGTGGATGGCAGTGAAACACCTGTAGGCTTTGGCGTGGATTTGAATGCCGGCAAGAGCGACATGATCAATATGCCTGCCCTGACAGAGGGCAAGGGCTCTGTCGATCTGCCGGATGAGGATTCCGTGGACAAGGAGGAGGTAAAGGAGGTCACTCCTACCCGCAACGATATCTGGGAGGAGTCCAAGCCTGCCGAGGAGGACGTAATCAAGGCCATTGAGGCAGTCGAGGGCAACACCATCGTGGATGTCAGGTATGAGGGTGTCAGCGAGGATGTCATGGGCACTGTCAAGCTGGCTCAGGTGTCCAAGCCGGGTGATATCTGCTCCGGCGGCCTTTTGTCCGATGATGCTAGCAGCCTGTATGCTACAGGTTATTTTTACGATGTATATCCTACCTTTGAAACGGTGCCGGAGGGTGTAATCGTTACCTATCATCTTTTCGAGACACCGGTGATTTCCAGCATCGAGCTGACCGGCAATACGGATATTGAGCCTACCGGCAAGCTGCTGGGCAGGATGCAGCTCCGGGAGGGTGACAGGCTGAACCGCCTGGCCCTGAAGGAGGATGTCCGCGCCATTCAGAAGCAGTATATCAAGGACGGCTACATTATGGCCAAAATCCGCGATATGGAGGTCGGGGATGACGGCAAGCTGGTCATCAAGATAAATGAGGGCATTCTGGAGGGCTTCAAGATAAAGGGCCTGAAGAAGACCAAGGAGAAGGTTGTACTGCGTGAGCTTCGCCCGAAGGTAGGCAAGCCGCTGAACAAGAACGACGTGGTCCGCAGTTATCAGCGCCTGACCAACCTGGATTTCTTTGAGTCCGTGGACGTCAAGCCGATTGCCGGTGTGGAGCCGAATGCCTGCGTGCTGGAGGTTGATGTGACCGAGAAGAATACCGGCGTATTTGGTATCGGTGCAGGCTACAGCAGTGCTGACGGCTTTGTGGGCATGATCAGCCTGGGTGACCGCAACTTCCGCGGTACCGGTGATGCCGTCAATGTGACTGTAACCAAGAGCAGCACGGATTCCAGCGCCAAGGGCTTTATTTTCTCCTATCGCCGTCCGTGGCTTGACAAGAAGGAAACCGCCGGCAGCTTCAAGATTTACAACCGTACCTTTGAGTACAATGAATATAACGAGGACGGGGATTTTGTCGAGGAGTTCATGCGCAAGAACGTGGGCTTTGATATCGGCTTCTCCCGCCCGCAGAGCGAGTATACCACCAATGCTATCACCTTCCGCAACAAGGATGACAGGTACGAGAAGCATAAGAGCGGTACTGACAGGAGCGTATGGGAGGATTGGAAGAAGGACAATTTTGGCCTGACCCGTTCCCTGCAGTTCCAGCATATTACTGATACGCGTGACAACTACATATATCCTACCGAGGGCTACAAATCCGTGCTGGGCTATGAGTATGCCGGTCTGGGCGGCGACTTCAAGTACCACAAGTTCACCATTGACGGTTCCGTTTTCCGCAGTGTAGGACGCAACCAGGTACTGGTATTCCACGGCAGTTACGGACATTCCACCAGCAACCTGCCGACCGTTTCCAAGTTTATGCTGGGCGGTCAGGATACCATCCGCGGCTATCGTGATGATATGTTCCGCGGCAACAGCATGGTGCTGGGCAACATCGAGTTCCGCTTCCCGCTGTCCAAGAATTTCAAGGCGGCCCTGTTCACCGACTTTGGTTCGGCATGGGACGACGGCTGGAAGCCATCCAAGCTGCATGGCAGCTACGGTGTCGGCGTAATGCTGGATTCCCCGCTGGGACTTATCCGCGTGGATGTCGGTCACGGTACTCAGGGCAACCGCGTTCACTTTAACGTGGGCGGCACGTTCTGATGCAGAAAAAATGGCCGGGGCGGGCCGGCTGCCTGCTCTGTGCGCTGTGGCTGCTGAGCCTGTGCCGGCTGTGGGCCCCTGTCGGGGCGGCGGCACCTGAACAGCCTGTTGTGGAGGCTGTTCAGGTGCAGGTTCAGGCGGGGGACAACCTGCCCGAGCCTGTCAGGCGGCGCATGGAAAAAAGCGTGTCCGCCATCGCCGAGCAGCTGCTGGAGGGCAGGGCTCTTGCGGAGGTCAGCCTCTCCCGCTCCCGGTATGAGGATATCATACTGCAGGTCTTTGACAAGGTGCTGGTGGGCTATACCGTAGAGGCTGTGTCTGTTGAGCCGCGGGAGGATTCCGGCACGGCCGGGGTACAGGTTTTTCTGGTGCCCTGGCGCGACACCATCCGGCAGGTACAGGTGGATGTGGCAGTGGAAGGCATGACGCCGGTGGCGGAAAAGCTGCTCAGGCAGGATACGGCAGGCATGGAGAAGGTTTTTGCCGAAAGCCTGCAGGGACTGCCGGTGGCGGCTGCCGACTGGACCCACGGACTGCTGAAAAAGCAGGTGGCGGCGTTCCTGCAGGACAGGGCGCCTGAGTTCAAGGCTGACTTTGATGTGCAGGTGGCGGGGGACACCAGGGTTAAGGTGGTGCTTTATCCGCTGCTGCCGGTGGTGCGCACCGTGGATTTGAGCATGCGGTCGGACACCGTGCTGAATGCCGGCCTCCTGACGAAGCGCCAGATGATGCAGGCCGCCGTAGACGGGCTTATCGGCCTGCCGGTGCATTTTGTGGAAAGGCATCGGCAGGAGCTTGAGGCGTATTTGTCCGAGGTTATGAATCAGGATGAGGACTGCCGCAGGTGGTCCGTGGCCACGCGGGTGGCCCTGACGCCCGGCGAGCAGCTGAAGGTCATGAGCCGTTCTGATTCCGACATATACAGGGTTCGTCTGGAAGGCTGGGCGGATGTGGGCAACAGCTGGGGCAACCAGCATGATACCAGCCTGAAGGCCAGGCTTCATCTGGGCAGGATGCTGTCGGGAAGGAGCGAGGTGTTTTCCCAGCTTGATTTTTTCCCGCAGTCGGTCAGGTGGGACTGGGATGTAGGCTACAGGTATATCCTGCCTTCCGGAACAGCTCTGGGGCTTCGCTATGACCTGCGTGATGATTATGTCAAGGTGGATTTCGTCCAGCCTGTCAGCAGCAAGTGGCTGCTGCGGTATGAGTACAGGGGCATAGATCACCACAATGAGTACGGCATACGCTACAAGCTGCACGATTTTCTCAGCCTGGAGTATGCGGTGGATGAGCATAACAGCTGGCTGAGATTTATTGGCTATTTTTAGTTACCCTGTTGAAGGAAAAATAAGAGTTTGCTATAATGTAGTTGCCTTTTTAAAAAGGCGGATGCATTTGTAATATTTTACATTGTAGAAAGAGGAGAAAGAAAAATGGTTCAGTTAAAAAAAGCTCAGGTAAAAATTATCAGTGTTCTGATTGCATTGGTATTCGTAGGCAGTGTTGTAGCGCTGGCTTTGACCCAGTCCGGCACGGGCGTTGCATCTGCGGCGGCTTCCTCCAACGTCGGTGTTGTTGATTACCGTCAGTTCACCTCCCTGAAGATTTACACTGATGTGGATGCAGAGATGCAGAAGGCTTTTGAGCAGGCTCGTCAGGATTTCAATGAGAAGTCTGCCAACATGAGCGACGAGGAGAAGCAGCAGTATTATCAGCAGACCATGGAGCGCCTCCAGCAGCAGAATGTTGATCTGATGGAGCCTGTAAACAAGCAGATTGAGGATGCTGTAAAGGCTATAGCCGAGGCCAAGGGCCTGAGCGTGGTTCTCCACAAGGAAACCGTTGTATATGGCGGCACTGATATTACTCAGGACGTTATCAAGAAACTGTCCAAGTAATTTTGCAATTGCATAGCTGACAGCAGTACCGAGCTCCTCTGGCGCTCGGTACTTTCTTGATATTCAGGCATGGGTCTTATGCGGCGGCAGACGGGAGGCGGTTTTATGGCGGCAGGACAGGAAGACAGCCGGCAGGCTGAGAATAATGCAGGCGTGAGGAAAAAAATACTGGCTGGTGCCGCTGTACTGCTGGTTCTGATTTGCGCAGCCTGTCTGTATTTTTTTTGCGGCAGGACGGATAGCCGGCTGACTGTACCGGAAGCGCCGGTCATGGGCGTGCTGGATCTGCAGCAGGCGGCGAAGGCGCATCCTGATTATGACAGGCTGGTGACGCTCCGGCAGGAGATTGGCCGCCTGGAGGCGGAGCTGGCCGTCGGGGAGATGAAGGCGGCACTGCCGGAAATCAAGCCGGAGGAAGAACTGCTGGCGGAGGCTGCCGGGCAGAAGCACAGGCTGGACGCCATTGAGCGGCATTCGCAGCTGGTGGAAAGGCTGAATGCCCTGGCGGAGCAGAAAAGGCAGGAGCTGAAGCCGCAGATGGAAGCGGAGCGCAGCGAGGTGAGCCGCCCCTATCTGAATGAGGTGCTGAATCTGCGCCTCAAGCTGGACAGCGCCGATGTGCTGGGAATTACGCAGGCGCAGGCTCAGCAGATGCTTGAGCGCATTGACAGCCTGCAGAGAGAGCGCAGTGCGGCACTGGACAAGCTGAATGCGGAGCAGGAGGAGCGCTTCCGGAAGCTCATGGAGCAGGAGGCGGCCGGCCCTCTGGCAGAGCTGAGGCAGCTGGAGGCAGAGGACAGGCAGAGGGCACAGCAGCAGGAGTTTGAAAAGGGGCTGGCTGTGCAGGAGCGCAATGCCCGGGAAATGGAGCAGGCCCTGTCCCCGGTGCAGGAAAAAATCAGCAACGCCCGGAGGAGGACCCTGCTGGAAGCGAAGCAGCTTCAGCTCAGTCAGCTGCAGGAAAAAATCTACAATGATATTGCGGGGCGGGCGGCCAAGCTGGCCATCATGCACGGCCTGACGGTCATTCTGTCCAGTCCGGCTGACAGCCTGCGCGGTATTGATTATGAAAGGATGCAGATGGGCGTATGGCAGCCGGATTTGCTGCCGGTACTGAATGTGAATACGCTGGATTTGACGGAAGAAATACTTCAGGAAATGAAAACACTGCAGTGATTTTGAAAAGAGGCTTTTAAATATGACGAATAAGAAAAGGATTGCGGCCGTGGTCATGTCGGTGCTGTGTGCGGCGGCTTTTACTGCCGGCTGCGGCAAGGTGAACGTAGGCTATGTTGACCAGAACCGTGTCCAGAATGAAGCGCCGCAGATTAAGGAATCCATTCAGGATATGCAGAACAAGATGGCGGAGGTTCAGAAGGAAGCGGAGCAGAAATTCCAGGAGGCCGGTGCAGGCGGCGCTTCCGATGAGGAAATGCAGAAGCTCCAGCAGCAGATGCAGATGAAGGCGGCCGGGGTACAGCAGCAGTATGCGACCCAGATAAAGGCCAAGGTGGACGCGGCTATGGATGACATAGTGAAGGAGAAGAAGCTGGATACCGTGGTGAACAGCAATGGCAAGGATGGCGTGGTTGTCAGTGGCGGCGTTGATATTACGGATGATGTTATCCAGAAGCTACAGTGAGCTGATGATGCTTAGAGGGGATTTTTTATGATTATGACATTACAGGAGATTGCGGCCAGGGTAAATGGGCGGCTGCAGGGGGCTGCTGAAATCGAAATCAGCGGTGTGAACAATATTACCGGCGCCGGTGCCGGTGATATTACCTTCGCGGATGAAAATCACGTAGCGGAGGCGGCTGCCTGTCAGGCAGGAGCGGTGCTGCTGCCTGCCTCCATAGCGGCGGCGCAGGCGGATTTTCCCCTGCCTGCTGTTTTTGTAGAGGATACCAGGGCGGCCTTTGCGATTCTGCTGACAGCCTTTACACCGCCGATTGTGCATGAAAAGGGCGTCAGCCCGGAGGCCCATATCGGCAGGGAGGTAAAGCTGGGGGAGAACGTTACCATCATGCCGATGGCCTTTGTGGATGATTATGCCGTCATAGGTGACGGGGTAACGCTGTACCCGCACACCTATATAGGCCAGTATGCCGAGATTGGCAGTGATTCCGTGATTTATTCCGGCGCGACAATCCGCGAGCATTGCAAGGTAGGCCGGCGGGTGATAGTGCACAGCTCCGCCGTTATCGGTGCGGACGGGTTCGGCTTCACCACCAAGGATGGCGTCCATACCAAGGTGCCGCAGGTGGGCAACGTGGTTCTGGAGGATGATGTGGAGATTGGCGCCCATACCGGTATAGACAGGGCCACCATCGGTTCAACCGTCATCGGCAAGGGAACCAAGATTGACAATCTGGTGCATGTCGGCCACAATTGCAGGATCGGGGCAGGCAATCTGATTGTCGCCCAGACCGGCATTTCCGGTTCCACCACCTCCGGCCCGAATGTCACCTTTGGGGGACAGACCGGCACGGTGGGGCATATCAGCATCGGCGGCAATTCCGTTTTTGCGGCCCGCAGCGGCATTATCGGCAACACCCCGGAGGGCGTGTTCTATGCAGGCTTCCCGGCGCGTCCGCATCAGGAGTGGCTCCGCATGCAGGCGCATCTGCAGAAGATTACGGACATGGCAAAGAAGGTAAAGGCGCTGGAAAAGAAGCTGGCGGCATTAGAAAAATAAGTTTTTATTGTATATAATGTGCGATGGTATGACAGTACCAACGAAAACACGCTCGCGCTCCACATTGTGCCTAGCGGTGCTAAATTCTTGCTGCGCCTGCGGCTTGCAAATCATTAAGCACCGAGGCGCAATAAGGGTTTTCTTTTGGTACATGTCATACCATTTTCTTCGTGCCGATATATAATTATTTCTGACGAGGTCTGATGGTACATGCTGCACCCCTTACTTTTTGGTCTGAACAGTAGATATTTAGTGGTGAGATTATTTTTGTGTTGTCACCTGCTTCAATGTGAAAGTACTCCCGGGGGAGTATTTTTTTTTGCCCGAAAATAGTGTAAAATGGTGGTAGTGATTTTGCGAGTGCTGGGGGTTGATGAGATGTACTGGTTTTTGAAGGCGCTGAGCTGGCTGGCCTGCCGTTTTTCCATGGCTGCATGCATTGGTGCCGGCAATTTTTTGGGCAGGCTGACCTGGTACGGGGTTCCGGGAAAAAGGAAGAAAATGGGCATTGAAAACGTGATGCGCTGTCTGGGAACGGATGAAAAGGAAGCGGAGCGTATCGTGCGGGCTTCCTGGGTGCAGTTCGGCCCCATGGTCATGGAGGTCCTGCGCTATCCGGAGCTGGTGAAGGAGGGGCGCATGCAGCAGCACGTCTCCATCGAGGGACTGGAATATCTGCAGGCGGCCATAGAGGCCGGGCAGGGCGGCATCATTGCCACCAACCACAGCGACAGCTGGGAGATTATGGGGGCGGCCCTTGCCCAGTACGGCGTGCCGCTGGTAGGCGTGGCCAAGAAGCAGAAAAATCATCAGGCGGACAGGTTTATCATCGAGTACCGTGAGCTGTCCGGCATGCACATAACATACAGCTCCGATGTCCGCGAGATGTTCAAGATGATTAAGGAAGGCTGGCTGATCGGCCTCATCATGGATCAGGATCCAAGCCTGAAGGACGGCATCATCCTCGACTTTTTCGGGCGCAAGACCAATTGCGTCACCGGCCCGGCCACGCTGGCCAGGTTCCAGAATGCGCCGATTTTTCCGGGGCAGATACGGCATCGTCCCGACGGCGGGCATCACATCACTATTTTTCCGCCGATTTATGTGGAAAAGACCAGGAACAAGCAGGAGGACATCAGGCGTACCATGCAGGAGCTGGTGAATATCCTTGAACAGCAGATAAGAAGGTATCCGGAGGACTGGTTCTGGCTCCATGACCGCTGGAAATCTGTGCGTTCCCTGGGTCTGGACTAAAATCAAGTGACATATTCACGGTAATGTGATAATATTAATATGATAAGCACAAATATAAGGGAGGGATGAATTTGGCATTACAGACGACTATAGCCTCCGCTGTCAGCTATACGGGCGTTGGACTGCATTCCGGCAGGGAGGTTGCCATGGAGCTGCGGCCTGCGGAGGCCGGTACGGGCATCGTATTCGTGCGGGCTGATCTGCCGGGGCGGCCGCAGGTAGAGGCCAGGGCTGAGAATGTGACCTCGACGATGCGGGCGACCACCATAGAGGACAACGGCATCAGGATGTTTACCATTGAGCATTTGATGTCTGCCCTGCATGGGGCCTGCGTGGATAACGTGCAGGTGATTATCAATGCGGAGGAACCGCCGGTGGCCGATGGCAGCAGCGGGGAGTTTTTCCGGCTCATTCAGGAGGCCGGTATCCGGGAGCTTGACGCAGAGCGCCATGAGATAGTGGTGGACAGGCTCTACAGGGTGGACGACGGGGACAAGTTTGTTCTGGCGCTGCCCTACGATGGCTTCCGGGTGAGCTTTACCTCCATCAATCCCCATCCGCTGATTGGCATCCAGTATGGGGATTATGAGATTACGCCGGAGGTCTATGGCAGCGAGGTGGCCGCCGCCAGAACCATTGCCTATGAGGCAGAGGTTGAGGCCCTGCATAAAATGGGGCTGGGGCTGGGCGGTACGCTGGAAAACGTCATTGTCTACAACGATGAGGGCTGGATGAATCCTCTCATTTATCCGGATGAGCTGGTGCGCCACAAGATACTGGACCTGGTGGGGGATCTGCGGCTGGCAGGCATAGTGAAGGGACACTTTGTTGCCGTCAAGTCCGGCCATGCCTTGAATACGATGATGTCCAAGCTGCTCAGGCAGGAGCTTGGAAGCAATATATGTGGAAAATAAGTGATATTAAGATGGAAGAAGGTTTTTAAATATGGTATTGGAAATTGATGAGATAAAGAAGATTCTGCCGCATCGCGCACCTTTTTTGCTGGTTGACCGCATCATTGAGATTGATCCGTTCAAATCCGCGGTGGGCATCAAGAACGTAACCTATAATGAGCCGCAGTTCCATGGGCATTTTCCGCATAAGGCCATCATGCCGGGCGTACTGATTCTGGAGGCCATGGCCCAGGTAGGCGGCATTGCCATGCTCTATCCGGAGGAGAACCGCGGCAAGATTGCCCTTTTCGGCGGCATGGACAACATCAAGTTCAAGAAAATGGTAGTGCCGGGGGATCAGATGATCATGAAGGCAAACCTTCTGAAGGTGCATGGCGACTATGGCAAGCTTCATGCGGAGTCCTATGTGGATGATGTGCTGGCCGCCCAGGCCGACTTTACCTTCGCCCTGCAAAGACCGGAGGATTGAGCTGAAAAAGCAAGCTATTGCGAGAAAAATTTAGTATTCCTGTAAAAACAGCTGAATATAAAGGAATATAACAGTCAGCTTTTGCGAGGTGGCTGGTGACTGTATGTAGGATATTAGGTGTACTGACGATAGGCTGATTCGGGGGTACTAAAGGAGTTGGGATAAATGGCGGATAACTTTGATGTTACTGCAAGGATACATAATTTTGCTGTGGTTCATCCAAGTGCCAAAATTGGCAAAAATGTAGAGATAGGGCCTTTTTCCGTGATTGGTGAAAACGTGGAAATCGGCGAGGGGACCATCATAGGCCCGAGCGTGGTCATCACGGGCTGGACGAGGATTGGCAGGGACTGCCATATTTTTCAGGGTGCGTCCATTGGCGAGGAGCCGCAGGATTTGAAATTTGCCGGGGAAAAGAGCTACACGGTTATTGGCGACAGAACCAAGGTGCACGAGTTCTGCACCATTCATCGGGCTACCGGTGAGGGCGAATATACACGCATCGGTGATGACTGCCTTTTGATGGCTTATGTGCATGTAGCGCACAACTGTGTGCTGGGCAACAACGTTATCATGGCCAATGCGGCCATGGTGGCAGGGCATGTGGTAGTTGAGGACAGGGCGATTATCGGCGGCAAGGCCGGTGTGCACCAGTTTGTCCGGGTGGGCAAGCAGTCCATGATCAGCGGCATGTCCAGAAATATTCATGATGTGGTGCCGTACACCATCGTTGACGGCTTTCCGGCCCGTGCCTGCGGCCTGAACAGCGTGGGCATCGCCAGGGCGGGCATTGCGCCGGCCAACCGCCGCAGCATCAAGCAGGCCTACCGCCTGCTGTACCGCTCGGGACTGCGCCTCAGTGAAGCTATTGAGGCCATCGAGCAGGAAGTTGATTCCTGCCCGGAGGTTGAGCACATGCTGCAGTTCCTCAGAAATGCAGATCGCGGCATCTGCCGCCCGACCGGCCATAGCGGCGACAAGAAGAAGGGCGACGGGGAGCCGGAGGAATAGAGGTTTGGTCCGTGCCGGAAGGTGCTGGCACGGCAGTGAGGCGGCGTGCCATGTCCCCGGAGAAAGCCCTTGCTATCCCGCGGGTGCGGGCGTGTTTTTTGGGGGGACAGCCATGCTGCCGGGGTTGATTTGTGCAAGCTCATTCATTGGAGGATGGTTGCTTTTATGAAAAAAATTGGATTGCTGGCAGGTGTAGGCAGGCTGCCTGTGGAATGCGCCAGGGCGGCAAAGGCCATGGGCTACGAGGTGTATGCAGTGGGGCTTATTCCGGGGGTGGAGCCGGACCTGAAGGACTGCGTGGCTGACTATACGGACATCAGCGTGGCTCATCTGCAGGCGATTATAGATTATTTGAAATCCAAGGGCGTAACCCAGGTCACCATGCTGGGCAAGGTCACCAAGGAGCTTCTGTACAGCGGCCAGCATGCGGCTCCCGATATGCGCATGCTGGGGCTGATTTTTACCCTGCCTGACCGCAAGGACGATACCCTGATGCTGGCTTTTGTCAAGGAGCTGGCCAAGGACGGGCTGGAGGCCTTTGACCAGACGGCCCTCATCCGTTCCCTGATGCCGAAGCCGGGCGTGCTGACGAAGCGCCAGCCTACGGAGCAGGAGCTTCAGGATATGGAGTTCGGCATGAGGATGGCGCGGGAGCTGGGCCGGCTTGATGTGGGGCAGACCGTGGTGGTCAAGCAGCAGGCTGTTATGGCGCTGGAGGCCATCGAGGGCACTGACGCCTGCATCCGCCGTGGCGGCGAGCTTGCCCGTGGCGGCGCCGTTGTGGCCAAGACTGCCAAGCCGAATCAGGATCTGCGGTTTGATGTGCCGGCTGTCGGCGTGAAAACCATGGAGATTATGATAGAAGTGGGGGCTTCGGCATTGGTGATTGAAGCAGGCAGGACGCTGCTGGTAGAACAGGATAAGGTAGTAGCTTTGGCTGAGGCTCACGATATTGCTGTTGTAGCAATGGAATAAGAGACTTTGGACGCGGCGGATACGGCTTTGTATTCTCGCGTCTTTTGTGTGTTTTTTCGAGGGATTTTATGAAGATAATGCTGTCGGCCGGGGAAGCCTCCGGTGATTTGCACGGGGAAAGCCTTGCCCGTGCCATGAAAAAGCTGCAGCCGGACGTTGAGCTGGTGGGCTTTGGCGGCCCGAAAATGGCCGGGGCGGGGGTTCGCCTATGTGCAGATATGCGGGAATATAGTATAATGGGTGTGTGGGAGGTCATCAGGAATCTCAGGCGGATTTTGGGCCTCCTGAAAAGGCTGCAGGCCTTCATGGCCGAGGAAAGGCCTGACCTTCTGGTGCTGATTGATTATCCGGATTTCAACTGGCGGCTTGCGGCAAAGGCAAAGGCCCTGGGAATTCCGGTCTTTTCCTATATCCCGCCTTCGGCCTGGGCGTGGCGCAAGGGCAGGGCGAAGAAATGCGCGGCTCTTGCTGACGAGCTGGCGGCTATTTTTCCTTTTGAACTGCCTGTGTATCAGGCGGCAGGGGCAAATATCACCTTTCAGGGAAATCCCCTGGTTGATACGGTAAAATCATCTATGAGCGTCAGTGAGGCGCGCAACTATTTTCAGGTGTCCTCCAAGGGGGAGCCGGTACTTTTGCTGCCGGGCAGCAGAAAGCAGGAGATTGAGCTGCTGTTTCCGGCCATGCTGGAGGCTGCCGCGCTTTTGCAGGCGGAGCGGCCTTCATTGGAGTTTTTCGTGCCGGTGGCAGCCGGAATCAATCAGTCCGTGCTGGAAAAAATGGCTTCCGGCAAGGGCGTGAATCTGTGCTTCACCCACGACAAAACCTATGATTTGATGAATATCTGCAGCTTTGCCATCGCCACCTCCGGCACGGTGGTGCTGGAAGCGGCCATCATGGGGCTGCCCTGCGTGGCACTTTATCGCATGGCGCCTTTGAACTACGCCATCGGCAGGCTGCTGGTGAAGATAGAGCATTTTACCCTGCCCAACATTCTGGCAGGCAGGGCTGTCCAGCAGGAGCTGCTGCAGGAGCAGGTGACGGGGCCGCAGGTTTTTCAGGCGGCGCGGCGGTTTTATGCAGAGCCGGGCTACAGGGAACAGGTTGTGTCCGGGCTGAAGGAAGCTGTTGGCAGGCTGGGGGAGCCGGGGGCTGCTGAGCGTGTGGCGGGCAGGATTCTGGCGGCTGCGGAGAAATACGGCAGGACGGGGGATATTTGATGAAGAATTATTTGCGCCTATTGGCTTATATAAAACCGTACAAGAAGCGGCTGGCGGCGGCAGTGGTGTGCATCATCATGGCGGCCGGTGCCAATCTTTACCTGCCGTGGATTATCAAGGACATGATTGACGATGTGCTGATGTCCAAGGATATGCTGATGCTGAACCTGATTGCGGTAGGCATACTGGTGGTCATGTTTACCCGCGGCGTATTTTACTACGGGCAGAGCTATCTGGTGTCCTATGTGGGCCAGCGGGTCATCATTGACGTGCGCAGCGTGCTGTTCAGGAAGTTCCAGAAAATGCCCCTGTCCTACTATGACAGGCAGCAGACCGGCACGGTCATGAGCTACATTACCAATGATGTGGCGGCCATGCAGAGCGCCATTGTGGACAATCTCATAGAGCTGGTGACGGAAAGCTCCATCCTGATTGGTTCACTGGCCATGATGATTTACCTTGATTGGAAGCTGAGCCTCCTGACGCTGATGACCATTCCGCTGGTAGGCTTTGCCATGAAGATTTTCGGGCGCAAGCTGAAGCGTTCCAGCACGGTTATTCAGGAGCGGGCGGCAGAGATTACCTCCCTCTTGCAGGAAAGCATCTCCGCCATCCGGGTGGTGAAGTCCTTTGTGCGTGAAACCTATGAAATCAGGCGTTTTGAGGAGCAGAACTGGAAGAATTTCCAGGCGGCCATGAAGAACGTGAAGCTCAGCAGCCTGCTGACGCCGACGGTGGAATTTCTGGCGGCTATTGCCGTTACCTTTATTGTCTGGTTCGGCGGCTATGAGGTTGTCAACGAGGTGATTACCGCCGGTGAGCTGGTGGCGTTTCTGACCTATGCCGTGAACCTTGCCAATCCTGTCAAGCGCCTTTCCCGCGTCTATGCGGCCATTCAGAAGGCCATGGCGGCGGCTGACCGCGTGTTTGCCGTAATGGATCTGGATGAGAAGATTATTGATGTGCCGGGGGCAAAGCCTCTGCCGCCTATCAAGGGCGAGGTGGAGTTCAAGGATATCACCTTCTCCTACAAGGAGGGACAGCCTGCCCTGCAGCATATCTCCCTCAAGGCGGAGCCGGGACAGATGATTGCCCTGGTAGGCCCGAGCGGCAGTGGCAAGTCCACTATCGCCAACCTGATTCCGCGCTTTTACGATGTGGACAGCGGCACTATTTCCATCGACGGCCATGACATCCGTCAGGTGACGGCGGATTCCCTGCGGGAGCAGATCGGCCTGGTGCCACAGGAAACCATGCTGTTCAGCACTACCGTCATGGAGAATATCCGTTACGGGCGTCTGGAGGCTACGGATGAAGAGGTGGTGGCCGCGGCAAAGGCGGCCAATGCGGAGGAGTTTATCAAGGATTTGCCGGAGGGCTACGACACCAGGCTGGGTGAGCGGGGGCTGAACCTGTCCGGCGGCCAGCGCCAGCGCCTTGCTATTGCCAGGGCGATTTTGAAGAATCCGCGGGTGCTGATTCTGGACGAGGCCACCTCGGCGCTGGATACCGAGAGCGAAAAGATTGTGCAGGATGCACTGGATAAGCTGATGGTGGGCAGGACGTCCTTCGTAATCGCCCATCGTCTTTCCACGATTTTTAATGCCGACCAGATTTTTGTGGTGGAAAACGGCCATCTGCGTGAGCATGGTACTCACGAGGAACTGCTGGCGGCAGGCGGGCTGTACAGCAATCTGTACAACATTCAGTTCCGCCAGAATGAAGCTATGTAAGGAGAAGCGTTATGCGGCTATTGTATAATGTAGCAGCGGTGCTGGTGGTCATATTGATGGTGCCGGCCTTCTGCATCCGGGCTATAAGGGAAAAGGGCTTTGTGAACAGAATCAAGCAGCAGCTTGGTTTTCTGCCGAAGCATGCCCTGGACAAGGTTGCCCGCAAAAATTGTATATGGGTTCATGCCGCTTCCGTGGGAGAGATTGTGGCGGCAAGTCCTTTGATCAAGGAATTCCGCCGGGAGTTTCCCAACACGCCGATTCTGGTGTCCGTGTTCACCAACAGCGGCTATGAGATGGCCAACCGCATCATAAAGGACGCGGACAGCATCATCCATTTTCCTTTTGACCTGCCGTGGCTGTCGGCACACCTTTTGTACAAGGTGCGCCCGCGGGTGTTCATGCCGGTGGAAACGGAGCTGTGGCCGAACTTTTTGAAGGCGGCAAAGGAGCTGGAAATTCCGGTCATGATGGTAAACGGGCGCATCAGTGAAAAGAGCGTGTCCCGCTACCGCTATCTGCACAGCATCTGGTACGACATGCTGGATACTATCAAGTATTTTGCCATGCAGTCCCCGGTGGATGCGGAGAACATCCTGCGCCTGGGGGCCAACAAGGAGCTGGTGACGGTTACCGGCAACACCAAGTTTGACCAGACCTACACCAATGTCAGCGGCGAGGAAAAACAGCAGCTGATTCGTGAGCTGGGGCTGGAAGACAATGACGGCATCTTTCTGGCAGGCTCCACCCACAAGGGGGAGGAGGAGCATGTGCTGGCGGCCTTTGCGGCCATCAGGAAAACCCATCCGAAGGCAAGGCTTTTGATTGCGCCCCGTTCCGTACTGCGGACGGGACATATCCAGTCCATGTGCCAGCAGCATGGCTTTTCTTCTGCAACCCGCACCCAGCTTCTGGAACAGCCGGCCGCGGGGCATGATGTGGTGCTTCTGAATACCATTGGCGAGCTGGGCAAGGTGTACAGCATCGGCGATGTGGTTTTCGTAGGCGGCAGCATGATTCCTCATGGCGGCCACAATATTCTGGAGCCGGCCGCCCATGGCAAGGCGATTATCGTGGGCGAAAACATGTTTAACTTCAAGGACACCCATGTGCTGTTTTCCAAGCGGAATGCCGTAGTGACGGTCAGGAGCCAGGCGGAGCTGGTGCAGGCGGCATCCAGGCTGTTTACGGATGTAGGGGAGCGCCGCCGTATGGAGCAGGAAACGCTGAAAATCTGCGAGGAAAATCGCGGCGCGGCCAGAAGGACGGCGGTAATTCTCCACGAGCTTCTGGACAGGTGCGAGGCCAAGGACAAGATTAAGGCTACCGACAAGCTGGAAAACTTCCAGACCTACTTTTTCCAGCTCATTCACGGCAAGGAGCCGAAGGGCTTCGGCATCAGGTGCTTCGTGACGCTTTTGCAGGGGTTTGCCTATATTTACGGCATGCTGCTGAACCTGAAGCTGGCGGGCTACAACTGCGGCATTTTCAGCAAGAAGAAGCTGGACTGCTATGTTATCAGCCTGGGCAACATCACCGTGGGCGGCACGGGCAAAACCCCGACGGCCCAGCGGCTGGCCAAGGCCATCCGGGATATGGGCTACAAGGTTGTTATCCTCAATCGTGGCTATCGCGCCAAGTGGCAGGGGGAAATCGGCGTGGTTTCCGATGGCAGGCAGCTGAAAATGGACGCGGCTACCGCCGGTGACGAGGCCTTCATGCTGGCCAAGCACCTGCCTAACGTGCCGGTGCTCATCGGGCCGGAGCGGGCCAAGACCGGCCAGTATGCGGTGGAGCATTTCGGCGCCCAGGTGGCAATCCTTGACGATGGCTACCAGCACTGGCAGCTGGAGCGTGACCTGGACGTGGTGCTGATAGATGCGGTCAATGTCTTTGGCAACGGCCACATCCTGCCGAGAGGCACCCTGCGGGAGCCGCTTTCCCATCTGAGCCGGGCCGATGTGTGCCTTCTGACCAAGGTGGATCAGGCGGAGCGGGGCTCCATAGCTTACATCAGGCAGAAAATCGCCGAGTACGGGCAGAACCCGATTATCGCGGAGAGCATCCATCAGCCGCAGGCCTGTGTGGAGCTGTCCGAATGGGTGCAGGATATTGCCAGCGAGGGCACGCCTATTGACACCATCAGGGGCCGGAAGGTTATCGCCCTGTCAGCTATCGGCAACCCGGCTTCCTTTGAGCAGACGCTGGCCAATGCCGGCGCGGACGTGATAGAGAGCTTCCGCTTCCCGGATCATCATGAGTACACACTGGAGGAGATTCAGGATGCTGTAACCCAGGCGGTGCGTCAGGGGGCCGAGGCCGTCGTTACCACGGAAAAGGACGCTGTAAAGCTGCCGCGGCTGGAGGAAAAGGACAAGCTGCTGCCTATCTACGTGGTGACGGTTGAGGTTGTCATGCAGGATGGGGGCGAGGAAATCAGCGCCCTGCTGCGGGAGCGGATTGATGCATATTTTGGGAACGCTGCTGTTCACGCCACCACCGCTGGCTCATGAGGGAGCGGATTGCTGAGTATTTTAGGAGGTCAGGAGAGAAATGAATACATTGTGTGTGATTCCTGCCAGATATGCTTCTACCAGGCTTCCTGGCAAGCCACTGGCTGATATAGCAGGCAAGCCTATGATTGTCAGGGTTTATGAGCAGGCGGCAAAGGCGAAGAGGATTTCCGGGGTGATTGCGGCTGTGGATGATGAGCGCGTTTATGAGGCGGTGCTTTCCCACGGCGGCAGGGCCATGATGACGGCGAAGGATCATCCTACCGGCACCGACCGTCTGGCGGAGGTGGCAGCAGCCCATCCGGAGGCGGAGCTTATCATCAATGTGCAGGGGGATGAGCCGCTGATTGAGCCATCCCTGATTGATGCGCTGGCGGCGGCCTTTGACGGGGACGACGAGCTGCAGATGGCTACGGTCAAGTCGCCGATGGCCGATGTGGAAGAGATGAAAAATCCCAACAACGTCAAGGTGGTTACTGATAAAAAGGGCTATGCCCTGTATTTTTCCCGTTCCCTGCTGCCATATCCCAGGGAGGCTGCCGGTGTGACCGTGTACAAGCATATCGGCATCTACGCCTACAGGCGGGATTTCCTGCTTCGCTATGCGAAGATGGAGCCGACGGCTCTTGAGAGGACTGAATCCCTTGAGCAGCTCAGGGCATTGGAAAATGGTTATAAAATCAAGGTTATTGCCACTGATTTCAGGTTTGTCGGCGTGGATACGCCGGAAGATCTGGCAGAGGTAAACAGATTGTACAAGGAACGTCTTTAACGGCTGAGAGAAAGGTGGTAGAAATATGAATACTGTTCAGGTAGGAGATTTTTCAATTGGCAATGGCCAGCCGCTGGCACTGCTGGCAGGCCCGTGTGTGCTGGAAGGATTGGAACGCTGCCTTCTGATTGGCCGTACCATCAAGGAGATTACCGGGCGTCTGGGCATGCCTTACGTGTTCAAGGCTTCCTTTGACAAGGCCAATCGTTCTTCCTTCAACGGCTTCCGGGGGCCGGGGCTGAAAAAGGGACTGGAAATGCTCAGGACCATCAAGGATGAGCTGCAGGTGCCGATCGTTACCGACGTGCACACGGAGGAGCAGATTAAGCCTGTGTCCGAGGTGGCGGATATCATTCAGATTCCTGCTTTCCTGTGCAGGCAGACCGACCTTCTGTATGCGGCGGCCAAGAGCGGCTGTGTGGTCAACGTGAAGAAGGGGCAGTTCATGGCCCCGGGCGATATGAGGAACGTGGTGGACAAGCTGCATGAGGGCGGCTGTTCCCAGATTCTCCTGACGGAGCGGGGCGCTACCTTCGGCTACAACAATCTGGTGGTTGATATGCGCACCTTCCCGATTATGCGCTCCTTCGGCTATCCTGTTGTCTTTGACGGCACCCACAGCGTCCAGCTTCCGGGGGGAGCCGGTACCTGTTCTGCAGGAAACCGCGAGTTTGTGCCGAATCTGGTCCGTGCCGCTGTCGGCGCAGGTGTGGATGCCCTCTTTATGGAGGTGCATGACAATCCGGAGGAGGCTCTCTGCGACGGGCCGAACATGGTTTATCTGGACAAGCTGGAAGACCTCCTGAAGGATGCAATTGCCATCCACGAGGTTGTCCGCAAGCATTTGAGTTAAGCACGGCATAAGGTGAGGGGTACGATGATTAAGAATTCGGCTATTGAAACACTGCAGATAGAGGCGGCATCTGTAGCAAAGCTCATTGAGCGCATTGATGATGAGTTTGAGGCGGCAATCAGGTGCATTCTGGACTGCCGTGCCCGCGTGATTGTCACCGGCATGGGCAAGTCCGGGCACATCGGCAGGAAGATTGCGGCAAGCCTTGCCAGTACCGGCACACCGGCATTTTTCATGCATCCGGCGGAGGCATTTCACGGGGATTTGGGCATGGTGACTGCTGACGATGTGGTAATTGCTATTTCCAACAGCGGCGAAAGCACGGAGGTTGTCAACATCCTGCCGATTATCAAGCGCATCGGGGCGAAGATTATCGCCATGAGCGGCCGCAGGGAGTCAGCGCTCGGCAGGAATGCTGATTTCTTTGTGGATATCGGTGTGGAGAGGGAGGCCTGCCCTCTGGGGCTGGCGCCTACAGCCAGCACCACTGCTACGCTGGCCATGGGGGATGCCATTACGGTGGCCCTTCTGGAGGCCAGGAATTTCACCAAGCAGGATTTTGCCCTGTTCCACCCGGGCGGTTCCCTGGGCAGGAAGCTGTTGCTGACGGTTGAAAACGTCATGCACAGCGGTGAGGACAATCCTATCATCCACAGCGGCCATACGGCTCAGGAGGCCCTGTTCATGATGACGGACAAGGGGCTGGGCGCTACCTCCGTCGTGGATGATAACGGCGAGTTCATCGGGCTGGTAACGGATGGCGACATCCGCCGCGGGCTGGCCGGTGGCAGCGAGTTCCTGAATGAAGCCGTGGAGAATATGATGACGAAAAATCCGCAGACCATCACCAAGGAAAAGCTGGCGGCAGAGGCGCTTTCCATCATGGAGAAGCACAAGCCGCGGCCTATTACGGTACTGCCTGTCATCGACGGTGACAATAAGCCGGTGGGCATCGTTCACCTGACCGATTTGCTGCGGCAGGGTGTTGTCTGAAGGAGTGGTCTGAAATGGAATACAGGGCAGATGCGCTGGCCAGGGCGGCCAGGGTAAGGCTGGTAGTAATGGATGTGGACGGTACGCTGACGGATGGCCGGATTTACATCGGTCCCGACGGGGAAGCCATGAAGGAGTTTTCCGTCAAGGATGGCATGGGGCTTTCCATGCTGCACAAGGCCGGGGTGGAAACAGCCATCATCACGGGGCGGCAGTCCAAAATCGTGGAGCGCAGGGCGGCGGAGCTGAACATCAGCCGCGTCTGGCAGGGCTGCAAGGACAAGCGTGAGGCGTGGCAGAGGATTAAGGACGAAATGCAGCTTACGGACAGGGAAATCGCCTACATCGGCGATGACCTGAACGATTTGCCGCTTTTGATGAAGGCGGGGCTGGCGTGCTGTACGGCGGACGCCCAGCCGGAGGTAAAGTACGTATCGCATCTGATTTCGGCCTGCAACGGCGGCAATGGCGCGGTGCGCGATATTGTGGAGTTTATCTTGAAGACCCAGGGCAAGTGGCAGGCGCTGGTGGATGCCTTTGCCGGAGCCAAGGCGGCGCCCGGGTACAGCCAGTGATTTTGTATTGTATTTTGTGCAGCGGCAGACGGCGTGATATGATAAAATACAAATGTAACAGGCATAAATTTTGCAGCATAATTTGTTGCGGGGGAGTATAATGGTATATAATTTACTTATGCTAATGAGCTGGGTAGCCTGCAGGCTGCCCCATAGCTGGCTGCTGGCGATTGGCAAGGGGCTGGGCATTCTCTACTACAGGCTCATCAAGAAACAGCGCAATCTGGCCATCAGGCAGATGCGTGAATCGCTGAAAATTTCACAGGAGGAAGCGGAGAAGCTGGTGCGCCTGTCCTTTATCAACATGGGGCGCAACTTTATGGAGGTTCTCTACATGCCGGCCCTGAACAAGGAAAATTTTTCCAGATACATTGAGATTGACCATCTGGAAATCATGGAGCAGGCACTGGCGGAAAAGCGCGGCGTCGTGGTGCTGACCGGGCACGTTGGCAACTGGGAGTGGCTCTCTGCCGCCTTTACCATGAATGATATGCCCGTGACGGCTATTGCCAAGCCCCAGCCCAACATGGACTATACCCATGCGCTGGATGAGCTGCGTTCCCGTATCAATGTGGAGATTTTTTCCCGCGGCACCAGCGAGCTTCTGTCGGCGGCCAAGGCCCTGAAGAAAGGCAAGATTCTCGGCTTTCTGGCAGATCAGGATGCCGGGCCGGGCGGCGCCTTTATTGAATTTCTGGGCAAGACGGCCTCCACGCCTATGGGGGCGGCGGTATTTGCGAAAAAGTTCAATTCGCCGGTGGTGCCGGCCTTTATCATCCGCCAGCCTGACGGGCATCACCGGGTGGAAATCGGCGAAATCCTCCGCTATGAGGATACCGGCGATTCCGACAAGGATTTGTTTGACCTGACCTACAGGATGACCAAGATTCTGGAGCGCAAGATTCTGGACAATCCTGCCCAGTGGCTGTGGTTCCAGAAGCGCTGGAACACGAAGCCTGAACAGCAGAAAATCAAGCACCATACAGTCAAGACAGAGGTAACAGCAAATGACCAGAAATAAAAAAATAGCAATCGGCATTGTGCTGGTTCTGCTGGCGGCAATGTGCATGTGGACTGTCCGCTCCATTCCTGACCAGCTTCCGGACGGTCAGCCGCTGGAAAAGCGGGTGATGACCTACAGCGGCAACACCATCTCGGAGGAAAAGGATGGCAGGAAGCTGTGGGAAATGACCGCGGAATCCATGGAAGTGGATGTTGATACGCAGGATGCGGAGGTCGTCAATCTGGATGCCAAATTCTATACGGAGGATGGCAGGACGATTCATCTGACGGCGCCGAAGGCAAGCTACAAGGCCAAGGACAAGTTCCTGACGGCCGAGGGCGGCATCAAGGGCGACAGTACGGATGGCATGCACCTGAAATGCGACAAGGTGGAATGGAAGGCCGGGAAAGAAGAGCTGGCGCTGATTGGCAATGCAGAGCTGCAGCGTGATTCAGACGCGCTCAGGGCCGCCGGGGACCGCATAGAGTCCCAGGACGGTTTCAGCAAGTTCAAGGCCAGCGGTCACGCCCATCTGGAAAAGGGGAATAAAAAATGATGAAACGAAAACATTTTGCAAGGGCGCTGGCCATTGCGGGCATTTCAACCCTGCTGGCGACAGGCACCCTGCTGGCGGCAGATGAGGCGGCATCCCTGGATGCCGATGTCGTCGAATACGATATGCAGACCGGCGTTGCCAAGGCCAAGGGCGATGTGCTGATGATTCGCGGTGATATGAAGGTGACCGGACAGGAGGCGGAGTACAACGCCAACACCAGGGAGGGCCGGGTAGAGGGCAATGTGATTGCCGTACAGCCAAGTAAAAACATGCGCGTTACGTGCCACAAGATTGTCAGTGATGCCCGGCAGCACATGACAGCTACCGGCGATGTGCACGGCACTATGGAGGACAAGACCTTCAGCGGCCCGATTGTGGAGTATTTTCAGCCGCAGGATTATGTGCTGATTAAGGAGCGGGGAATCATCACCTCCAAGGATGGCAGTTTTACCGCAGACGAGATGGAGGGCTACCTGAAGGAGGAGCATCTTATCGGCAGGGGCAACGTCCATGTTGTGAGCCCGCCTAATGACATGGAGGCCGGCGGCGATTTGTTGAATTACTACGGGCTGGACCAGGGCAAGGCGGTGCTGACCGGCAATGCCTGGGCGGTGCAGTACAACAACACTTTGAAGAGCAATACACTGACCATACTGCTGGCCAAGGACGGCAAGGCAAAGGTTGAATAAAAAGGATTTGGGGGAATTGCCAGGTGCATATTGAAGTAAAAAATCTAGTAAAAACCTTTAAGCGGCGCAACGTAGTAGACGGCGTATCCCTGCGTGTAGAAAAAGGGGAAATTGTGGGGCTGCTGGGGGCTAACGGCGCTGGCAAGACCACAACCTTCTACATGATTGTAGGTCTGGAGAGGCCTACCGCCGGGCAGGTGCTGATTTCCGACATAGATATAGGCGGCATGCCTATGTACAAGCGGGCGCGGCTTGGCATCAGCTATCTGGCGCAGGAGGCGTCCATCTTCCGCAATCTGACCGTGGAGGAAAACATCATGTCCATCCTTGAGTATGTGGATATGGACAAGGCGGCCAAGGAAAGAAAGATTGCCGCCCTTCTGGAAGAGTTCCACGTTTCCCATGTCAGGGAGCGGCTGGGCTCGGAGCTTTCCGGCGGTGAGCGCCGCCGGGTGGAGATTGCCAGATGCCTTGCGCTGGAGCCGAAATTCATCCTGCTGGATGAGCCTTTTGCCGGTGTGGACCCTATCGCCGTGGCGGATATTCAGGGCATCATCAGCTACCTGCGGGAGCGCGGCATGGGCATCCTGATTACTGACCACAACGTGGTTGAAACACTGCGCATCGTGGACAGGGCCTATATAATGAACGAAGGAAAGATTCTGGTGGAGGGCGATGTGGACACGGTTCTCAACGACCCGCTGGCCATCAAGTATTACATCGGCAACAACACTAAATTATAGGGGAAGATTACATGCGGATTCGTATTCTGGACAAGTACATATTCAAGGAGGTCTTCAAGACCTTTATCTTCGGCATCTGTGCCTTCTCGGCCGTGTTTATCGGCTCCGGCACGTTGTTCCGTATCGCTCAGTATATTACGGAGTATGGCGCATCTGTTACCTCTGTAATCAAGATTTTTGTGCTGAGCCTGCCGGGCGTGATTATCTGGACATTTCCCATGTCCATGCTGCTGGCCAGCCTCCTGACCATAGGCAGGCTTTCCGGCAACAGCGAGATTACGGCGATGAAGTCCTGCGGCATCAGCTTTTACCGCATCGCAACGCCGGCGGTTATTCTGGGAGCCTTCGTCAGCGTTTTTGCCGTAGGCTTCAACGAGTACGTGGTGCCCTGGTCCAACGAGGCGTACAGCCGGGTGGTGGAGTATGAAATCAAGGGGAACCTGTCACCGCAGTCACAGGAGCACATCATTATCAAGGAAATCAAGCAGGGCAAGATTGAAAAGCTGGTGTATGCCCGCCAGTTTATCGCCGAGACCAACATCATGGAGGGGATTGCCATGCAGTCCTTTGAAAACGGCGAGCTGAAGCATGTGGAGAACGCCGAGTACGCCGAGTGGAAGGACAGCATGTGGACCATGCACAACGGCATGATCTACGATGTGGCGGATGGCAAAAGCCAGCACACCATGAAGTTTGATACCCAGGTGCTGCCGATTAATGAAAGCCCGCGCCAGATTGTCCAGTCGCAGAAAAAGCCGGAAGAAATGACCATGAAGGAGCTCAGTGAGCAGATCGGCATCATGAAGTCCCAGTATGTGAATACCAGCAAGCTGGAAACAGAGCTGCATCAGAGGATGACAATCCCTATGGCCAGCCTGATTTTTACGCTGGTAGGCGTGCCGCTGGGCATGCAGCCGAACCGCAACAGCTCATCCATGGGCTTTGTCATGAGCATTATCATTATATTTGTGTATTACAGCCTGATGACCATGGCTGGTGCCATTGCCCAGGGGGGCATGATCAGCCCGATGCTGGCCGTGTGGATGCCGAACATAATCGGACTGGTGGCCGGCGGCTATCTGATGCGCCGCATGGCAAGATAAACGGCCGTGTACAGGTAAATGGCAGGATAGGGAAGGAAAAAGAGGTGGCTCTGATATGTATGGTGTTGTACTGATTCTTGTGCTTGTAATAACGGGTGGAGCCATTGCTTTTATCGGCGACAGGCTCGGCACCAAGGTGGGCAAGAAGAAAATGAGTATCTTCGGCCTGCGGCCGAGGCATACTTCGATTCTGGTAACGATTGTGACGGGCGTCCTCATCACCACCACCACGCTGGGAGTGATGAGCGTCATGTCTGAAAATGTGCGGACGGCTCTTTTCGGCATGGAAAAGCTGAACCGCAGCATGCAGCAGGCAAGGAGCGAGCTGGCCGAGGCCTCTGCCCAGCTGGCTATGGCCAAGTCCGAGCAGGGCAGGATTCAGGATGAGCTGAATGATACGAAAAAGGAGCTGTCGGGGCTGGAAGAGCAGAAAAACCGGCTGGAAAAGCAGACGCAGGAGCTGCAGGCCGTCAATGGCAGGCTGGAAAGCTCCAATCAGCAGCTGACGGCCAACAATCATGAGCTTCTGCAGAAAAGCGACAAGCTGACCCGCATCAACAACATTCTGGAGGAAGGCAACGAAAGGCTCAGCAGGAACAATTCCGAGCTGTATCAGATTAATCGGGAGCTGACTACCGGCATCCAGATTATGCGCGAGGGCTCTATCGCCTTTCAGGCAGGGGAAACCCTGGCCGGTGGCATGATTCAGGGCAAGCGCAGCATCGATGAAATCCACAAGGATATGGGACGGCTTCTGGATATGGCCCGCTACAGCGTCAGCCGCAAGCTGGGCAGTGACGTCAAGGAAAACGAGAAGGACATCTGGATTTATCAGCCGGAGTTCGAGGAGGCCGCAAAGTATATCGCCGAACACGAAGGTGAGTTTGTGGTGCGCATCGTGGCCGCCGGCAATCTGATTCAGGGAGAGGCGGTTGCCACCAATCTCCAGCTGTTCAGCAACAAGACTGTCTACAGGGACGGGGAGCTGATTGTGGAGAAGAAGGTTACGTTCAACCCGAGAAGCGGGGCGGAGCTGGAGTCAGTGCTGACCAGCTTCCTGTCCGACGTGAACCACAAGGCCACCTCGGACGGCATGATATCCGATGCGGTGAACGGCTCCGTGGGCGTTGTGGATGCTGAGCAGATTTACAACCTGATGGGGCAGCTGCAGAAGAGCAGTGGCAGTGCCATTATTTCCGCGTTTGCTGATGGCGTTACGGATATCGTCGGCCCGCTGCGCATCAAGCTGAAATTCGCCGGCACGGGGCTTCTGCCGTGAAAGGGCCGGTAGCGGGGCTTGACCCCGGCAGGGACAAATGCGGGCTGGCCGTGGTGGATGCAGGGGGCAGCTGCCTCCTGCATCAGGTGGTGCCTGCGGCGGAGCTGGAGCGGCATCTAAAGGAGCTGTATTCCGGCTACGGTTTCCGGGTGCTGGTCATGGGCAACGGCACCACCAGCAAAAAGGCGGCCCTGCGGGTCAGGGCGGCCCTGCCCGACGTGGAGCTTGTCGTGGCGGACGAATACCGCACCACTGACGCGGCGCGGGAGGAATACTGGCGCATCCATCCGCCGTCCGGCTGGCGGCGCCTTGTGCCGCGGGGCATGCTGGTGCCGCCGGAGCCTGTGGATGACCTGGCCGCACTGATACTGGCGAGAAGATATGTATTGCAGTGACTATATGTATTGTATAAGGAGAGGGCTTTATGGGTGAACCGCAGAAAAGACCTGAATGGAATGAATACTTTCTGGATATAGCAAAGGCAGTAGGCAGGCGTTCAACCTGCCTGCGCCGTCGTTATGGGGCAATTATTGTCAAGGACAAAATCATCATCAGCACGGGCTACAATGGCGCGCCGCGGGGTGAGGCCAACTGCATTGATACGGGCGTATGCGAGCGGGAGCGCCTGCATGTGCCGAAGGGGCAGAATTATGAGCTGTGCGTGGCCGTTCATGCGGAGCAGAACGCCATCATCAATGCCGACCCTGACAAGATGCAGGGGGCTACCGCATACATTGTGGGCTACAATGCAGACGGCACCCTGGCTTCCGGCAAGCCGTGCCTGTTGTGCCGCCGCATGCTGAGAAATGCCATGCTGAAAAAGGTAATCTATCTGGAAACGGACGGTTCCGTGGTAGAAACAACTCCGGAGGAGATTCGGTGAATTATGTTGACAGTTGCGGATAGCTGGGGTAAAATTGGTGTTTGAGAAAGTGGGTGAAAAAATATGCCAAATTATATTTGGGCATTTTTGATTGCACTGATTGCGGCCCTGGCCGTTACGCCGGGAGTGATTGTACTGGCCGGCAAAACCGGCGCCATGGATGCGCCTGATGCCAGAAAGGTACACAAGGGCCCGATGCCGCGAATCGGCGGCCTGGCTATTTATACGGGATTTATGGTGGCAGTGCTGGCCATGCTGAACTTTGGCGAGCTGCCTGCCGAGGTAGCCAGCGGTGTGAAGGGATTGCTCATTGGCGGCACATTGATTGTATTGCTCGGCCTGATTGATGATTACAAGAATCTTCCGGCCAAGGTGAAGCTGCTGGGGCAGATTGCCGCAGCCTGCGTGGTTGTTTATTTTGATGTACGCATCGACTTTATCACTGACCCGTTTGGGGATTTTCTGTATCTTGAATACCTGGCGGCTCCTGCCACGGTGTTCTGGATCGTGGGACTTACCAACACCGTCAACCTTATTGACGGTCTGGATGGATTGGCGGCGGGCGTTGCGGCCATTGCCTCCATCACGATTTTTCTGGTGGCACTGCAGCAGCAGGTGATGATTGTGGCGCTGTTCACGGCGGCCCTGGCCGGTTCTGCTGTGGGCTTTTTGCGTTACAATTTCAACCCGGCCAGAATCTTTATGGGCGATACGGGCAGCATGTTCCTGGGCTTCATTCTGGCGGGGATTTCCGTGATTGGCGCTGTGAAGTGTGCGGCGACCATCGCCCTGATTGTGCCGATTCTGGCTCTGGGCGTGCCGATTATGGATACGGCCTTTGCCATTATCCGCCGTTACCGCGGCGGCGTGCCTATTTTCAAGCCGGACAAGGGGCATCTGCACCACAGGCTTCTGGACCTGGGCTTTTCCCAGCGTCAGGCAGTGCTTCTGATGTACGTTATCAGCGCCCTTCTGGGACTGAGCGCCGTTGTATTGAACGAGGTTTCCGGCAGCATGTCCATCGTGATAGTGGCCTGTGTCCTGCTGGTGGTATTTATGGGAGCGAAGAAGCTCGGTATTTTCAGGTTGAAAACGAAATAATTCAGCGTAGAGAGGGGTTTATGATGGCTAAGAAGATTAAAGTCATGACTGTTTTCGGCACCCGTCCGGAGGCAATCAAGATGGCGCCGGTAGTTCTGGAGCTGGCAAAGCATCCTGATAAGATCGTGCCGGTGGTAACGGTTACTGCCCAGCACAGGGACATGCTGGATCAGGTACTGAATCTGTTCCAGATTAAGCCTGATCACGATTTGGATATTATGGCGGCCGGTCAGACCCTGTTTGACATTACCTCCAGGGCCATGATGGGGCTGGACAAGGTACTGCAGGAGGAAAAGCCGGACATCGTGCTGGTGCATGGCGATACCACCACCACCTTTGCCGGGGCGCTGGCCTCCTACTATCATCAGGTTTCCGTAGGGCATGTGGAAGCCGGCCTGCGCACCTACAACAAGTATTCCCCGTTCCCGGAGGAAATGAACCGCAAGCTGACAGGCTCTATCGCTGACCTGCATTTTGCGCCTACAGATACATCCGAGCAGAACCTTCTGTCAGAGTCCGTGGACAGTGACAGGATTTTTGTTACCGGCAACACGGTGATTGACGCCCTGCACAGGACGGTGAATGATGATTTCCAGTTTGAGAATGAGGTACTGCAGGGGATTGATTTCAAGAACAAGCGGATTGTGCTTTTGACCACCCACCGCCGCGAAAATCTGGGTGAGCCTATGCGCCATGTGTACAGGGCTATGCGCCGCCTGGTGGATGAGCTTGACGATGTGGAAATCGTTTTTCCTGTGCACAAGAACCCGAAGGTGCGGGAGGTTGTACAGGAGGAGCTGGGCGGCCTGTCCAAGGTGCACCTGATTGACCCGCTGGACTATGAGCCTTTTGCCAACCTCATGCACAGGTCATACCTGATTTTGACCGACTCCGGCGGCGTGCAGGAGGAGGCGCCTGCCCTTGGCAAGCCTGTACTGGTACTGCGCGACACCACCGAGCGTCCGGAGGCTGTGGCGGCAGGCACGGTGAAGCTCATCGGCACCGAGGAAAAGGTGGTCTATGATGAGGCGAAGCTGCTGCTGACGGACAAGTCTGAGTACAGCCGCATGTCCGAGGCCTGCAATCCTTATGGGGACGGCAGGGCTTCCCAGCGCATTATTCAGGCGATTCTCTACCATTACGGACTGGCTGATGAGAAGCCGGAAGCGTTTGTAGCAAAATAAAGATGATTGATAGCTGTGCAGCAGGTATTCATGCTTGTTGCACAGTTATTTTTTGTTTGCACATTGTATTCTTGAAAATTTGCAGGACAAAAATTGACTTGCCTGATGGATAGTGAGATAATTGAAATAGGTGTTGTATACGTTTGATATTTTCTGCTATTTTGCGAGGTGATAAAAGAATAAGGGGGAAATATTTAATGTCGTTGTTTTCGGTTTTCAGGGGTGATGTATATGGATTTACGCAAGAAGTTTTTTCTGCTGTCCGGTATGGCCGGGCTTTTTATGGCGGTTATTTCCGTCATTGGCTTTTATACGGCGTATACCAATCTGGAAAGCAGTGTAGAGAAGGAATTTGAGGCGGTAGTTATTGCCGGTACCAATGATATGGATGGCTGGCTCCGGAGCAAGGGAGCGGCGGCCGTGCATACTGCCAGCATGCTGGAGGCCCTGCAGGGCAATCCGGCGCAGCAGCTGCGGGAGGTGCTGGGAACGGCGGCCAATGACAAGGAGATACTGGATGTTTCCTTTGGCAGTGAGGATGGCAGGTTTTTGTGCTATCATGATGGTGATATTACGGCGGAGCTGGACCCCCGTACCCGTGACTGGTACAAGGATACCAAGCAGTTCGATTCCGGTGATATGCTGGTAACGGAGGCGTATCAGGACGGAAGCTCCAAGAAGATGGTGGTTACGACGGCCGCCCCGGTCAAGCCGGGCGGCAGCTTCATCGGGGCAGTCTGTGTGGATGTGACGCTGGATACCCTGCAGCAGCAGGCAACCAGCATAAAATACCGCGGCAAGGGTGAGAGCTATGTCATCGAGCCGGGTGGCAATGTACTGGCAGCAGACCGGCAGGAGCTGGTTATGCACAATATCAGCGAAGAAGATGGCATCGGCCAGCATTTTATAGAAATGCTGGAAAACAGGCAGGGCGTTTTCTTTGCCAAAGTAGGTGGCACTGACAAGGTAATCGCTTATGCCACTATGCCTTCCAGCGGCTGGATTACTTGTGTCAGCGTTGACGAGGCTTTTGTATTTGATGCAGTGAATACGATGAAGATAATTTATGCCCTGCTGACTTTGGCGGGCATTCTGCTGACCGTTGCCATGTGCCTCAAGATGTCGTCAAGGATTACCAGTGCCGTGCTGGAGCTGAAGGATCATGCAGAGCAGCTTTCCAAGGGCAATTTGCAGGTGGAGAATCTGGTCATTGCCTCCGAGGATGAAATTGGGCATCTCGCGCAATCCTTTAATGCCATGAGCGACAATTTGCGCCGGCTGATTACCAAGATGGCAAGCACCTCGGAGCAGGTGGCGGCTTCCTCCGAGGAATTGACGGCCAATGCCGGGCAGTCTGCTGAAAGTGCCGTTCAGGTGGCGGATACCGCCAGCGAGGTCAGCAAAAGCATGGACATCCAGCTGGAGGACATTGACAGGGCAAAGAAAAATGTGGATTCCGTGTTCAGTGATGTCAGCAGCATGGCGGTCAAGGCAAAGACCGTCAGCCAGGCTTCCAGTGATACGGCCGTTGCGGCGCAGGAAGGCTCACGGCTGATGGACGAGGCCATTCTCCGCATGGGAGAAATCGAGAAGAGCGTTATGGCTTCAGCGGCCATGGTCAAAAAGCTGGGGGAAAACTCCCAGGCTATCGGCCAGATTGTCGAGGCTATTTCTTCCATTTCCGACCAGACGAACCTGCTGGCACTGAATGCGGCCATTGAGGCGGCGCGGGCCGGTGAGGCAGGCAGGGGCTTTGCCGTTGTCGCCGAGGAGGTGCGCAAGCTGGCGGCAGAATCCCAGAGCTTTGCCGAGGAAATCAGGAACCGCATCGGGAGCATTCAGGCTGATACCAGTCAGACGGTGAAGGCCATGGAAAAGGGTACCGGTGATGTGGTGGACGGCACCAGGGCGATTCGTCAGGTAGGGGCGCAGTTCCAGGGAATTCTGGACATGGTGAACGACATTCAGAAGCAGATGGCGGAGATTCAGTCGTCCGTGGATACGGTATCCGGCGGTGCTACGGAAATTGTGCAGGCGGTGGATGAGATTGACAGCATCAGCCGTAAGACTGCGGAAAACACCAGGGTTATTTCCAGCGAAACGGAGCAGCAGTCCTCCTCCAACCAGGAGATTGCGGCGGCTTCCCAGTCACTGGCAGACCTTGCCATGGAAATGCAGGAGGCCATCGGCAAATTCCGCGTCTGAGTGTCCGGGGCATGCAATTGATTTGCTGATGGCAAGCAATATGCAGCACCATGTGAAATATTAAGAATATCGGGATAGCTGTTTGTTGTATCTGTTCAGACCATGAGGGGACAGGTGCGGCACGTACTCAAAGAAAACCTTTGTTGTGCCTCGTTACTTCATTCTTCAGAGCCGCAGGCGATAGATGAATGATAGTAGCGTGAAGCATAATGATGAGCGGGAGCGCGTTTTCACGGGTACAGCCGCGGCCTGTCCTTTTTCTATGCCTGAACAGATGGCACGAATGATTCATCTTCTTCCTTAAAATTTCCCCTGCAGCATACCCCGTAGCGGCAAAGTAAAATTCCTCTAAATTATTTTTAAAATTTATGATTTAGCAGTGTATTGTTAGCGGAATTTATGGTATAATGGCATGGTTAATGGACAAAGGTAATTGTCTGTTGATTTCAATAATATTCAAACGATGACGATGTTTCGTCGGAGGAGGAATATGAGGGAAATTTTATTGACAGGTACCAGGCGGCTGATGAAGGCGCTGGCTGTCTGCACCCTGCTGTGCGCAAGCACCCTGTGGGGCATGGGCAGGCTGGAGCTTTTGGGCGGACTTGTGGCAGGCTATGCCACGGGAATGGCCTGGTATGGCGTGATGTTTGGCAGATTGTGGCGCAGTGCGGATATGACCGTATCCCGGGCGAAGCAGCAGATCGTGGTGGGGGCCATTTTGCGGCTCATGCTCATGGGAGCTGTGTTCTGGGCGGCCATTCAGGTGTCATTTGAGCAATTTTTAGCTACGGTGGCAGGCTTCGGCATCGTCTACGTGCTGGGCATGGTGCTTCTGATGCTGGCAAACAGGAAACTCTTTCGCCAATGAATGTCATGAAATTTCGAGGGGTGTGACAGGCGTTTCTGCAAGGAGAAACGGTCTGCACCGCAAAGGAGGTAGAGGTATATGCACGAAATCGGTGTTCGTGAAACAGTGCAGTTTGCCGGTCTGACCTTCAATTGGGAAACCCTGGTGATGACCTGGATAACCATGGCAATCGTCATTCTGATTGCCTTTCTGGCTTCCAGAAGTCTCAAGCTGGTGCCGACAGGCGCCCAGAATGTAGTTGAGATGCTCATCGTCTGGCTCCGCGAGCAGGTACACAACAATCTGGGAACCAGAGGCGATTTTCTGACGCCTTTGATCGTTACCCTGTTCCTGTTCCTGGTGATTTCCAACTGGCTGGGTCTGGTGCCGCAGATGGCATCCCCGACAAATGATCTGAACACCACCCTGGGACTTGCGCTTCTGATGGTTCTTATTGTCCATGTGCTGGGCATCTACATGAAGGGAATGCACTACATCAAGCATTTCTTCCAGCCGGTAGCTCCGTTCGTGGTCATTAACGCCATTGAGGAGGTAGCAAAGCCTATTACCCTGTCCTTCCGTCTATTTGGCAACATCATGGCAGGTGAGATTCTCATCATCATCCTGCTGAAGCTGGTGCCAATCTGGATGCCGATACCGTCCGTGGTATGGCTGGCCTTCAGTATCTTTATCGGCGGAGTTCAGGCATTTATCTTCACCAGCCTGTCCCTGGCTTACTTAGCCAATGCAGTCAAGGAAAGTGAAGAATAGTATTTCCCGTTTCAGTTATTATTTATTGATTTACTTAGAGGAGGATTTTTCTAATGGAAAACGCAATTATGGTAGCAGCCGCTCTGCTGGGTGCAGGTATTACTATGGGTTTGGCAGCAATCGGCGCCGGTCTTGGCGATAGCCTTGTAGCAAGCAAGTTCATCGAGGGCCTGACCCGTCAGCCTGAAGCAAAGAATGTACTGTTTACCAACACCCTGATTTCTATCGGTCTGGTAGAGTCCATGGCAATTATCGCAACCGTTATTGCCCTGATTATGCTCTTTGCAAATCCACTCATCAAATAATAAAGCTATTTGTGGTGTGATTTTTAGAGGAGGCAATAGAATTGATAGATATTAATGCAACACTGGTTGCTCAGATGCTGAACTTCTTGATTCTGGTTGTCGTTCTCCGTCTGGTTGCCTACAAGCCTATTGTAAAGATGCTGGAGGAGCGTTCACAGCGCATTGCCGGCAGCATCAAGAAAGCTGATGAGGATGCAGCAGCCGCCGAAGCTACCCTGAAGGAGTACAAGGCGCAGCTTGCCACCGCACGCACCAAGGCCCAGGAAATTATGGACAAGGCCGAAAAGCGCGCCCAGGACGAGCATGCTGAGAAGATCCAGGCAACCCAGGCTGAAATCAAGCAGATGAAGGAAGCTGCCCAGGAGCAGCTTCAGCGTGAGCGTTCCCAGGCTGTAGAGGTATTGAAGGGGCAGATGGTTGCCCTGTCAATGGCTGCAGCTCAGAAGATTGTTTCCAAGAATATGGATGCTGCTGAGAACGAAGCTCTTGTCAGCGAGTTTATCGAACAGCTTGATAAGGACAAGATTGGTGATTTGCCATGCTAAATATACAGCTTGCCCGTAAATACGGGATGGCAATTTTTGAGATTGCCCAAGACGAAAAGCAGCTTGAGAAATACGGCAAGGAGCTTAGCGAGGTAAGCCAGGCCGTTTTTTCCCAGGCTGAACTGAAGGACTTCCTGACAAACCCGCAGATACAGCCACAGGACAAGAAAGATGTACTGTTAAAGCTCTTAAAGACAGAGGTTTCACCTTTGATGATGAACTTCCTGCTGCTGCTGGTTGACAAGCGCCGCATGGGGCTGCTAGAGGCCATTAACGACTGCTATCAGGAGCTGTCCAACAAGGCACAGGGTATCATCATTGCCGATGTTACCACTGCTTATGACCTGAAGGCAGAGCTGCAGGCTCGCCTGAGCAGCAGGCTGGAGGACATAACCGGCAAAAAGGTTTCCCTCCGCACCCACAATGACAAGTCCATTATCGGCGGCATTGTGGTAAAAATCGGTGATACCCGCATTGACGGCAGTGTTACCGGACGCCTGCAGGCTCTCAAGGCTGAATTGATGGCAAGTAATTGATAAAATTGGGGTGACAGCGAAGTATGAAAATGAATCCGGAAGAAATAACTGCCATCATCAAGGATCAGATTAAGAATTATGCTGTTGATCTGAATGTTGATGAGGTTGGCACTGTTATCGAAATCGGTGACGGCATCGCCCATATCCACGGCCTGAACAAGGCCATGGCAGGTGAGCTGCTGGATTTCGGTAATAATATATATGGTCTGGTTCTGAATCTGGAGCAGGATAACGTCGGTGCCGTTATTCTCGGCGGTGATACCGAGATTAAGGAAGGCGCCGAGGTAAAGAGAACCGGTACCATCATGCAGGTTCCAGTAGGCGAGGCCATGATCGGCCGCGTTGTGGATGCCCTGGGCCGTCCTATTGATGGCAAGGGCCCTATCAGCACTACCGAAACCCGTCCTGTAGAGTTTAACGCTCCTGGTATTGCAGACAGAAAGTCTGTACACGAGCCTTTGCAGACCGGTATCAAGGCCCTTGATGCCCTGGTACCAATCGGCCGCGGCCAGCGCGAGCTGATTATCGGCGACCGCGGTACCGGCAAGACCGCTATTGCGGTAGATACCATCCTGAACCAGAAGGGTCAGAACTGTATCTGCATTTATGTGGCTATCGGCCAGAAGGCCTCTACTGTAGCCCGTGTCGTAAAGACCCTTGAGGATGCAGGCGCCATGGAGTATTCCATCGTGGTAGCGGCAACCGCCGCCGAGTCCGCGCCTCTGCAGTACCTGGCTCCTTATGCCGGTGTTGCCATGGCCGAGTATTTCATGTACAAGAAGAACGAGCAGGGCCAGGGCGGCCACTGCCTCTGCGTATACGATGACCTGACCAAGCATGCGGCTGCCTATCGTGCCATGTCCCTGCTGCTCCGCAGACCGCCGGGACGTGAGGCGTATCCGGGCGATGTATTCTATTTGCATTCCCGCCTTTTGGAGCGCGCCGCCAAGCTGTCTGATGACCTGGGTGCAGGCTCCATTACCGCACTGCCAATCATCGAGACTCTGGCAGGCGACCTTTCTGCCTACATTCCGACCAACGTAATCTCCATTACTGACGGTCAGATCATGCTGGAAACCGATGCCTTCTACTCCGGTATCCGTCCGGCTATCAGCGTAGGCTTGTCCGTATCCCGTGTAGGCGGCTCTGCCCAGATAAAGGCCATGAAGCAGGTTGCAGGTACCATGCGCCTTGATCTGGCACAGTACCGCGAGCTGGCAGCCTTCTCCCAGTTTGCCTCCGACCTGGATGCAGCTACCAAGGCCCAGCTGGACCGCGGCGTCCGCATGGTTGAGACCCTGAAGCAGGCGCAGTATTCCCCGATGTCCGTTGAGGACCAGGTGCTGGTAATCTTCACGGCAGTTCGTGGCTACCTCACCGATATCCCTGTGGAGAAGGTTGTTGCCTTCCAGGGTGACTATATCAGGTTCATGCACAACGAGCATCCGGAGATTGGTGCGAAGATTGCGGAGCAGAAGAAGCTGGATGATGCTTTGGAGGCCGCTATTTCCAAGTCTATTGAGGAATTTAAGGAAACCGTAACATATAAAATGGCATAAGGCAGCGAGGTGATTTTATTTGGCTAGTTTACAGGATATACGCCGTCGTATCAAGAGCGTAAAGAGTATTCAGCAAATCACAAATGCTATGAACATGGTAGCAACCTCCCGTTTGCGTCGCGCAAAGGAGGCGGCTGTTGCCAACAAGCCTTATGCAGATAAAATGGCACAGGTAGTATCGGATATTGCCGCCAATGCAGGGGATTTTTCCCATCCGCTGCTGGAGAAGCGTACTGAAGGCAAGCGCCTCATTCTGGTGCTGGCTTCCGACAAGGGACTGGCCGGCGCCTATGCCAGCAACGCCTTCAAGGAGGCGGTGGCACAGGTGGAGGACAAGGCCGCTACGGAGATTGTTGCCGTGGGCCGCAAGACAGATACCTTCTTCCGCAACCGCGATTATGATGTGGTGAAGTCCTATGCAGGCATCAGCGAGCGTCCTTCCTACGAGAATGCCAGGGAGATTGCCCAGGACCTGATTGACCGCTTTACTGAGGGCGAGGTCAGGGAAATCTACATGGTATATACCCGTTTCGTGTCGGCTATCAGCTGCGTGCCGGAAACCGTCAAGCTCCTGCCTTTCAGTGATCTGGCAGGCGAGGGCGGCTCCCATGCAGAGTACATTTATGAGCCAAGTGCCGCCGAGGTGCTGGGCTTCATGCTGCCGCAGTATCTGGTTACTACAGTCTATGCCGCTCTTTTGCAGTCAGCAGCCAGCGAGCTCAGTTCCCGCATGAACGCTATGAGCAACGCGACTGACAACGCACAGGAGCTTATCGCAAAACTTGATTTGCATTATAACAAAGTTCGTCAGGCCAACATTACCCGCGAAATTACTGAAATCGTGGGTGGTGCTGAGGCGCTGAAATAAGGGGGTTTACCATTGGCAAAGGGTAAAGTCGTACAGGTAATCGGACCTGTCGTAGATATTGAATTTCCAGCAGGCCAGCTGCCGGAAATCCTCAATGCAGTTACAATCCAGGGTAAAGCCGGCGATGTGAATATTGACTTGGTAGTAGAGGTTATGCAGCATCTGGGTGACTCCGTTACCCGCTGCATCGCCATGAGCTCTACCGATGGTCTTACACGCGGTATGGAGGCTGTCGACACCGGCGCGCCAATCAAGGTGCCGGTCGGCGATGCCTGCCTTGGTCGAGTATTTAACATTCTTGGTCAGACTGTTGACCACAATCCTGCGCCTGTTGGCAACAAGGAGTTCTGGCCGATTCATCGTCCTGCTCCGAAGTTTGATGAGCAGGAAACTTCCACCCAGATTCTGGAAACCGGCATCAAGGTCGTTGACCTGATTGCGCCGTATTCCCGCGGTGGTAAAATCGGTCTGTTCGGCGGTGCCGGTGTAGGCAAGACCGTACTTATCATGGAGCTTATCCATAACATCGCCACCCAGCACGGCGGTTATTCCGTATTTGCCGGTGTAGGCGAGCGTACCCGTGAGGGTAATGACCTGTGGTCCGAGATGACCGAGTCCGGCGTTATCGACAAGACCGCGCTGGTATACGGCCAGATGAACGAGCCGCCTGGAGCCCGTATGCGCGTGGCACTGACCGGCCTGACCATGGCTGAGTATTTCCGCGATGTGCAGGGCCAGGACGTGCTGCTGTTCATCGATAACATTTTCCGTTTCATTCAGGCCGGTTCCGAGGTATCCGCACTTTTGGGACGTATGCCTTCCGCAGTAGGCTACCAGCCTACCCTGACCACCGATATCGGTGCTCTGCAGGAGCGCATTACCTCCACCAAGAAGGGTTCCATCACCTCCGTACAGGCAGTATATGTGCCGGCGGATGACCTGACGGACCCTGCACCTGCCGGAACCTTTACCCATCTGGATGCAACTACGGTACTTTCCCGTCAGATTGCCGAGCTGGGTATTTATCCTGCTGTGGACCCGCTGGACTCCACCTCCCGTATTCTGGATCCGAATGTTATCGGCCAGGAGCACTATGAGGTAGCCCGCGGCGTGCAGGCTGTACTGCAGAAGTACAAGGAGCTGCAGGACATCATCGCTATTCTGGGTATGGAGGAGCTGTCCGACGAGGATAAGCTGACCGTTGCCCGTGCCAGAAAGATTCAGCGTTTCCTGTCCCAGCCGTTTGCCGTAGCAGAGGTATTTACCGGCACGCCTGGTAAGTACGTAGAGCTGCGCGATACCATCCGCGGCTTCAAGGAAATTCTCGAGGGCAAGTATGATGACCTGCCGGAGGCTGCCTTCTACATGGTGGGCGGCATCGAGGAGGTTATTGCAAAGGCGGAGCAGCTGAAGAAGGAGGGCTAATCAATGGCTACTATCAAGCTAGAGATTGTATCTCCTGACAAGGTTGTTTACACGGCCGATATAAATATGCTGATTGTCCGTTCCACGGCCGGCGAGCTGGGCATCCTGCCCCATCATGCGCCGCTGGTGACAGGCCTTGTGCCTCATGCCATGCGCGTCAAGATCGGCAGTACCGAGTCCCTGATTGCCGTAGCCGGTGGCTTTATGGAGGTACAGCCGGAGAAGATTACCGTGCTGGCTTCTGCCGCCGAGCTGCCTGTGGAGATTGATGTGCTGAGGGCGCAGAAGGCCTATGACCGCGCTAAGAAGCGTCTGGAGGAGTTCAAGAACTGCACTTCCTCTGCCGAGTGCCCTGTGGACGGCAAGCGTGCCGAGGCTGCCCTGCACCGCGCTATGGCGCGTCTGACCGCCTCCGGCAATCCGATTGCATAAGGGGACAGGTATATCGCAAGCATATAGTAAATATGGCAAATATATAGATTTGCTTGTTTTGGGTATTTATATAGTTTGGCAATTATCGCAGTATGGAAGCTATGGGCTTCTGTACTGCGAATTTTTTTGTTTCAGGGGCTATAAAACACTTTGCAGATATCGAAACAGATAGTAAAATATAATCAACAGAAATAAAGCTATAAACAGTAGATATTTTCAGGAAGCTGATACTGCAAGCATAAATTTCATGCAATGCAGATGAAAGCTGTATGGATGAGGGAGATTTTGCCTGATGTACAAGAGAAAATTGGATACGGATATACGGTGTCCGTTGGAGTATGGGCTGGAAATTTTCGGTGGCAAATGGAAATCAAGGATTATCTGTGTTTTAGCGGAGAAGAGGATTCTGCGCTACGGTGAGCTCCGCAAGGAAATGGGCAATATAACTGATGCTGTTTTGGCATCGGCACTGAAGGATTTGATTGGCAATGATATCGTGGTCAGAAAATCATATGATGAAATTCCGCCGCATGTTGAATATTCTTTGTCCGAAAAAGGGGCATCCGTTGTTCCTATTTTGCAAAGCATCTGTAAATGGTCGGGGATTTTTTACAGGGATGATAGTGATAATATGATGGTGCATTGCCAGAGGTGTGACTATCGGTAAATTTGGCGACTGCCGTGCATTTGCTGATTTTGTGGCTGATTTATAAAATTACGGATAGAAAAACAGGTGCAGGGCTGGAGAGAAGCCCTGCACCTGTTTTATGAGTGCTTAGATAATTTTTTTGTTTTCCGCGCCAGGCGTTGTTACAATAATTTTGTCAGGGGTGATGATAAGTGCTCCCTTGGCAGTGGCGGCACCTTTGAAAACTTTTTCAACCAGTGCCTTGAAGTTATCGACTATATCACCTTGTGTAACATATTCTGCAGTCCCCTTGATCTGATAGCCTTCAAGGCTTTGTGCATCGTAGGCGGAGATGGCAATCCTTCCACCGCCTGCTTTGAGATTGTTCAGGGTGGTTTCCAAAAATACATCGCCGACAACCAGTTTTCCATCATCGGTGATGTCCTTAAAAGCAACAGGCACAACATTAGGTTCTCCCTTTGAGCAGGTTGCCAGGTCCCACATGCTTGATTTTAACACTTTTACAACAGCTTCGTTCATCATGAAAATTCCTCCAATTTCAATGTTTCCTGCTCAGCTAAGCTGTGTTTATTATAGTGAATTTACTTGTATTTAACAATATATTAAGAAATTTATAAGTTACTAATAAATTTCTTAGTATGTGAAATATCACATTAGGCAATTGGCTATGATACAAGGGGGGGGATTTTGTTATGACTGGAAAGCATAGTAAAAGATTGAAGCTGTTGGTGGGAATGGAACTGAGCGCAGGGCTGGTGCCGGGTATATATCCTGCGGAAGCTTTTGCACAGGATTTTCGTGTTAGTTATGATGGTAGTCAATATATATTTACTGCAATTCAATGCGTTCTTATGCTGGCGAATTGAATTGCAGTTTTGTTTTTTTAGCGAAGCAGTATTATTTAGCATCTAGCAGAGGTGTTTGCAAGAGTTTCTAGAAAAAACTTTGCAGATATTAAAACAGATAGTAAAATATAATACAGATGAGAGCAAGGTTAAAAAAGTGGTATGAGCTTCCAGGCAATATGAGGTGATGAATATGCTCAAGGTGTACATGGGCGGACTTGAGAATGAAATATACAATCCTGATATGTATTTTAACAATCAATATGAGGATGAGTGGATTACTGATGAATTGGCAAAAGCCATGATTGCGG
>NZ_JBJDWZ010000124.1:4793-7378 GCF_051866355.1 Anaerovibrio sp. | reverse complement strand
AAGAGCGAAAAAGAGATGCAAGATAGTTAAAGGCAATTTTGAGCGTCAATAAAAATCCCCTGCTGCTTCTGCGTTGGCAGATATGCAGCAGGGGATTTTTTTGTTGGTTGTCAGCTTGCCATCAGCCAAAGAACTGATGATACATGCTCAGTCCCAGCAGGCAGATGGATGCCAGCATCAGGGCGGAGCTGACGCCGATGAGCACCTTGCGCACAGTGTCGCTGAACTCCATGCGCCTGTTGACGTAGACAATCACCATGCCCACAAACAGGGCGCCGTACATGCCGCGGCCGATGCCGTCCATGTTGTTCCAGGCCAGCACCAGAATCACCAGCGTCACGGCGATAAGCACCAGCAGCAGTGCATCGCGGCTTGCCTTCGGCTTCAGGTCCGGCTTTCCCTTCACATCCTCCTTGGGATGAATTTTATTCTGAATTTTTTTGTACTGGGTTGCCATTTTGTATACCTCTTCCCTTTCCTAAGACCTTCCTGCATTTATTTTCATGCCGCTTGCGGCAGTGACATAAAAACAGCAAGTCCATTATAACATAATTTGCAGAAGTGTAAAATAAGAGCGCGCAAAATAAATTTGCAGTAGAAAACTTGTGATGATAGAATAAGGAGTGTAAAGTGAAGGGAAGGATGTTACAATGATAAGAGGGCCGCGCAGCCGCGAAAAGTTAAAGGCTTATTATGATTTATATATAAATACAGGCAGGCTGGACCCTAACGTCAACCCGGAGGTGGCGGCGTCCTGGGCGAAAAGCCGCAGTCACAATGCGCCGACGGACAGAATCCACACAGATCACAGGCTGTCCAGGGAGGAGCTTGCCGCCAGGCAGAGGCTTCACAAGGAGGCCATTACCTATCTGCGGTATCTGACCAACAACCTGCGGGATTTTTTCAAGGAATACGACATCAGCCTGCTGCTTCTGGACGAGGAGTGTGTCATCCTGAAAAGCTACACCATGCCTTTTTATCAGATGACGCCGGGAGAAATCGAGGGCGTCAGGGTAGGCGTGGAGGAAATCGGCACCAGCAGCGTCAGCATGGCCTGCGACCTGCAGCAGCCCTTCTGGCTGTTCGGGCCGGAGATGTGGGTGCAGGATTCCCACGAGAGTGATGCCTGCTCCGCACCGATTTTTGTGGACAAAAAGATGCGCTACATCATCACCATGGTGGGCATGCACTACCAGAACATGCCCCAGGAGGCGGTGATGGCGGTGCTCAAAACCCTGAGCTACGGGCTGGAGAACTACATCCAGCAGCAGATACGGCTCAAGGCCCAGGAGGCCATCCTCGATGTGATTCCCTTCGCCGTCTATCATGTGCAGGAGGGCTCCGAGGTGGCCTACGCCAACAAGCTGGGATTGCAGAGGCTGAAGAAAATAGGCATTGGCAGGAAGGACAGCAGCAGTTTTGGCACCAGGCTCAGCGATGTGGTGATGAATTACCGCCACACGCCGATATATTCCGGCTTTCAGGGAGTTCCCAGCCACAACAGGGAGGTTACCTGGATTACGCCCAGCAGGACCTATGAGGACATCACCACGGTGGTTCCCTTTGAGCGCGACAGCGAGGATGTTGTGCGCAGCGTAGTGGCCATCTCCATGCCCATTGAGGATTTGCGCACCATGGTGGCTCACGCGGCAGGTTTTACGGCCAAGTACAGCCTGAGCTCCATGGTGGGAGCCAGCGGGGCCTTCAGCTCTGTCAAGGACAAGGCACAGCGGCTGGCCAAGGGCAGGAACCACATCCTCCTGCAGGGGGAGAGCGGCACGGGCAAACAGCGCATGGCGCACGGCATACATCAGGCCAGTCCCTTTGCAACCGGGCCTTTTATCACCCTGCACTGCGGTGACGTAACACCGGAGATTCTGGAGCAGGAAATTTTTGGCGTCAGCGTCAGCCGCGAGGTCAGCCACCCGGGCAAGCTGGAGCTGGCTTCCGGAGGCACCCTCTTTATTGACGAGGTGGAGAAGATGCCGCTGGATATAGCCAGGGAGCTGGCCGCCTCGCTGACCACCATGGAGTCCAGCCGTATCGGGGAGGATACCAGCCGCCCTATCAACGTGCGTCTGGTGGCGGCCTGTGATACGGAGCTGAGGCGCCTGACGGAGCGGGGCAGTTTTGACAGTGCCCTTTACGGCGTGCTGTCCCACAGCATTATCCGCATACCGCCGCTCAGAAACCGCAAGGAGGATATCGGGGTGCTGGGAGAGCACATACTTGCCGAGCTGGCCGGACTGCATCAGTCAAAGGGCAAGACGCTGGCGCAGGATGCGGTGGATTTTCTGATGACCTACGAATGGCCGGGGAATATCAAGCAGCTGCAGAATGTGATTGAGCATGCCTTTTTCCGCACTGCGGGCGATGTTATCCACGCAGAGGACATCAACCTCTTCGGGGATATTACCCTCGATGCCCGCTGGAAGGAGGACAAGGAGGTATTTATCAAGGTGTGGCGCGTGGCGGGCGGCAATATCAGCCGGCTGTCAACCCTGCTTCATGTGAGCCGCGTTACCCTGTACAGATACCTGAAAAAATACGGGCTGGACAAGAATAAGATTGACACATAGTCATGC
>NZ_JBJDWZ010000124.1:1684-4693 GCF_051866355.1 Anaerovibrio sp. | reverse complement strand
GATACAGGTAAGACATAGCTTTGAGGAGGAAACTTGTGCGTTTAAGAAGAAAACCCTGGGTGGATGAGGCAATCCATGATTTTGATGATTTTGTATTTCCAAAGGACAGGCCGGCCGGCGAGGAGCAGAAGGGAAGCTGGCGGCAGGTGTTCGGCAGGGAAGGCAGGCTCTATGTGGAGCTGGGCACCGGCAAGGGGGATTTTATCAGCCAGCTGGCCCTCCGGCATCCGGATGTCAACTTTATCGGCATCGAGGCACAGCAGGATGTCCTGTATTCGGCCGCCAAAAAGGTGCGGGAGCTGGGGCTGACCAATGTAAGGCTATTGGTATTTGATATCAACAACATTGAAAATATCTTTGCCGAGCATGAGGTGGACCAGTTCTATATCAATTTCTGCGACCCGTGGCCAAAGGCGCGCCATGCCAAGAGGCGGCTCACTCATGCAGGCTTCCTGCGCCGCTATGACAGGCTGCTGAAAAAGCCGGGCCGGTTGATTTTCAAGACTGATAACCGCCCGCTGTTTGATTTTTCCCTGGAGCAGTTTCAGGAGGCCGGGCTGGCCGTGGAGGATGTTTCCTTTGACCTGCACAGCGAGAACCGGCCGGACAACATTATGACCGAATACGAGCGGAAATTCAGCGGTTTTGGTGAGAAGATAAACAGATGTGAGGTCGTGTTTGCTTGAAAACGTTACGTGTGCCAAAGAGAAGGGTTCCCTGGAACAGCAACCATGAGGCCGTGGTATGGCTGATGGTCGTCCTGCTGGTGGTGGGAATGGTAAATGTTTTCAGCTCTACCTTTATTACGGCAGAAAATGAAAACAGTGCGCCCTATGCCTACCTGCTGAAGCACATGGTCAGCATGGTAATAGGCTTCGGGCTGTTTGCCATGTCATGGCGGGTGGACTATCACAAGTGGCGTGACTGGCTGGGGCCTGTCACCATCGGCGTGGGTGCACTGCTGATTTTTGTGCTGGCGGCCGGTACGGCTGTCAACGGCGCCAAAAGATGGATTTATCTGGGGGCATTTTCCTTCCAGCCGGCGGAGTTCGCCAAGATTTGCAGTGTCATGATTGCCGCCTATGCCCTGTCCTACCGGGTGGAGCACAAGCTGCCTGTCAATATCTTCAACCAGCAGTACGGCATTATTGCGGGACTTTTTGTGCTGGTGGAGATGGAGCCGGACATGGGAACGGCCTGCGTTATTCTCGGCATCCCACTTTTGATGCTGTGGCTGGCGGGGCTGAAAAGCTACAAGGTGTACCGGCTCGTCCTGATTTGCGTGGCGGCGGTGGGAGCCATGTGCCTTTACCAGCCCTACCGTCTGGAACGCATCAAGGTCATGTTCAACCCGTGGTCTGACGCGCAGGGCATCGGCTATCAGACGGTGCAGTCCGTGACGGCCATCGGTTCCGGCGGCTTCTGGGGCATGGGACTGGGGCAAGGGCTGGCCAAGTACGCCTATCTGCCGGAGGCCCATACGGACTTTGCCTTTGCCGTCTTCTGTCAGGAGAACGGCTTTATGCTGGTGCTGCCGGTGCTTTTGCTGTACGCCGCCTTTGCCTATTACGCCGTGCGCATCGCCAGGGACGCCTATGATGCGTATGGGCAGCTTCTGGCAGGCGGCATCATGCTGCTGGTGGCGGGGCAGGCGGTGGTGAACATCGCCATGGTGGCCGGCTGCTTTCCTGTGGTTGGCGTACCGCTGCCTTTTATCAGCTATGGCGGCACGTCGCTGATGATGACCATGTTTTCCGTGGGGGTCATGGTGAATATAGGCCGCTACAGCACGGCGAAGCGCAACAGGGATAAGCGGGAGGCGCTGAAAAAGAAGAATCTGCAGAATCAGGAGGCAGCTCCGGCATCGCGGCCGGGACGGCCGCGCCTGCAGCGGATTAAGTAGCCTGCAGGAATTCCTGTGCGGAGAAATTTTGGTGCAGGGAAATGATTGGGCAAAGAGCTGGTTATGAAAGAGCTGTTATGCGAAAAAGCCAATTGGGTGAGAACGCCAATTGAGCGAGAAACTAATTGGGCAAAAAGCCGATTGAGCAAAAAGCCAATTAGGCGAAAATCGGATTGGCAAACAATCTGATTGTGCAAAAAAGCTGGTTATGAAAAGAGCTAATGATAATGACGAAAAAAAGACAGAAGCGCATTGCGCTGATTAATGATATGACAGGTTTTGGCCGCTGTTCCATCGCCGTGGAGCTGCCGCTGATTTCCGCCATGAGGATACAGGCCTGCCCCCTGCCTACGGCTATCCTGCCGGTGCATACGGGCTTTCCGGAGCATCATATTGATGATTATACGGACAGGATGCGGCCGTACATGGATAACTGGGCGGTGAACGGACTGGAATTTGACGGCATCTGCACCGGCTTTCTGGGCTCCGTGGAGCAGATAAACATTGTGGAGGAATTTGTTCAGCGGTTCAAGCAGTCCTTTACCCGCGTGATGGTAGACCCGGTGATGGGCGACTACGGCAAGCTGTATTCCTCCTATACGCCGGAGATTTGTCAGGAGATGAAGCGCCTGCTGAAGCACGCGGATCTGGTGACGCCGAATCTGACGGAGGCCTGCCGCCTGCTGGATGTGGAATACCCTGAGAACGGGTGCATCAGCGAGGATGAGCTGGCAAGGATGGCCAGGGCGCTGTCAGAGCGGGGGCCTCATCAGGTGGTGATTACCGGTTTGCAGGGTGATGGACAGGTACTGAATTTTGTCTATGAAAAAAATGGCAGTCATTCCGTGGTGCGGGAGCCAAAAATCGGCGGTGACAGATCAGGCACGGGTGATGCCTTTGCGGCCATTGTTGCCGGGGGGCTGGTCAACGGCCTTTCCCTCCAGTCTGCTGTGGAAAAAGCGGCAGGATTCATTACCAGGGCGCTCCGCTATACGGTGGAGCTGGATTTGCCGTGGAACTACGGACTGGCCTTTGAGGAGTACCTGACAGAGCTGGATTGATATATGGTATGTAATTTTGTCTTATGTAATGTATGATGTATGATG
>NZ_JBJDWZ010000124.1:0-1584 GCF_051866355.1 Anaerovibrio sp. | reverse complement strand
ATGTATGATGTATGATGCGGAGTGAAGTATTTTGAGTATGCTGGTTTATGCCGTACACGAGGGCGGACGTTATGTGCAGGTAGCAGACAGCCTGCGGGAACAGCCTGAGGGAAAGCGCGGCTTTTATGTGAATATAACCAATCAGTGCAACTGTGCCTGTACCTTCTGCCTGCGCACCATGAAGCACATGGCGGAGGAAAGCACCCTGTGGCTTACGCAGGAACCGTCTGCTGACGAGGTAAAGGCAGAGCTGGACAAGCTGCCCTGGGATATGGCGAAGGAAATTGTCTTTTGCGGCTTCGGGGAGCCGACTATGCGGCTGGATGTGCTGCTGGAGCTGATGGCCTATGTGCGGCAGAAGCACCTGACGATGCCAATCCGGCTGAACACCAACGGCCTTGCTGACCTTGTCTATGGCCGCTCCGTAGCCGGGGATTTTGAGGGACTGGTGGATACCATATCCATCAGCCTGAATGCCTCCAACGCGGAGAGGTATCTGGAACTGACCAGGGCAAAGTACGGCATTGGCTCCTTTGCCGCTATGCTGAAGTTTGCCGAGGACTGCAGGGAGCATATTCCCAACGTGGTGCTGACCGTGGTGGAAAAGGTGGAGAATCAGGCGGAGATTGACGCATGCCGCAGGATTTGTGATGAAAGAGGTTTGAAGCTGAGAGTCCGCATCTATGAGGACAGCTGAATTTGTAACGGGAGTGACGGAGAATCATGAAAAAGTTGGTTGTTATTCGCGGCGGCGGTGAGCTGGCTACCGGTATCGCCCATCGCCTGCACAATACCGGTTATCAGGTTTTGATGCTGGAGAAGCCATCTCCTTCGGCTATCAGGCGCAGTATTGTTTTTGCGGAGGCCGTCTATGAAGGTGAAAAAAAGGTGGAGCGGCTGGTGTGCTATAAGGCGGAGAATCTTCAGGAAGCGGAGAAAATGCTGAAGGCCGGCCAGCTGGTAATTATGGTCGACCCGGAGGCGGCCTGTCTGGCAAAGCTGAAGCCGCGTGTTCTGGTGGATGCGATTTACGCCAAGCGCAACATGGGCACCAGTAAGGATATGGCCGACTTTACTATCGCCATCGGGCCGGGCTTTACCGCCGGCAAGGATGTCAACTGCGTGGTGGAAACCACACGGGGACACAATCTGGGACGGCTGATTTATGAGGGACAGGCCCTGCCGGAGAAGGAAACCACGGAGGTGCGCGCCCTGATGCGGGCGTCCCACTCCATAAACGCTCCTTGTGACGGCTATCTGGAGGCCGGGCATCCCCTGTCCTACATCGTCAAGAGAAATGAAACCATCGCCAAACTGCACATGGAGGGCGGCCATGTATTTGAGATAAAGGCGCCGGTGGAGGGCGTGCTGCGGGGACTTCTGCATGACGGATGCCCTGTGCGCACCGGCCTGAAAATTGCCGAGATAGACCCTAGCACCATGCCGACCAACTGCGTCACCATTTCAGCCAAATCCCGCTGTATCTCCGGCTCCGTGCTGGAGGCTATTCTGGCTTGGGAGATATCCCATGTAAAGAAATCCAGATTGCCGTGGAAAAAGTAATGTGAACGTAACGTGAAAGCA
>NZ_JBJDWZ010000123.1:5929-11414 GCF_051866355.1 Anaerovibrio sp. | reverse complement strand
TGGTGTTTTTGTATATTATCAGACAGGCGATGCAGAGAAAGTGATGTGACGGAGGAATATGGCAGATACTTCTGTAAGCTATAAGTGCCCTAACTGCGGCGGCCCACTGGCGTATGCGCCCGGCAAGGGGAAGGAAATCAAGTGTGAATACTGTGAAACCACATTCAAGGTAGAGGCTCTGGACAAGGTCTTTGCCCAGTCAAGGGAAATGGCGGCGGCAGCAGAGGAACAGGAGAAGCAGAAATGGACACCTGGTGAGGCAGGCAACTCATGGTCGGCGGAGGAACAGGCAATGATGCGCACCATGACCTGTTCCTCCTGCGGGGCGGAAATTGTCTGCGACGAGAATACCATGGCAACCGAGTGCTGCTATTGCGGCAATCCGACCATGATACCGGGCAGGTTTGCCGGGATGCTGAAGCCGGATTACGTTATTCCTTTTTCCAAGAGCAAGGAAGAGGCCGTGGCGGCCATGAAGGAATTTTACAAGGGAAAACGGCTGCTGCCCAATAATTACGCCTCGACCAGCAGGCTGGAGAAAATTCAGGGCATGTATGTGCCTTTCTGGCTGTTTGATGCCGAGGTAGAGGGCAGTGCAAGTTTCAGTGCAACTCAATCCCGCAGCTGGGATGAAGGGGATGACACCATTACTGAGACAGACCACTACCGCTGCATCAGGCAGGGCGGTATGGATTTCCGGCGGGTTCCGGCAGATGGCAGCCGGAAGATGGACGATACCTACATGCAGAGCATAGAGCCATACGATTACAAGGAAATGGCGGAGTTCAATACCGTCTACATGGCAGGCTATCTGGCTGACAAGTATGATGTGCCGGCCGAGGAGTGCGTGACCGTGGCAGACAGCCGTATTCAGTGCAGTACCCTGGATACGCTGGAGGAGACGGTGACAGGCTATGCAACCGTTTCCCGTGATGAAGGCAGTGTAGTGAAAAAATCCTCAAGGGTGTCCTATGCTATGGCTCCGGTGTGGATTTTGAGCAGCAAGTACAAGGATGAGGTTTATACCTTCATGATGAATGGTCAGACAGGCAAGATTGTAGGCAGGCTGCCGGTGGATACTGGCAAGGGCTTTATGTACGGGGCGGCTGCCGCAATGCTGACCCTGCCGCTGACTTATTATATGTTCAAGGTGCTTTTGGCGCTGATTTTTGATTAGGAGGCAGGCTATGGGATACATGAAAAATATTATTGCAATAGTGCTGCCTCTGCTCCTGTGGGCATGGGCAGTCATGCCATTGGAACTGGCGGCAGCTGCCGGGCAGGTGGCAGGGCAGGCGGCTGTGCAGGAGTCAGGCAAGGAACGGCTGCAGCGGCAGGAAAAGCCGCTGGTGGTGGACAAGATAGGTGTTATGTCGGAGCAGCAGCGCCGGGAACTGGAGCAAAAGCTGGCGGATATAAGCGACCGTCACAATATCAAGGTGGCACTTCTGGTAGTGAAAAAGCTGCCGGAAGGGATTTCCATTGAGGATTATGCCAGACAGTATCTGTTTGACAACTATCGTGACCTGGAAAATAATAACGGTTCCATTGTTTTTGTACAGGTGACCTGGGATCGGAAATACCGGGTGGCGACTGATGCCAACATGATGAAGATTATTACTGATGAGCATGGCTATCCATATCTGGAGGAAAGATTTTTGGATAGCCTGAAAGATGATGAGTATTATCAGGCGTATAATGAGTATGCGGACGCCGTGGATGAGCTGTGCGAGTATTATGAGGAAAATGGCGAGGAATATGACCCCTTCGATGAGTTCAGTCCGGCGGCCATGCTTCTGGCTATCCTGCTGTCCGGCGGCATAGGCTATAATTTTTATCGCTATCTTCGGGGAAAGATGTGCAATGTGGCACCGGAGGGGGATGCGGATGCCTACATGGACAAGAATTCCCTGCACCTGACCCAGCGTGAGGATGTGTTCCTGTACACCAGCCGTTCCGTGGTGCATCATGAATCAGGCGGTGACGGTGGCGGCAGCGACGGCGGTGGCGGCGGCGATAGCGGCGGCGGTGGCGGCAGCTACTGATACGCTGTAAAGTAATTATATAGGCAGGGGATGTACCCCTGCCGCTATGAAATGTGTGAGGAGGTGATTCCCATGCGCAAGCTGGGACAGGATGCTATTGCCATTAAGAGGGCGGAGCAGTCTTTTGACAGGAAGCGGAGAACAGTGGGGCTGTTTGGCGCGCCGATTCTGGCGTTGCTGGTTTTTATGACGCCAATTGACGCGCTGACACCGGAAGCGCACAAGCTGTTATCCATTATGGTGCTGGTAGCTCTGTGGTGGATCACGGAGCCGGTACCCATTCCTGTGACATCGCTTTTGGGGCCGACCCTGGCGGTCATGACCGGCGTGGTCAAGGCGGATGCCGCCTTTGGCGCTTTTGCCAACCCTATGATTTTTCTTTTCATGGGCGGCTTTATTCTGGCGAAAGCCATGATGCTGCACGGGCTGGACAAGCGTTTTTCCTACTGGATTTTGTCGAGGAAATGGGTTGGCTCCAATCCCCGCAGGATTTTTCTGGCTATTGGCATGGCGGCGGCGCTTTGCTCCGGCTGGGTGAGCAATACGGCAACGGCGGCCATGATGCTGCCTATCTGCCTGGGGCTGCTGTCCGCTATCAAGGAAATGATGGCGGCCAATGGCAAGGAGATTGACCTGTCGGACTACAAGTACGCTACGGGGCTGATGCTGATGACGGCCTACAGTGCTTCCATCGGTGGCGTGCTGACGCCTATCGGCACACCGCCCAACCTGATTATGCTGGGCTTTCTGGACCAGATGGCGGATGTTCATATTTCCTTTTTTCAGTGGATGGAATGGGGATTTATCGCTATGGTGGTGTACTTCATTATTGCCTATATGGTACTGATGAAGCTGTTTCCAGCTGACGTGGAACGGATTGACGGAGCGGAGGAGTTTATTGCCAGCAGGATTGCGGAGCTGGGGAGCTGGACGAGAGCGCAGAAAAACACGCTGATTTGTTTTGCCGTGGCTGTCGTTCTCTGGGTTACGCCGGGCTTTCTGGGCATGGCGCTGCCGCCGGGTGATCCGGTGCTGAAAATGTACAACCGTCTGTTCCCGGAGGCTATTGCCGCCATGGGCGGTGCGTTGCTGCTGTTTTTGATGCCTATTGATTTTTCCGAGCGGCGGTTTACCATCAGATGGGATGAGGCCAAGGAGGGCATTGAGTGGGGAACCCTGATTTTGTTTGGCGGCGGCCTGGCTATGGGTTCCATGATGTACAAGACGGGGCTGTCCTCCTGGATTGGTGATTTGATTGTGGGCAGCATGGGCGGCAGTGTGTCACAGGTGACGGTAGTGGCAGTATTTTCTGTGATGGCGCTGCTGCTGGCCGAGCTGACATCTCACACGGCGGCTACCAACATGATCGGGCCTCTGGCCATTACGGTGGCTTTGTCGGCCGGGCTCAGCCCTATTCCTGTGGCAGTGGGCATAGCCCTGTCTGCTTCCCTGGGCTTTATGCTGCCGGTATCCACGCCGCCGAATGCCATTGTGTATGCTACAGGTTATATTCCGATTACCAAGATGCTGAGTACAGGCGTGTATATTGATATTATCGGCATTGGCTGTGTTACTATCCCGCTGTCCATCTACTTTGTGACCTGGGTATTGGGTTAGGGGCCGGCCTGATGGCGTAATGATGTGATAATTTTTTTATTGGAAAGGGGTGGAGAGGCATGAAGCGTATTTTACTGCTGGCTCTGGTGCTGGCCGGATTATTTGTCCGTCCTGCTTTTGCAGAGTATTCGGGGGATCAGCAGGTCAGGGAATTCATTCCCTGCATCGCGGGTATCTGGGTAGATGAGGCCGGACACCGCCAGATGCATATTTTTGGCGGGCAGGATGGCATCAATACCTTCCGGATTACTAATATCCGCGATTGGCAGGGGAACAGCCAGGATGGCTCCGCTGTGATTACAGTGATGGAAAAGCGCGGCTCCCGTGAGATGTCTGTGGCATATCACAGGGATGGCGACGACAGCTGGCTGCTGCTGGATGGCAGGCTGAAGGTTGTGCCGGAACAGCAGGAAAAAATTCATGCGGAATCGGTAGGCGGTGTGATGCTGGATATGCCACTGATGAAGCTTTTGCGGCTGTACGGCCCGCCGACGGATTATCTGGAGGAGGCTGATACGCAGGCTCTCTGCGGTGTCAGCAGCTATGCCTGGTACTATAGGAGTGAAGGCTGGCTGGTGACCTTTGACCCAAGCTCCGGCACGGTGGACAGGATTTTCCTGTTCCCCGGCAGCAGCAAGTTTCTTGACAGGGCTGTGCTGAACTGTGATTCGCCTTTGGAGCGTTTTGCCGGGCTGTACGGCCTTCACAAGACGCCTGCGCCCGGTGATGTATTTCATCTGGGTCAGCAGGAGTATCTGAGCTTTGCCGGCTATCCCGGCTATATCTGCCTGAGTATTTATGACAATTAGCAGCAGGAGTGCCTGCTGCCCGCATCCGGGACAAAGTGGTATGTTCTCATTCCGCAGGGAATGTATATGACATATCACTTTGTCTTTTACTTTTGTGCCTGTTTATGATATACTATCCCTGCTTTTTGTTTAGTGAGATTTTGAGGAGGCAGAAAAGTGGATCTTAGTATAGTTGAGCTGTTGAAAACCGTGATTCTGGGCGTGGTGGAGGGCCTGACAGAATGGCTTCCCATCAGCAGTACCGGGCACATGATTCTGGTGGATGAGTTTATAAAGCTGGATGTATCCAAGGCATTTATGGATATGTTCCTGGTGGTAATCCAGCTGGGGGCAATTCTGGCCGTGGTGGTGCTGAATTTTGAAAAGCTGAATCCTTTTTCCACCTGGAAAACCCGTCAGGAAAAGAAGGACACGTTCCAGCTCTGGTACAAGGTTATTCTGGCCTGCGTACCGGCGGCAGTCATCGGCCTGGCCTTCAACGATTACATGGAAGAACATTTCATGACGGCTCCGGTGGTGGCGGCTACCCTGATTTTTTACGGCGTAATGTTTATTCTGGTGGAAAATTACAATAAAAACCGCCGGCCGAGCGTCAGCGATTTGAGCAAGCTAAGCTACAAAACAGCGTTTATTATCGGACTGTTTCAGGTGCTGTCACTGGTGCCGGGTACGTCGCGCTCCGGCTCCACCATTCTGGGCGGCATCCTTTTTGGCACCTCCCGCTATGTGGCGGCAGAATTCACCTTCTTTCTGGCAATACCTGTCATGTTCGGCGCCAGCCTTTTGAAGCTGGTGAAGTTTGGCTTCCACTACACGGGGGCTGAGATTTTTATCCTTGTGGTGGGCATGGCTACCGCCTTTGTGGTTTCCATCCTGTCCATTAAGTTTCTGCTGCAGTACATCAAGAACAATGACTTCAAGGCCTTTGGCTACTACCGCATTGTGCTGGGCCTGATTGTGATTGCATATCTGTTTTTGGTGGGTGATCCGACCCTGCAGTAATTTGCCGGTCGG
>NZ_JBJDWZ010000123.1:0-5829 GCF_051866355.1 Anaerovibrio sp. | reverse complement strand
TGGAGCTTTACCGTAATGGCGAGTTTTATAAGAGCTATGGCTGTGCCACCGGCATGAATACAGGGGACAAGCAGCGGCCGGGTGACCACAGGACGCCGATTAGCTGGGGCTATATCATGGATTCAATTCCGGGGGCAGAGCCTTGGACACCGAGTGCCTATGTGCCTTTTGTGGTGGATGAGATTCTCTATGCCGGGTACTGGACGCACGATTTCGGGGATGGCAGGGGCGAGATTGCCGGAGCCTACGGGCCATGGTTTATTTCCCTGAATACCGGCTGGGATGGCATAGGGATTCATGGTACCCATGACGAAAGCAGTATTGGTACCAACGCCTCCGAGGGGTGTATCCGCCTGCGCAACGAGGATATACAGGAGCTGAAGGATATCATCTGCCAGGTGAATGGCGGTATTGGCGTACAGGTTGTGATTAGCGAGGATTGATTGCCATAGGGCGCCGGACTGTTGCGCCCTGGCGGATTATCGGCTGTGGCGCCTGTGGCAATTTGCGCGTTTATATATTCGGGGTAGATAAGAGGTGTTTTTATGCGATTTGTATCATGGAATGTTAACGGGTTGCGGGCGTGCCTGACGAAGGGGTTTATGGAGTCCTTTCGCGATATGGATGCGGATATAATGTGCCTGCAGGAAACCAAAATGCAACCGGAGCAGGCAATTCTCGACCTGCCGGGCTACAGGCAGTATTGGAACAGTGCAGAAAGGAAGGGTTACTCCGGCACGGCGGTATTCAGCCGGGTGGAGCCGCTGGCTGTGACCTATGGGCTGGGCATAGAGGAGCATGACCATGAGGGACGCGTGATTACAGTGGAACTGCCGGATTATTATCTGGTGACGGTATATACGCCGAACTCCCAGAAGGAGCTGGCCAGGCTTGACTACCGCATGGCGTGGGAGGATGCCTTCAAGGCCTATGTGCTGGGGCTGGATGCCAAAAAGCCGGTGATTATCTGCGGTGACCTGAATGTGGCGCACAAGGAAATTGACTTGAAAAACCCGAAAACCAACCGCAAAAATGCCGGTTTTACCGACCAGGAGCGGCAGAAATTTACGGAGCTTCTGTCAGCCGGGTTTACGGATACCTTCCGCCATGTGTATCCTGACGTGACCGGGGCATATACATGGTGGTCCTATCTCAGGAAGGCGCGCGCCACCAATGCAGGATGGCGGATTGACTATTTTGTGATTTCCAACCGCCTGACACCCGGGATTGAATCGGCTACCATCTACAACGAGATTTTTGGCAGCGACCACTGCCCTGTGGGGCTGGAGCTGAAATAATCATTCCCTCCGGGGCAGGATGCCGGCGGGTGTCGTGTTGCGTGCAATCCTCAAGGCATAAATTTATTATCCGGCGGGTATTTTTCCTTGAAAATAATCCTGCTATGTGATAAAATAACCAACAGTTTAATAAGTGAAAGCGACGATGAAGAAAGTAAGCGCTGGTGAATACTCATAGCGAGCGGGGGAGGGTGCGAGCCCTGCAGCAGTAGCCGGTGGTGAAAATCACTTCTGAGCAGCAGGTCGAGGCAGTTTCTGATGGCGTGTGCGCAGTCTTGTGACAGGCGCATTTTGGGGGATTGCGTTAGGCTGGGCCGGGTTCTCCCGTTATAGGGATAGTGTATGCTGGTACATGAAATAGGTGGTTGCAAGAACCATATTTGTGGCTGTTTTTAGTCTTTTAGCTCTTGTCCTATTTTGGGACGGGAGCTTTTTTATTGTCGCAAGCAGTAAGCCGCAAACAGCAGGTAGTAAGCATGGAGGCATGTACCATAAGAAAACCTTTGTCGCGCCTCGTTATTTCATTCATCAGAGCAATTTATTGCGATAGATGAATGTTAGTAACGCGAGGCACGGCGGCATAGTGGAATCCTGTTGACATGAATTAGTTTCGAGGATAAATTCTTGTATGCTAGGCGGAGGCGGAAGGCATGGTGTTTCCATGCCGACCAACGACAACAACGCAGACGAGAATTTAGACCGAAAATAAACATGGATAATAGGGTTCCACTATGCCATGAGCGAGAGCGGGTTTTCGTTGGTACATGCCTCCATGCGAGTACAGTATATTAGTATTAGTACAGGATAATGATTTTAGGAGGTAAAAAGCGTGTACAACAAGGTTGACACAAATCTGAACTTTGTCGAGCGTGAAGCCGAGGTTCTGAAATTCTGGAAGGAGAACGATGTTGCCAATAAGTGCATTACCAATCGTGAGGGCTGTGATACCTTCACATTCTATGACGGGCCGCCGACTGCCAACGGCAAGCCGCATATCGGCCATGTGCTGACCCGCGTCATCAAGGATATGCTGCCTCGTTACCAGTCCATGAAGGGCAGGAAGGTTCTCCGCAAGGCCGGCTGGGATACTCACGGCCTGCCTGTGGAGCTGGAGGTTGAGAAGCTCCTGGGGCTTGATGGCAAGGAGCAGATTGAGAAATACGGCATCGAGCCTTTTATCAAGAAGTGCCGCGAGTCCGTGTGGAAGTACAAGGGCATGTGGGAGGAATTCTCCGATGTGGTAGGCTTCTGGGCGGATATGGAGCACCCGTATATTACCTATGAGAATGATTATATTGAGTCCGTATGGTGGGCGTTGAACGAAATCTGGAAGAAGGGGCTTCTCTACAAGGGGCACAAGGTTGTGCCTTATTGCCCTCGCTGTGGCACACCTCTGTCCTCTCACGAGGTGGCACAGGGCTACAAGGACGTCAAGGAGCGCTCCGCCATGGTCAAGTTCGCGGCAAAGGATGAGGAAAATACCTACTTCCTGGCCTGGACCACTACCCCTTGGACACTGCCTTCCAACCTTGGTCTGGTTGTAAATCCTGAGGTTGACTATGTAAAGGTCAGCTACGAGGGACAGAACCTGATTATGGCAGAGGCGCTGATGGAGTCCGTTTTTGCCAACAAGGAAGGCGAGCGCACCGTCGTTGAGCGCTTCAAGGGCAAGGCTTTGGAGCATCGCGAGTATGAGCCGCTGTATCCGTTTGCCAAAAATCTCAAGAAGAAGGCTTTCTTCGTAATGTGCGACGGCTATGTAACCACCAGCGATGGTACAGGTATCGTTCATACGGCACCTGCCTTCGGTGAGGACGATGCCCGTGTCTGCCGTGCCTATGACATGCCGTTTGTGCAGTTTGTGGATGCCAGGGGCAATATGACCGAGGAAACCGATTGGGCAGGCGTGTTTGTCAAGGATGCGGACCCGATGATTCTGGATGATTTGAAAAAGAGCGGCAAGCTCTTTAAGGCTCCTAAGTTTGAGCATAGCTATCCGCACTGCTGGCGCTGTGATACGCCGCTGATTTATTATGCCCGCGAGTCCTGGTTCATCAACATGACCTCCGTCAAGGAAAAGCTCATTGACAACAACAATACCGTCAACTGGATTCCTGAGTCCATCGGCAAGGGACGCTTCGGCGAATGGCTGGAGCATGTGCAGGACTGGGGCATCAGCCGCAACCGTTACTGGGGTACGCCGCTGAACGTGTGGGAGTGCTCCTGCGGCCATCAGCATTCCATCGGCTCTATTGCCGAGCTGAAATCCATGTCCGGCAACTGTCCGGAGGATATCGAGCTGCATCGTCCGTATATCGATGCGGTAACCATCAAGTGCCCTGAGTGCGGCGGCGAGATGAAGCGCGTGCCGGAGGTTATTGACTGCTGGTTCGACTCCGGCTCCATGCCTTTTGCCCAGTGGCATTATCCGTTTGAGAACAAGGAGATTTTCGAGGAACGCTATCCGGCGGACTTTATCTCCGAGGCCGTGGATCAGACCCGCGGCTGGTTCTATTCCCTGCTGGCAATCTCCACCCTGCTCTTTGACAATTCCTCCTACAAGAATGTCATCGTGCTGGGACATGTGCAGGACAAGGACGGCAAGAAGATGAGTAAATCCAAGGGCAACGCCGTTGACCCGATGGATGCCCTGAGAAAGCACGGCGCAGACGCTATCCGCTGGTATTTCTATGAGAACAGCGCACCGTGGCTGCCGAACCGCTTCCATGATGATGCGGTGCAGGAGGGACAGCGCAAGTTCATGGGTACCCTGTGGAATACCTATGCCTTCTATGTGCTTTATGCCAATATTGATAATTTTGATGCAACGAAGTACCAGCTGGAATATGACAAGCTGTCCGTGATGGACAAGTGGGTTCTGTCCCGCCTGAATACCTTGATTAAGGCTGTTGACAGCAATCTGGCCAGCTACAAGGTAACCGAGACTGCCAAGGTGCTGCAGGATTTTGTGGATGAGCTGTCCAACTGGTATGTACGCCGCAGCCGTGAGCGTTTCTGGGGCAAGGAGCTGACCCAGGACAAGATTAATGCCTACATGACCCTGTACACGGCACTGACTACCGTGGTGAAGCTGGCTGCGCCGATGGTACCTTTCATCACCGAGAGCATCTACCGCAATCTGGTGTGCAGTGTCGATGAGAGTGCGCCGATTTCCGTGCACCTCTGCGACTTCCCTGTGGCTGATGAGGCGTTCATTGATGCCGAGCTGGAGGCTGAAATGGAGCTGGTACTGCAGATTGTTGTGCTGGGCCGTGCCGCCCGCAACGCCTCCAACATCAAGAACCGCCAGCCGATTGGCAGCATGTATGTGAAGGCTGACCGGGAGCTGGATGAGTTCTTCAAGGAGATTGTGGCAAGCGAGCTGAATTTGAAGCATGTTGAGTTCAAGGCTGATATGGAGGAATATCTTTCCTACAGCTTCAAGCCGCAGTTCAAGGTGCTTGGGCCGAAGGTTGGCAAGCAGATTGGCGAGGTCAAGGCGGCTCTGGCGGCCATCAACGGCCATGCGGCCAAGGCAGAGCTGGAGAGCACCGGCAAGCTGGTGCTGGAGCTGAAGAGCGGCACTGTGGAGCTGATTGCCGAGGATGTGGATATTACCATGTCCCAGACCGAGGGCTTTGCCACCCAGCGTTATGGCTCCGTGACGATTGCTCTGGAAACTACCCTCAGCCAGGAGCTGATTGAGGAAGGCTTTGTCCGTGAAATCATCAGCAAGCTGCAGACCATGCGCAAGGAGAACGGCTTTGAGGTGACTGACCGCATCAGCGTGTTTGCCGCAGGCAATGACAAGCTGACCGGCATCATGAGCCGCAACGAGGACTTCATCAAGCGTATTGTGCTGGGCGACAGCATTTCCTACGGCACAGCTGATGGTTTCGCAAAGGAATGGAATATCAACGGCGAGGATATTACCCTGGCTATTAAGTGATTTGCTTTCGGTGAGTAATTTGCCAACAATTTATCAGTAATTTACTTTTAATAAAATGCGGTGCATGACTGCGGGTATCCCTTTCGGATATGGCAGGATGCACCGCTTTTTTGTCTTTTGAAGATTTGTGTGGTATTGTATATGGTGTATAGTGTATGGTATATGGTGTGTTGCGCATGGCGGATGCGGATAGAGTATAATCAGATGTTTCAGGGGGCATTGGCGGAGGTGATTGGATGGTTTATAAAAATATTGTTGCCGGGCGGTTTGTGGACAGGCCCAACAGATTTATTGCCCATGTGGAAATAAGTGGCAAGGTGGAAACCGTGCATGTAAAGAATACCGGGCGGTGCCGGGAGCTGCTGCTGTCCGGCGTGAAGGTAATTCTGGAAATTTCGGACAATCCCAATCGCAAGACGAAATATGATTTGATTGCCGTATACAAGCAGGGCTTCGGGCTGATAAATATGGACAGTCAGGCACCTAATAAGGTTGTGGCAGAATGGCTGGCAGGGCAGGGGTATGACGTTGTCAGGCCGGAGTACAAATACGGCAGCTCCCGGATAGATTTTTACATGGAAA
>NZ_JBJDWZ010000122.1:0-11435 GCF_051866355.1 Anaerovibrio sp. | reverse complement strand
ACAATAAAACAGGTATTGACGCAGGCTCCGTCCGGCAGGATGGTGCATGGTGGTCTATACATGTTTTGATCGGTGCTGTTAGCTTTTCGCTGATTGAAGTATACATTGGCATGTGGTAAAATTAAGTAAAGAGCTTGGGGGTGATGTGCAGTGGGCAACAAGGCCAAGATTCGGGAGGATGCCATGAGCCTGAATCCGATAGATGATGCCCTGTTTGTAAAAATGGCAGAGGATAAGGCTTTCTGTGAGGAAATATTGCAGGTAATATTATCGGATAAGGAACTTGTTGTGCTGCAGCACAGGCCGCAGCTGGTGCTGAAAAATCTTCAGGGGCGTTCCTGCGTCCTTGATTGTGAATGTATTCTGGGAGATGGCAGGCATGTGAACGTGGAGGTTCAGCGTTCCAACGCGGATGACCATCAGCGCAGAATGCGCTACAATGGCTCCCTGCTGTCGGTCAATGTGGCAAATCCCGGAGACAAGTTCTGCGATGTGCCGGATGTGATAGTGATATTGATTGCGCAGTTTGATGTTTTTTCCGATGGCTGTGCGCTGTATCATGTAGACCGTGTTGTACGGGAGAGCGGCCGCGTGGTGAATAATGGGTTGCAGGAAATATATGTGAATGCAGTTTTGGACGATGGTTCGGATGTAGCCGGGTTGATGAAGGTATTTACCCAGGATTCGGCGTATGACGATGAGCGCTTTCCAGCAACGTCCAAGCGTAAGCGTCTGTTTAAGACAACGGAGGAGGGAATACGTGAAATGTGCGAGGTAATTGAAAGAAACAGGGAAGAGGGCCGCATGGAGGGCCGTGCAGAAGGTCGCATAGAGGGCGCATTGCGTACCCTGATTTCCATGGTGAGGAAAAACCGGATAACCAAGGAAGAGGCCGCAGAGGAGGCCAGTATGTCCCTGGCCGAGTTTGAAAAGGCTCTGGCAAGCCAGCCGTGATTTTTGCAGTTTGGCATCCGGAAGTTCACAACAATAAAACAGGTATTGACGCAGGCTCCGTCCGGCAGGATGGTGCATGGTGGTCAATACCTGTTTTTTTGTGCCTTATTTTTCTGATTTGGACAGAAGCTCTTTCAGGCGTTCAATTTTGCGCTGGTGCGCCTTGATGGAGAAATTCAGGCGGGAGCGTTCATCCTCGGTTACAGTTTCATCTTTTTTAGTGGTATCGAGATAAGCCTGAATGCGTTGTTGGCGGGTATCCAGTTCGCTGATTTCGTCTTCCAGAGGCTTTTTGTTTCCCAGAGCAGTGCCGTAAACAGTATGGATATTGTCAATTATGTGCTGGGCGTAGCCCCGTTCAGCCGAAGCGGTTTCCAGATATCTGGCTACGGCGTAGATGATTTCAAACGGGTCAGTACCCTCCTGAATCATTTCCAACAAATCCATCTTGATGCTTTCCTGTACGCCGTGCGGCGTTTCTATCAGTTCCTTGCTGGTGATATCCTGAGTAGCGGTGTCTGGCATGGTACAACCTTCCTTTTTGCAGCGTAGCGCTGTTAGTTTTTTATGAACAGCATAAATGTATGTTTATACTGTGAATGAATACTGTATTTATATTATACCAGCAGTTGGATAAAGAGACAAATTATGCTATAATTATCAACATCGTAACTTAATTTATCCACAGGAAAATGGGGATTTATGCAGACAAAGGCGGGCAATATGTGGTTATGCACTATTTTATCCACAATTTGTCCCTTGCTGTTGATAAGTTATGCAGATAATCCACAAAAATAGCATATATTTTTGTGTGTACTGGAGGAATATGTATGGAAGAAAAAAAGGAACTGAGGCGTGGGCTGAAGAACAGGCACCTGCAGATGATGGCGCTGGGCAGTGCTATCGGAACAGGGCTTTTTTATGGTTCGGCCTCAACCATTTCCCTGACGGGGCCGTCGGTGATGCTGGCGTACCTGATTGGCGGCGTGGTAATTTATTTTATTATGCGCATGCTGGGAGAAATGGCTGTCGATGAGCCTGTGTCCGGCTCGTTCAGTTATTATGCCACCAAATACTGGGGGGAGTTTCCGGGGTTTTTGTCCGGCTGGAATTATTGGTACTGCTATATTATGGTCAGCATGGCTGAGCTGACGGCGGTAGGAATTTATGTGAACTACTGGCTGCCGGATGTGCCGCAGTGGCTGTCTGCATTTGTCTGCCTTGTGGTTATCACGGCCATCAACCTCTTTAATGTAAAGGCCTATGGTGAAACGGAATTCTGGATGGCGTTAATCAAGGTCGTGGCGATTTTGAGCATGATCGTGCTGGGCGGTTTTCTGGTGTTCAGCAATCCCGCGGGCTTTCCGGAGTGCATGAGCAATCTCTGGGCGCATGGCGGCTACCTGCCTAACGGCGTCTGGGGCCTGATGATGGCCTGCGTCGTGGTTATGTTTTCCTTCGGGGGCATCGAGCTTCTGGGAATCACGGCAGGGGAGGCGGAAAATCCTGACAAATCCATTCCGCAGGCTATCAATCAGGTAATCTGGCGAATCCTGATTTTTTATGTGGGCACAATGTTCATCCTCATGTGCCTGTGGCCGTGGAATCAGGTGGGCATGGAGGCGAGCCCGTTTGTGCAGATTTTTGACAATGTGGGCATTCCGGCGGCGGCGCACATCCTGAATCTGGTGGTGCTGTCGGCGGCGGTTTCCGTCTACAACTCCGCGATTTACAGCAATTCACGCATGCTTTATGGCCTGTCTGACAAGGGGGATGCCCCGGCGGCTCTGCACAAGGTTTCCAAGCGTGGCGTGCCGGTGACGGGCATTCTGATTTCATCGGGCATAACGTTTATTATCGTAATCATGAATTATCTGTTTCCAAGCCAGGTGTTCATGTATCTGTTTGCTGTGGTGATTATCTCGGCGGTTATTAACTGGGTTTCCATCACGATGACCCACATGAAGTTCCGTCAGTATTGCGAGCGGACCGGCCATAAGATTCCGCATTTTCATTCCTGGCTGTATCCGTGGCTGAATTATTTCTGTCTGGCTTTTCTGGCGGGGGTAATCTTTATGATGTACCAGATTCCTGATATGCAGATGGCTGTCTGGGCCCTGCCGGTATGGCTGCTGGTTCTCTACATAAGCTATCGGGCGAAGAAGATGAAGAAAAGCAGGAGCTGAGGGCATGTCCGGCGGCTGATGGATAAAACCGGGCGTGCAGGTGGAAGTTTCTGTGGAAAATAGTGTATAATATAAGCGGTACGGCTTTGGGAGGCTGTACCGCTTGTGTTTATTTGGAGAAAGCTATCAGAGAAAAAATTAGTGGAAAGGGTTTTGAAAATGGCAGAAAAGGAATCGATTTATGACCGTATCAAGGGGGCAATGACGCCGGAGGGGACGATGCCGGAGGGCTTTGTGCTGCGGGAGAAGCTGCAGGACGGGCGGCAGTTTGCAGACGGTGCTATTGACGGCACAATCAGGTATTATATGGGGCCTGCCGGCAATACGGATATCACCATGCTGGAGCAGGCGTTGAAGATTGCTTCCCAGGGGCGGTTTGAGGATGCGGCAAATGCGCTGATTACATATTTTGCCCAGGGGATTGTCATGCTGCCTGTTATGGACAAGGTGCAGGAGTGGGTGTATGCGCATCCGGAGGGGCTGTCACCTGACAGGCTGGGGCAGTTCGCCAGAACCCTGCTTTTGCAGAGCCGCGATGTGGAGTCGGTCAAATTTGCCCTGACGATTCTGGAGGTGCTGGACAGCGAGCCTGACGAGAAGATGCGGGAAATCCTGCTGACGCTGGCGGCCTGCGAGGAAATGACGCTGTTCTGCCTGTTTGCGCTGGGCGGCTATGAAGATGCCAACAGGATGTATTTTCAGCTGGCAAAAAAGTTGAAGGGATGGGGCAGGATTCATGCTGTCAGCATGCTGAAGCCGGAAGACGAGGAAATGCGGGATTGGCTGTTGCAGGAGGGCTGGCAGAATGAAATCATGCCGGAGTATTCGGCGATCACCGTTATCAAGCGTGTCAAGCTGCCGGAGCTGCTGAACCATTCGGAGGAGGCTTCCCTGCTGGAGATTGCCGGCAAGCTGATAAGCTATTCGCTGCAGGATGAGCCGATAGCAGGCCTTGCCAGCTACAAAAGGGCTGGTGAGCTGCTGCAGGTTTATCTGGAAGGATGCCGTCAGTCAGGCATCGGTGAAGGGGCGGCAGATGGCATCAGGGCTATCAGAACCTTTGCCGAACAGCATGAGCTGGCAAATAAATGGCAGCTTGTCGAGCTCTGCAATAATATTTTGGCTGAATGAGGAAGCTGTGCTCTGTGCTATACGCCGAAGAGCAGCACTACGCCACCTGTGGTACTCATGGCAACAATGGAGAATTTGAGGATAGGCAGTGGCGCCAGATGGGTGAGCTTTGCCCCCAGATAGGCGCCGATGAACTGGCCGATAAGTGTCTGCAGGAAAATGCTGAAATCAAGCTGTCCCTGCAGGAGATAGCCGAGGCCGCCGGCCACGGAGATGGGGAGAATGACCATCATGCAGGTGCCGATGGCCTTGATAAGCGGCACTCCGAAAATAATCAGCAGTGTCAGCTGGATAAAGGCGGCGGCGCCAATGCCGAAGGCACCGGAGATAAAGCCGTTGACTGTACCGGCCAGCAGGCCGTAGGTGTAGAGCTTCGTGCCCTCCAGCAGATGGTCAGGAAAATGGAAAAGGGAGTTCAGCCAGTCGGACTGGTACACTTTCAGATAGAGAAGAACGGCGGAAAGCAGCATGATATAGCTGGTCATATAGCGAACCAGCTCTTCATCCAGCATCAGTGATACGTTGGCACCGGCAAAGGAACCAAGCATGCCGCCGATGCCCAGCACGGCTCCTGTCCTGACTACTACCTCGCCCTCCTTGAAATGGCTGTATGCGCCTGACAGGGTGGTAAATATCATGGAGGACAGGGCCACGGCCAGGGCGGCATGCATCGGCACATGGAAGCCCACGACAAGCAGGGCGATGGTTACGCCTGCACCTCCCGCCCCGACAAAGCCTATTATTATGCCCAAAAGAAGCATGGCAAGAAAAATCATCAGCTATCATCACGCCGCCTGAGCCTGCCGCCTGCAAAGCCTCCGGGTGGCAGCTCCGGGCTGCGGCTGGCAGGCTGTATGGCGGATGGTTGCATGTCCGGCGGGCGTGACTTCCTCCCTTCAAATTGTTGTATAAATTCAGCTCTGCCATTATATCATATTTCTGTAATTTCGTTAATTGTCATTTTCTGTATTGACATATTTCATGGTTAGGCTTTATAATAAGCACTGTGCTGATTTTCAGGTCGGTGCGTTTTGTTGCGTTTTTGAGTGTTGATGTTTTCATATGCTGGTATAGCACAGTCGGTAGTGCATCGGATTCGTAACCCGAAGGTCGCCAGTTCGATTCTGGCTACCAGCTCCATAAAAAAATCCCCCCTGTCATGCGGCAGGGGGTTTTTGTTGTTCATGTAGTCCATTGCATTTTGCTTTGCCGTATTTTCCAGCTGACGAGCCGGTTTTGGCTTTATCGGTTCATGTTGGCCAGCAGTGTTTCTTTCAGGCGGTTTTCTATCTGCAGAAGCTCCTGCTCGGCGGCCTGGCGCGCCTGACGCCCCTCATGCTGAATTTTCAGCGTTTCCTCAATGGTAGATATCAGGTCATCGTTGACTTTCTTTACGGTATCAATGTCCACAATACTGCGGTTGTTCTCTTTGGCAGTTTCTATGGAGTTGATTTTCAGCATTTCTGCGTTGCGCTTTAAAAGCTCGTTGGTGGTGTCGGAAACGGCGCGCTGCATTTGCAGGACGTTCTGCTGGCGGGACAGGCCCAGCGCGATGACAATCTGGTTTTTCCACAGTGGGATGGCGTTATAAATGGCGCTCTGCACCCGTTCCACCAGAATCTTGTCATTGTTCTGGATGAGCCTGAGCTGGGGAGCGGTCTGTATGGCGATAGTTTTGCTGATTTTCAGGTCGTGCACCTTTTTTTCAAAGCGGTCTACGTTGCTCTCGAAGTCGCTGACTACCTGACCGGCCATAGGATTGCTGGATGCGGCGGCGTCAGCCCTGAGCTTTGGCAGTACCGTGGTGCGCATTTCCTGCAGCTTCTCTTCACCGGCGCGGATGTAAAGCTCCAGATGCTTGAAGTATTCAAGGTTTTTCTGGTAGAGGGCATCAAAGAGCGTGATGTCCTTTAGCATGGTGGTTTTTGATTTTTCCAGTTCTGACTGGATTTTTTCAACTTTCGTGGAGAGCTTTTCGTAGGAGGAAATCATGGTTTCCCCTTTGCTGACCAGTGAGCCGATGAGGGGCAGCTTCTTTACAAAGCTGTCAGATTCCTTGCGGCTGAATTCATTGATTTTTCCGGAAAGCTCCGTCAGCAGCTCACCTACCTGTCCGCTGTCCTTGGTGCGTACCTGGGACAGCAGGCTGTCGGAGAAATCTGCCATATTTTTCTGGGCGCCGGAGCCGAACTGCAGGGCATAGCCTGAATTGGTAAGGTCAATCTTGGCTTTGATTTCATCTACCTGCTGACGCTCTGCCGGTGTCAGGGCCTCTGTCTGCTGTGTTACCTGCATTATTTCCTGCTGCTGGTCGATGACTGCCACAGGGGCGGAGGTTGCGGTATTTTCCTGTGCTTTTGCTTTCAGCAGATCGTCGAGATTAATTTCTGACATATTGTTCATCCTTTCGTGTCAAAGATTTTATTTCTGGAAGCGCCCTCTTGGACGGCATTTTCCTGTGCGCCTGTTTTGGCATGGATATTCATCCGCGGTTCCGCCGATGTCAAAGGGGCGGTCGATACTGAAAGGGTTGTTTTTCAGCATGATATCAGGAATGTCAGTGCCGGAGGCTGATGCCTGCATATCGGGCGTTACGGTAGCACCGGCGGCAGCTGTATTATGGGAGGCACTGCGTCCATGCAACGCATCAGGCGTGTTCTGGATGCCTGCATCCGACATAATCTGCTCGGCCACTTTCAGCTCGGATTCGACCTCCAGCATCTTGTCTGTCAGCATGCGGCTGAACTGGGCCTCGTAGGCTTCGTCAAAGGATTCCAGGGTGCGTTTGGTCTTTGCCTTGATTTCGGCAATCTCCGGCGTGTTCAGCCCCATCTGCTCAAATTCCAGAAACTGCCTTGACAGGGATAAGGCCCTGTCCTGATAGTAGTTGATAAACTGGTCGGCCATAGAAATCTTCTCGGCATGCTCCCTCATGTAGTTAATCATCCGCTGGGCAATGCCCTGCATTTTCTTTAGCTGTTCTGCCAGCTCCTGATCCTGCAGCTGGCGTATAATGCCGTTCAGTGAGTTGTAGTCGCTGATGGCTTTTTCATAGCTGTCCCGGACAAAATCGCTGACAGGGGCGGCAGGATTGCTTTTTTCCAGCGTGGTGTGGCGGATGTCCTGCAGTTTTTTCTTTTCCTCCTGCTTTTCCTTGTAGCTGGGATACCAGAGGCTGCGCGTGCCGATGGCGGTCATAGCCACGCCGATGGCCAGGATGATGCCGCCGCCCAAAATTTCACCGGTGAGAAATCCACCCAGGCTTAGCAGCATGACGAAAAATCCCGCTACGGTCAGGGCTGTATGTGCCACAAGGGATAATATTTTCTTTACTAATTTTTGTAAGAACTCCATGATATTACGCTCCATTAATGTCGATACTTTATGTGTTATTGTTAGAATATTTGGAAAGAACTTTGTTCTATTACCTATTTTAATATCAAACCTGTAAATAAGCAACAATTTTAATTTGCAGTAGGGCAATTATGCTTTTGTGATGCCGGTGGCGGGCATACATGGCTGTAAGGCGTGAATACAGCTTCCGTATTGACAGCGGCATTGTTTGGTAATATAGTAATAACGATAATTGTTTTCAGAATAAAGCAGGATGATGTGCATATTATGTACATTTTGTGTGAGGTTTTTATGAAAAAGGAAAAATATTTAATCAGCGGCATGACCTGCTCCGCCTGCTCTGCCAGAGTGCAGAAGGCGGTGGACAGGCTGCCGGGCTGCAGGAATGCGGTGGTGAATCTTCTGACCGGCAGCATGCAGATAGAATATGATGAAAAACTGCTGACTGCGGAGGGAATTGTGGCGGCAGTGGAAAAGGCGGGCTATGGCATCGCTCCCGCTGATGAAGGCAGAAAGAGCGGCACAGCAGCAGGCAGGACAGGCGGGAGGGCCGGTGGAGAGGCCGGGGAAAACCCTCTCGGCAGGGAAGCGGAAGACTTGAAAAATCGCCTCATCTGGTCGGCAGTTTTTCTGCTTCCCCTCATGTATATCGCCATGCATCACATGCTGGCGGAATGGTTCGGCATTGTGCCCTGGGATGGCTTCAAGGCGATTTTTCACGGCAGGGAGAATGCTGTGACCTCGGCGTTTGCCCAGCTTCTGCTGGCCGTGCCGATTTTGGCTTTCAACCGCAGGTATTTTGTCAATGGCTTTCGCAATCTGTTCCGGGGGTCTCCCAACATGGACAGCCTGGTGGGCATAGGGGCCGCGGCGTCAGCATTTTTTGGCGTGTTTGCTATTTTCCGCATGAGCTGGGGCATGGGGCACGGTGACTGGGCGCTGGTGGAGGCTTATAGCGAAAGCCTGTATTTTGAATCGGCAGGCATGATTGTGACACTGATTACGGTGGGCAAGTATCTGGAGGCCCGCGCCAAGGGCAGCACGGGGGAGGCTCTGCGGCGGCTGATGGGGCTGGTGCCGAGAACCGCCCTTGTGCTGCGCAATGGCAGTGAGGTGGAGGTTGCCGCTGATGAGCTGGTGCCGGGGGACGAGGTCGTTGTCAGGCCCGGCGGCGGGATTGCCGCTGACGGCGTCGTGCTGGAGGGCAGTGCCAGCGTGGACGAGTCGGCGATTACCGGCGAATCGCTGCCCGTGCAGAAAAAGGCGGGGGACAGGGTGATTTCTGCCTCCATCAATCTGGACGGCTATATCCGCTTCCGGGCGGAAAAGGTGGGAGCCGAGTCGGCCATCAGCCAGATTATACGGCTGGTGGATGAGGCCGGTGCCACCAAGGCGCCGATTGCAAAGCTGGCGGACAGGATTTCCGGGGTATTTGTGCCGATTGTTATCGGCATCGCCGTGGTGACCGGCATTGTCTGGCTGTTGCTGGGGTATGGGGCGGAATTTGCCTTTTCGGCGGCGATTTCCGTGCTGGTTATTTCCTGTCCCTGTGCGCTGGGGCTGGCAACGCCGGTGGCGATTATGACGGGAACCGGCAAGGGAGCGGAGCGGGGTATCCTGATTAAGTCCGGTGAAATTCTGGAACGCGCTAAAGGGATTGATGCCGTCATGCTGGACAAGACCGGCACCATAACGGATGGCAGGCCGGGCGTGACGGATGTGCTGTGCCTGGGCACTGACTGGCAGGAGCTTTTGCAGAAGGCGGCCTCCGTGGAGCAGGCCAGCCAGCATCCTCTGGGACAGGCCATAGTGGCGCTTGCCAGAGAAAAAGGGATAGAGCTGCTTCGCTTTGAGGATTTTGCCAATGAGCCGGGCATGGGGATTTCCGGCGTGCTGGGGAACGAGAGGATTTTTGTGGGCAATGCGGCTTATATGGAGAGCCGCGGCTTTGATATATCGGCGTACAGGCATCGCATGGATGAACTGTCCAATGAGGGGAAAACCGTGCTGATTGCTGCCAGCGGGGACTATCTGCTGGGCATTTTTGCCGTGGCTGACAGGGAGAAAGGTTCCAGCCGTCAGGCGGTGGAGCTTTTGAAAAAATCAGGCATAGATGTTATGATGATTACTGGTGACAATCAGCTTACGGCCCGGGCGGTGGCACAGAGGGCAGGCATAGACCGGGTATTTGCCGGGGTGCTGCCCCAGGATAAGGAGCGGCTTGTCCGGGAACAGCAGGAGGCAGGCCGCGTTGTGGCGATGGCCGGTGACGGCATCAATGATGCCCCGGCGCTGGTGCGGGCTGACGTGGGTATTGCCGTGGGGGCAGGCACGGACATTGCCATGGAGAGCGCGGATGTGGTGCTGGTGGGCAGTGATTTGCGCCAGATTGCCGATATGATTTCCCTGAGCAGGGCGGTAATCAGGAATATCAAGGAAAACCTGTTTTGGGCTTTTTTCTATAATATTATCGGAATTCCGCTGGCGGCAGGCGTATTTTACCCTGCCTTCGGGGTAAAGCTGTCACCGATGATTGGTGCGGCGGCCATGAGCATGAGCAGTCTGTGTGTGGTGCTGAATGCCCTGCGGCTGAAGCGGTTCAGATTTTCCGGGGAGCTTTCCGGCCATGCCGAAGGGGACGGTCAGTCTGTCGGCGTGGTGCGGATTTTGCCAATGGCTGTTGAAGCAGGCGAAGATAAATGCAGGCGTAACTGCAGAGATGGAAAGGATGATTTGGTGATGAAAAAAGAGTTGAAGATTGAAGGCATGATGTGCATGCACTGTCAGAAGCATGTGCGCGAGGCGCTGAGCAAAATGGATGGCGTATCCTCCGTGGAGGTGGATTTGGAAACCAAAACTGCTGTGGTAGAGGCTGACAGGGAAATTTCTGTTGAGGAATTCAGGGCAGTGATTGCAGAGGCAGGCTATGAGCTTGTGTGATTGGCAGATGCAGGCGCGCTGATTTCAGGTGTGCGGCAGGATGGGGGTGAAGGAGCCGCTGTATGGAGCTTCTTCACCCTTTTTTCTGCCTTTTGAAAAAAATATAAAAAAGGTGTTGACATGGATGGGAGAAAGTAGTATTATATTCCTTGTCAGTCGCGCAGAGCGCTGGCAGACATAGGAAATATGCGGAAATAGCTCAGTTGGTAGAGCATCACCTTGCCAAGGTGGGGGTCGCGAGTTCGAGTCTCGTTTTCCGCTCCATATCATGCGGAAATAGCTCAGTTGGTAGAGCATCACCTTGCCAAGGTGGGGGTCGCGAGTTCGAGTCTCGTTTTCCGCTCCATACCATGTTTGCAATTCTCGCATGCTTTGGCCGTGCGAGATTTTCTATCAAAAGTCGTGGGCCTATAGCTCAGTTGGTTAGAGCAACCGGCTCATAACCGGTCGGTCCCAGGTTCAAGTCCTGGTGGGCCCACCATTTTCTTAGAGGCAAATTTAATACCACATTCAACATGACTCAGTAGCTCAGCTGGATTAGAGTATTTGACTACGAATCAAAGGGTCGGGGGTTCGAGTCCCTCCTGGGTCACCATTTTTGTGGGTAGGTGCCCGAGTGGTTAAAGGGAACGGACTGTAAATCCGTCGCCGTAGGCTACGATGGTTCGAATCCATCCCTGCCCACCATTTTTTTCTGCCTGAAATGTTGAGAAAGTTTTTGAAAATGTTTCAAAAAATGCTTGACAAATGGCTTGAGAAAAGGTATTATAAACAAGCTGACTTGCGAAAACAAAGGACGTAAGTCCTAATGAGCAGGAAGGCAGTGTTCCTTGAAAACTAAACAATGCAATAGAAATCATGCACACATGA
>NZ_JBJDWZ010000121.1:0-11470 GCF_051866355.1 Anaerovibrio sp. | reverse complement strand
TTTTATATCACCAAAGTATCATACAAGCACTACGAAAAACTGAAATTTATTTTGTTGCCGCCCTGATAATAGCCTCTGCCACTTCCTTGATGGTCTTTCTCTTGGCCATGCTGTACTGCTGGATGCGGCGGAAGGCCTCGGATTCCGTCAGTCCGTGGGCATCCATGAGAATCCCTTTGGCGCGATCCAAGGTCTTGCGCATGGCCAGCGTATCCTTTACCTTGAACAGCTCATCTTCCAGCTCATGCATTTCCTGATAGCGTGAGATGGCCACTTCCATGGCCGGAAAAAGATTGCTTTCCTGCACCGGCTTGACCAGATATGCCAGCACGCCGGCATCGGTGGCGCGCTTGACCATATCGCTCTGGCTGAAAGCAGTCAGAAGCAGCACCGGAGCAATCTTTTCCTCCGTAATAATCTTGGCGGCGGTAATACCGTCCATCTCCGGCATCTTGATATCCAAAATACAAAGGTCAGGCTTCAGCTTTCTCGCCAGCTCCACCGCCTTTATCCCATTTACAGCCTCGCCTACTACCTCATGGCCTGCATCCTCCAGCATTTCCCGCACATCCATACGGATAACAGACTCATTATCGGCAATTACAATTTTCAAGGCTTTCATTCAATATTCTCCTCCCTCCGGGTTTCGTGGTATAGTAATCCTGGCGTGGGTACCCTGCTGATTGAAAAGCCGGATTTCGCCCCCCATATCATCAGCCACCAGCGTTCTTATAATCTGCAATCCCAGGGATTTGGTCTTACTCAAATCAAAATCATCCGGCAGTCCGCAGCCATCATCATACAAATCAAGCACATAGCCATCCGCCGTTTCCTCCGTATGCAGGCCAATCAGTCCCCTGCTCCGATGCTCAAAGCCATGCTCTATGGAATTGAGAATCAGCTCATTGATGATAACGGCCAGATTGCTGGCAGTACGCGAAGGCAGAATCACCTCCGGCCCGTCAAAGACCTGTTCCAGCTCAAAATCACTGGCAACCATATTGGGAGCCACCGTGTTCAGTATATTGCGCGTCACCTCGATAACCTTGATTTCCTCGGCATCCTGCTGGGACAAAAATTCATGCACGACGGACATGCTGAGTATGCGGTTGGTGCTCTCCTGCAATGCCGACCTGACCTCCGGCACCTTGGAACGGCGTGCCTGAAGCCTGAGCAGGCTGGCAATCGTCTGCAGATTGTTCTTCACCCTGTGATGAATCTCCTGAATAACTGCCGACTTAATCTTGATTTCCCGCTCTTTTTTTCTCAGCTCCGAAACATCCGACAGCAGCATAATCCGCCTCTGCAGCACTCCTGCTTCCTCCAGCTTGATATCCCGCTGTACCAGCACAATATCCCGAATTTGAAGCTCGCGCTCATAAGGGCGGCTGCTGTCTATGGTTTCCCTGTGCAGCATGGCACTCAGCTCCCTGTCGGACATGCGGCAGCCAATCAGGCTGGTAATGCCCAAGGCGCGATAAATGCGTGTCGCTGACAGATTGGCAAAGACGATGCGGTTGCTGTGGTCAGCAATGATAATGCCCGTTCCCGGCGACATAGTACGGAACTGGTCCTTGTCCAGTCCCCTTTTGCCGTGCTCCAGAAGGAATACCGCCGTATCCATCAGCTGATAATAACTGCTGGACGACGCATAGCTGTGGCCTGTTTCCAGGCTCACTACCCCTACCACCTCGTTGCCCGACTTGATAGGGTACACATACATTTCCAGATTGATGCCAAACCGCCATTCCCGCTGGCCCTGAATGAATTTGCCCTTCTCAAAGGCGGCCATAATCAGCGGTTCCTCAATAGCAGGTACCAGCGCTCCTTCACCCGTCAGCTCAATATCCGTAAAAAATGTGTGGGGACGATAGTGCTTCAGCACCAGCAGCTTGGAAGCGTCCTGCGTCTTTACATAGAGATACAGATAGGCATGAGCCAGATCCGCAATAAATGGCAGGCACACATTCAGCCGCTTCAGCATATCCGACTGCATAGCCGTCAGATTCGTGTATTTGCGACAGACCGTCGCAATAGTTTCTTTGTTAATTCCTGATATATCCTGATTGTTAAGCCGCAATCCTCTACTGCCTCCTGCTAAATCAACTATCCCTGCAAATCCGTCAGCGCCAGCCCCGGCACCGCATTGAGGTACAAATCCGCATACCTGCCGGCCTGCGCCTGATAATATCCGCGACAGCCAATCATCGCCGCATTGTCCGTGCAAAGCAGCTTGTCAGGATAACAGAAGCGGATGCCTGCCGCATCTGCCGCCGCCCGCAGACGGCTTTCCAGCGAGCTGTTGGCCGCCACGCCACCGGCCAGCACCAGTGTATTGCAGCCGGCCTCCTTCACCGCGTCCAGCGCCTTGGCTATCAGCACCTCAATAACCGTATTCTGAAAGGACGCCGCCACATCTGCCTTGTTTACCTCCAGCTTTTTGCATTTCATGCTGTTCAGGTAGTTCAGTACAGCCGATTTCAGGCCGCTGAAGCTGAACTCATAATTGCCCTTTTCCTGCAGGGCCTTGGGAAAATCAATGGCATGGGGATTGCCCTCCCGGGCCAGCTTGTCTATCTGCGGTCCCCCCGGATACGGCAGTCCCATTACCCTCGCCACCTTGTCAAAGGCCTCGCCTGCCGCATCATCCCGCGTCTGCCCCATCAGGCTGAATTCATTATAATTCTTCACATGCACCAGTGATGTATGCCCGCCTGACACAACAAGGGCCATAAACGGCGGCCGCAGATCCGGATGGCTGATGAAATTGGCAAAAATATGTCCCTCCAGATGGTTGACGCCAATCAGCGGAACCCCCAGCGTAAAAGCCAGCGCCTTGGCGGCGGAAACTCCCACCAGCAAGGCTCCCACCAGCCCGGGGCCATAGGTCACGGCCACCTGGTCGACATCAGCCAGCTTTACATCCGCCTTTGCCAATGCTTCATCTATAACAGGCATAATATTCACAATATGCTTGCGCGAGGCAATCTCCGGCACCACACCGCCAAATTTCTGATGCACAGGAATCTGGGTGGAGATAACCAGCGATAACACCTCGCGTCCCCCCCGCAGAACGGCCGCCGAGGTTTCGTCGCAGCTTGACTCTAGCGCAAGCGTAATCTTATTTTCCATAAATCTCTCCAACTACTGCAATAACCATATATCGTGACACAGCCAATAGCGGAAGGCACTGCGGCCACCGGGCCGCGCTTCCCTACAGGCTGGTATTCCACATAATCTCCGCCGCTTCCACAGGATTGGTATAGTATTTCGGCCTCTGCCCCACGCTCCTGAAACCGAGGCTGGTATAAAGCCCTATAGCCCGCAGATTGGACGGGCGCACCTCCAATGTCATGGAATCGACTCCCAGTCCCTTCACCTGCTCAATCAGCTCCTGCATGAGCCTGCGCCCAAGCCCCATGCCCTGATAGGATGGCTCCACTGCCACATTGGTGATATGGCCCTCGTTGGCCAGCACCCAGCAGCCTGCATAGGCCACAATCAAATCGTCCTTTTCCGTATCCACCGCCAGCAGATAATGGGCATCCGTATGTGAGGCTTCCTCCCAGAAGGACTGCCGTGACCAGGGCACCGGCATGCAGGCGGCCTCCACTTTTGCCACTCCGTCAGCATCATCCTGCACCATGCGGCGGAACACAATCCCGCTCATGGCTGCACCTGCTTCTGCGCCTGACCGGCCGCCTGCCGTTTTTCCCACAGCACCTCCGCCTCGGAACGCCTGATATACACCGGCTCCAGATTCATGACAGAATCCGCCTGTCCGGCCGCCTGCCGTTTCAGTCCGGCCATGGCCACATTGGCAGCCCGCGGCATCACCACATGCGGCGGCGGCACCTGCACATTGGACGGCAAATCATCCCGCCCGGCCAGCTTCCTTGCAGCCATGTCGCCTACAGCCAGCACATGCACAGGCTGAGCGGCGCACAGCTCCAGCGCCTCCTCCATGGTATAGACCTGAACAGGGCTGATTTCAGCAAAGCCGTTCCCCTGCCACTGATAGACAGCGCTGTACACATTGCCCTTCTGGGCATCAATAAACGGCACGACAGCCACGCCCGGCACCGGATAATGCCAGGCCAGCGCCTCCGTGGTGGGAATTCCCCAGATAGGAATCCCCAGACCGTAGGCAATAGCCTTGGCAGCGGCCAGTCCTATGCGCAGTCCCGTAAACGAACCCGGCCCCAGGCTCACCGCCACGCCAGTGAGCGCCGCCCTTTCCGTACCGGCCATCTGCATAACCTGCTCAACATGAGGCAGCAGGGTTTCCGAATGGGTCAATCTCGTCTGCACTGTCAGCTCCGCTAACAGCCTGTCCTTGTCTGCCACAGCCACGCTAGAAACCATCGTAGCCGTATCTATCGCTAAAATTGGCAAAGCCTTTCCATCTCCTTATACACATTCTCCAACGCCTTTCCTGACAGCTCAAAGCTGAGCAGCCGCTCATTTTCGACATCCGTGCGCTGAATCTGCAGCATTATGCGCTCTTCCGGCAGGCAGTGCGGAAACTTGTCTGCCCACTCTATCAGCACCAGCCCATCCGGCGCATCCGCATAGTCATAAAAGCCGATTTCCTCCAGCTCATATTCCTGCTCCAGCCTGTACAGGTCAAAATGAAAAACCGGCAGCCTGCCCTCCTCATATACATTCATCAGATTAAATGTAGGGCTGGTAACCTCGCCCCTCACGCCAAGTCCGGCCGCAAGATTCTGCACAAACAGCGTCTTGCCCGCCCCCAGATCGCCATCCAGGCAGATAACCGTCCCCGGCTGCAGCACACCGGCCAGCCGCCTTGCCAGCTCCGCTGTTTTCTCCGGCGCATCAGATTTGTATTGAAACATCGTTCTGCTCCTGTTCAACCAAAATAATCACACATAAAAACACATTCTTTTTCAAAGTAAGATTGTATCACAAATAGTTCCTTATAGCAAAAAACTTGTGCAGCATGCAAAAAAGAAACGCGATAAGTCGATATGATAATTATTATCCATTACTATTTTTTATAAATTAATAATAAATAAAGCATACGCCAGAAAACTAGAGAAAAATCCGTAAAAATAAAATTTTTTGCCGAAAAACAGGATTTTCCAAATCCGTGTCGAATTAGTATAATAAAGCCTGTAGAGAGGCAATAAGAAAACATCACGTGTGTATTATATAGGAGGAAACAATTATGAAAAAGTTTGTATGCACCATCTGCGGTTATGTTCATGAGGGCGATGCTGCTCCTGAGAAGTGCCCTATCTGTAAGGCTGGCGCTGACAAGTTCAAGGAGATGGAAGGCGAGATGCAGCTGGCAGACGAGCATCGTCTTGGCGTAGCCCAGGGTGTCGATCCTGAGATTATAGAGGGACTGCGGGAGAATTTCAACGGTGAGTGCTCCGAGGTAGGCATGTATCTGGCTATGAGCCGCGTGGCTGACCGCGAGGGCTATCCGGAGATTGCCGAGGCCTTCAAGCGCTACGCTTTTGAAGAGGCTGAGCACGCTGCCAAGTTTGCCGAGCTCCTGGGCGAAGTTCTCACTGACAGCACCGAGAAGAATCTCTCCATGCGCAAGGATGCAGAATTCGGCGCTACCGAGGGCAAGAAGAAGCTGGCTGTCAAGGCCAAGCAGCTGAATCTCGATGCCATCCATGACACCGTGCATGAGATGTGCAAGGACGAGGCCCGCCACTGCAAGGGCTTCTCCGGCCTGCTGAAGCGTTACTTCGGCAAGTAATAAATTTGCTTCCCTTAAAATTTCCACATATATCCCATTACATTGCAAAAGCGGATGACAGTTTCTGTCATCCGCTTTTGTAGTGCGTGTAAATCGCCGGCGCAGAGCGCACCAGTGCGCCAGTGCCGCCCCGGCTGTATCAGCCTGTCCGCGCTCTATACTCCCGCCGACAGATTATCAGGGCCGAAGCCGTAAGGCAGGAGCTCCTCCAGGCTGAACTCCTGCGCTCCGCCCTTGCCATCCGCCAGGATGATTTTAAACTCCTTCCTGTTGCAGAACTCCATCATCACCTGACGGCAGACACCGCAAGGAGCGCAGACAGCATCTGCTTCCTCTCCCTCCGGAGCGCCAACAATGGCAATCCTGTCAAAATGCCTTTCCCCTTCATAAACAGCCTTGAAAAAAGCTGTACGCTCCGCACAGTTGGTAGGCCCATAGGCTGCGTTTTCGATGTTGCAGCCGTGGTAAAGCCTGCCCTCCCTGGTCAGGAGCGCCGCTCCCACCTGAAAATGCGAATAGGGCGTATAGGCGTGCAGCCTGGCCTTTTTCGCCTCCTGCAAAAGCTCTTCATTGGTCATATCAGCGTTCCCCCATTATCAATGCTACTTATCCTTCTTTATCCTGCTTCATCAGCTTTACCAGCCGGCTGGTTCCCAGCCTGTCCGCCCCCAGCTCTATAAACCTCTCGGCATCAGCAAAGGACGCTATGCCGCCGGCGGCCTTGACCATGACCTTTTCACCTGCATGCCTGCGCAAAAGTGCCACATCCTCAAAGGTGGCGCCGCCGGAGGAAAAGCCCGTAGATGTCTTGACATATTCAGCCCCTGCCCTGGTCACCAGCTCACAGGCACGGATTTTTTCCGCCTCCGTCAAAAGGCAGGTTTCAATAATAACCTTGAGCACCCTGCCCTGACAGGCCTCATGCACCTGACGGATTTCCGCTTCCACTTCCGCGTCACGTCCATCCTTCAGAAAACCAATATTCAGCACCATGTCGATTTCATCTGCACCATCCGCAACCGCGCGGCCTGCCTCAAATGCCTTTACCTCCGCCGTGCTGTAGCCATTGGGAAAACCAATTACCGTGCAGATAGGCAGCCTGCCTGCCACATACTCTGCCGCCTGTCTGACATAAGCCGCCGGAATGCACGCCGAAGCCGTGCCGTACTGCATGGCATCATCCAGCACCAGGCGGATATCCTCCCACACTGCAGTCTGCGCCAGAAGCGTATGATCAACCTTTGCCAAAATATCCTTCTTATCCATCAGCCAACCTCATTTCAACCTGCCTGTCTGCGCGCACGCCCACCGGCCTGCACGCAGGCAGTCTCAATTATCTTCACTGCATAATATCCATACCGGTTATACCAGCTTGTCCAGAAGCGATGCGCCTATGCTTCCCGCCGGCATATCCACTCCGAAATTATCCGCAATAGTCGCCCCGATAACGGCAAATGTATCACCATCCGGCAGCCTGCCATGCCCCTGCATAGACGGGGAATACGCCAAAAACGGCACATTTTCCCTGGTGTGATCCGTTCCCTTATAGGTAGGGTCGTTGCCGTGGTCAGCAGTCAGAATCAAAAGGTCATCCTGACGCAGCAGCGGCAAAAGCTGTCCCAGCTTCACATCAAACCGCTCCAGCTCCCCGGCATAGCCCTCCGCATTGCGGCGATGCCCCCACAGGGCATCAAAATCCACCAGATTGACAAAGCACAAGCCGGTAAAGTCCCGCCCTGCCAGCTCAATCGTCTGCTCCATGCCATGCACGGAGCTTTTTGATTTGTTTGCCTCCGTAATGCCCTCGCCATCGAAGATATCCGCAATCTTGCCCACGGAAATCACGTCATAGCCCGCATCTTTCAGCACGTTCAGCACAGTGCGGCCATAAGGCTTCAGGGCGTAGTCATGCCGGTTGCTGGTACGCTTGAATTCGCCCTTTTTCCGTCCTACATAAGGCCGGGCAATCACCCGCCCCACCTTCCACTCATCGCGCAGGGTAAGCTCCCTGGCAATCTCACAGCAACGGTACAATTCATCCAGACCGAAGGTTTCCTCGTTGCCGCATATCTGCAGGACAGAGTCAGCCGACGTATACACAATCATGTGCCCCGTGGCGATTTCCTCTTCCCCCAGCTCATCCAGAATAGCCGTGCCGCTGGCGCTCTTGTTGCCGATAATCACGCGGCCGGTGCGCCTTGACAGCTCGTCAATCAGCTCCTTTGGAAAACCGGTTTCCGTAAAGGTCTTGAAAGGCGTGGTAATATGCAGCCCCATCATCTCCCAATGGCCTGTCATGGTATCCTTGCCATTGCTGGCTTCCCGCAGGCAGGCAAAATACCCCTCCGGCTCCGGAGCAGGCGCCACCCCGTGCAAGTCCCGCAGGTTGGCAAGCCCCAGCCTCCGCAGATTGGGAATTGCCAGCCCTTCCACGCTGTCCGCAATGTGCCCCAGCGTATCCGCCCCTTCATCGCCAAAGGCAGCGGCATCCCCGGCGGCACCTATGCCGACAGAATCCAGCACAACAGTAAAAATGCGCTTATACTTTTTCATATTCCATCACCTTCTTAAATATAAAAATCACACATCCGCCGACCTAAAGCCGCAGGGCATCAGAACAGTGCCACAATGCCGCACAGCATGGCACTCAGGACGCTCAGCAGCATGCCGCCAATCATGGCCCGCAGCACAAGACGGGAAAGTATACCCTTCTTCTCCGGGCACAGCGCACCTACACCGCCCACACAGATTGCCATGCTGCCCACATTGGCAAAACCGGCCAGCGATATGGAGGCCATCATGGCAGTCCTCGTATCAAGGGTATCGATAAACGAGCCCAGATTGTTAAAGGCCACAAATTCATTGAGGGCTATCTTCTGCCCCAGCAAGGTACCTTCCCGCAGTGCAGTAGCGCCATCAAAGCCCATGAGGAAGCCAAAAGGAGCAAATACATAGCCAAAGATAATCTCCAGGCTCAGCCCTGCAAAACCAAGAATCATGTTAATCAGCGCCACCATGCCTATGATGGCAATCAGGGAAGCCGCAATCCCCATAACAATGGTCACACCGATGGAAGCACCGTTAATAACAGCCTCTATGGCATTGCTGTTATTGCCCTTGCCATCAATGGTCAGGTCTTCAATCACTTCAGCTGACTCCACCTCCGGCAAAATAATCTTTGAGATAAGAATACTGCCTACCGGCACCAGCATGCTTGCCATGAGCAGATATTCCATCGGAATCCCCATGGATACATAGCCTGTCAGCACAGATACATCCATACTGCCCATGCCTGATACCAGTATAACCATTATTTCACTCTCTGTCATGCGCCCTATGTACCTGCTGATTAGAACAGGACTGCTGGTCTGGCCCAAAAACATGTTGGCAGTGGCCACAAAGCTCTCTGCCGCCGTCGAGCCGATTAATTTCCTGACAACCTTGCCCATACTTTTTACTACCAGCCCGATAACTCCCAGATAGTACAACAGCTCTACCAGGCCTGATACAAAAATAATATTGGCCAGGACCTGTACCAGAAACACAAAATTTCTGGAACCGTCCGCCAGGTCACCAAAAACAAAGGCTACACCATCCTTGCCGCTGTTCACCACGGCAGTCACACAATCGGACAGCACGGAAATAACCTGCTGCCCTGCCGGCACCTTTACTATAAATACCGCCAGCAAAAACTGAATCACGAAAGCCCTGCCTACCAGCCGCCAGTTGACGGCCCTTCTATGCCATGACAATAACCAGCACAAGCCAATAACCACAGCAATTCCTAATAAACTGAGTGCAAGCTGCATAAAAAAGTCCCTCCGATCAGCCCTTGGCTGCGTTTTCCCTATCCTCATCAATCAGAAGCTTTATCGCTTCTACGGCTACCATGATAGCTGATTCAGTATCATGCACAATAGGGTTCTCCATCCCCAGAGCATCTCTTTCCTGATTGCCCACAACCAGAAAATCAGAGCCGCAGCGCACTTTCAGATGGCTGGCCACCACAAACAGCGCCGCTGATTCCATCTCCGATGCCTTACAGCCCAGCCGCTTCCATGCTTCCCACTTGTTCAAAAGCTCATAGCTCACCGGCATGATTTCCGGATCATGCTGTCCGTAGAAAGCATCCTTGCACTGCACAATGCCTCTATGATAATTCAGCTTCAGCTTCCTGCAGGCCTTTATCATGGCGTTGGCAATATCCAAATCCGCAACGGCAGGAAATTCAATCGGTGCATACTCCTTGCTGGTTCCCTCCATGCGTATCGCACCGGTTGCCACCACGATATCGCCGCCCTTGACAGCCAGATCAATGCCGCCGCAGGTTCCTACCCGCAGAAAGGTATCCGCGCCGCACCTTGCCAGTTCTTCCATGGCAATTGACGCGGACGGGCCGCCTATGCCGGTGGAGGTAACGCTGACCTTTTCCCCGTTCAAGTAGCCTGTGTAGGTAACATATTCCCTGTTGTCAGCAATCAGTTCCGCATTTTCAAAATGCCTGGCAATTTTGGCACTGCGCTTCGGATCCCCCGGCAAAATCACATATCTGCCCACATCTCCCGGACGAATCTGCAAATGATACTGCAAGCCTGCTTCACCTGAATAATTCTGCATAATAAAATCTCCTTCTCAAAAACTTCCTCTAAAACCACACCGCCTGTAACGTGCGCCCCCTACTCCGCCACGGAGGACAGGGCCGCCAGTCAATGCAACCAACTATCAGCAGCAATATGCAAAGCAACACACCCATTTAAGTATATTATGTATTTAAAACTTACTAATCCCCCATTATCCGGAAAGCACCTGCGACAGATTTTCCCTGATGCGCAGATACTGCTCCTCGTTCACCACAATCACGCGGCCTTCCCTGCTGATAAGGCCTTCGTGCCAAAGTTTCTGCACCGCCCGGGTGATTGTTTTCACGCTCAGGCCGGTAAAATCAGACAGCTCCTGACGATTGTTCGCCAGCCGCAGGACGCCGTCAGGCGCATCCAGCTCATACAGGGTCTTCAGGAGCATTGCAAGCCTGTCCGCCCCCTGCAAAAACAGGAATGCCCTGACCTTGTAGGTCTGCTCCAGCAGATATCCTCCCATAAGCCTTGCTTCCTGCGCCAGCGCACTGATATCCGAATTCAGCCATTTGGCAAACTGCGGCGTTGGTATTTTCAGCACGATGCAGTCCGTAAGCGCCTGCAGGGAAGTCTGATACCGTTCCAGCCCCATCAGAAGCTCCATGCCGCCATACGCATATACCCCGACGGAGATCATGTAATCAAAGGACATGCCATAAATCCTCACATCCGTCCCCTTGATTACACCCTTGGCAATAAAATACATCGTATCTACCGGATCACCTTCCCGAAGGAAAATTGTCCCTTTCCTGATTCTCTCCACGGATACGCAGTCTATCAGCCACAGCGGGGCATTCTGAAAATAAATATAAAATTTTTTCCGCCTTTCAGGGTCAGTTTCCCGCAAAAAAGGCCACACCCTGTCTAAATATTCATTGCTTATCATATTGTCATCCCTGCAAAACCAGAAAAACCAATTATACGCGTCTAATTCTTCTTGTTTCTAATTGATTGCAGTTATATTATATGCATTATAATATCAAAGAAAAAGGCCACATGTCCCTTTTCTGCCATTTTATAATAAATTTTATAAACTGACAATAAAAAAACAGCAGTCCTGCAAGACTGCTGTAAATATTAACAAAGCTGGTGCGCTCGG
>NZ_JBJDWZ010000120.1:9951-11485 GCF_051866355.1 Anaerovibrio sp. | reverse complement strand
CTACGGAAGAGGCAAAGTCTCCGGCGGCAGTTTTCAGCGAAAACATGGCAAAAGCCTTGTATGACAGCATGAAGGCCATCGGGGTAAGCGAGCGCGAGATGATAGCGGCATTTTCCAGCCTCAAGGATCAGGGGGTAAAGATGATTAAGGAAAATTCGCAGAATCGTGAAAATTCGTCTGGTTTGTCCAGGTGATATTGTACGCTTCATAGGGCTGCCTGATTAGTCGGGCAGCCAATTTTTCAAGGTGGTGTGAAAAATGGCTTTTAATTGGAAAAAGATGCGTGAAGATTTTGAGGATATGTCTTTGGCTGATGTTAAAGGATTGTCACCAGAGACGATTTATGATGAGTACGATGGGCCTTCGCCGGAGGATGACATGTGGCTGGATATTTGTGAGAGCGAATATTTGCCGGAAGATATGATGGAAAAGCTCGGCGATTATTTAAACTGGAATATTGCTTCTAAAACGCAGTATATGACACCTGGATTTGTTTTGCAGAATCTGGATAAGATAAATTTGCCAGCCCTGAAAGAAAATCCTACCCTGGACTTATCCAGGCAGGAATGGCAGAAGCTGGTTCCGTATATGGAGCCTGGCAAGGGGAAGCCGTATTTTCTGGCTCAGAAGGATAACGATGAACAGTATATCACTCTGAACGTAATTTCCCCGAAGGCACTGGCGGAAGCTATGGCTGTGGAGCTGGTAGGGAAAGGCATAAAGGCGAAAAAAGTTGCAGAGAAAATTGTAGATAAAGGCAAAAGTTTTTTAGCCAGGGCAAGAGAAATGAAAATGCGCATAAAACAGATGCCGCGAGAGGCCGTGACAAAAGTGAAGGAGCAGGCACGAGAGTCTTATAATGCAGTTAAAGACAAGGCAGTTCAGACCATTCAGGATATTGCCAATGACGATTATGAGGTCAAAGAGAGTTTTGTGTCTTTGAAAATCAAGAAGCCAAATCTCATCACACCAAAAGAAATGGCAACAGCTATGTGCAGTGAGATGAAGGACGTGACGGCTTTGGTAAAGGCATGTAGCGCATTGAAGGATACCGGGATGAAGTTTCTCAGGGATATTTCTCCGATGCGTGTGAAGTCTGAAAGTGAATTGAAGCTTGTAAGGTAAACTTGTATTCTGTCCAAATTGAACAGAATGTAAGTTTCAAAAGACTGCTAATAAAGCAGTCTTTTGTTTTTTTGTAATCATGGTATAATTATCAAAAGAATATTATTTGAGTTAGCATATTTGCAGATAAAGGGGAAGTTGTAATGATTAGTACGATTACTCTTAAGACAAATAAGGTGAGGGATATTGTTCGAGATTGTACCTCGTATTTTTGTCCGTTTCTGATCGCAATATTTTTTTGCATTATAGTGCCACATGTTCATGAAATGTTTGTGTTACATCATAATACTATGAGCGACATGGTTGCGCGAGACATACGTAGATTAAGTTGCCGTATTATGATGTACAAAGCCGAAACTGGCACTTATCCAGAAACATTAGAAGATTTAATTAAAACTAAGGAACAATA
>NZ_JBJDWZ010000120.1:8247-9851 GCF_051866355.1 Anaerovibrio sp. | reverse complement strand
AAACTGGCACTTATCCAGAAACATTAGAAGATTTAATTAAAACTAAGGAACAATATGTTCTTTGGATTGAAAAATTACTTGAAGCTCCATATGCAGATCAAGGAATACATTATAGATATGAATACGATAGAGAGAAAGATAGATATGTTCTTTTTAGTGCGGGTTATGATGGAAAAGCAGATAGTAATATAAGTGATGGTATTCTTGGAGATGATATAGGATGTATAGATGGAAAAGATATAGGATATATGGAGAAGAATGGGTGGTGGATTTACCGTTAGATGATTTTTTAATAAAAGATAGTTGACAATTATATTGGAGATGTCATGAGAATGGCATCTCTTTTATTTTGCGACAAAATAGCGATTTAAAAGCTTCTGGGTAGTATATGCTATTGCCAGTAAAAATAGATATTTCTATGGGAGGTTTTTAAAGTGGCTGTATCCGAAGAAGAAAAAGCGAAACTGGAAGAAATCAATGCAGTAATGAGCAATAACAACTATCAGGATATATATCAGCAGCTGATTGACAGCATTATGAATAATGAGGTTCCTTGGCAGAAACCGTGGGATGGCAATGTAGGAAGTGAACTACTGGGGACGCCTGTTAGTGGCGGTTCCGGACGTGGATATACTGGCGCTAACAAATTATTCCTGACCCTATTGCTTAATCAGCTGCGTGATCCGGACGGTAATGTGGATCCACGTTTTTATACTTATAATCAGATACGGAAGCACGCGGATAAAGGCTATCACCTGGTAAAGGGAGCACATGGCTGCTGTATCACCATGTATTTCAAATATACCCACGATAAAGATGGGGATCCGTTACCGCTGGAGGAGCAAAAGTGGCATAAGACTTATTGCACGGTGTTTCATCCGAGCCAGATAAGGCAGTCAGTATATGTTTTGGACAAGGACGGAAATAAAATTCCTCTTTTGGATAAGGATGGCAATCAGCGTATAGGCAAAGATGGCAGTTTTCTGTATAAGATGGAAGACAAGCCGTTTCCGAAGTATGTACCACGGTTTAGGCCCTATACTCATGAAGAAACCAACGAGCTGATTGAGATTCTCATCAAAAAGTCAGGGGCAATAATTTCCCATGACCAGGGCAACAGGAACTTTTACCGGTCAAGTGAAGATGCCCTGCATCTGACACCGCCTTCAACTTATAAGGATATAAATGATTATTATCGTACTGCGTTGCATGAGTTATGTCACTGGACAGGCCATTCCAGCAGGTTAAATCGAAATCTGAGAGGTAAGTTTGGCAGTAAGGAGTATGCCAGAGAAGAATTGCGTGTTGAAATTGCTGCAGCGTTTATCTGTAGCAATTTCAATATACCGCTATCCGAGCAGCACGGTGCTTATCTGAAAAGCTGGCTGGAAGTCCTGGATAAAGATTCCAAAGAGATGGAAATGGCCCAGCGCGATGCCCATAGGATTATCAATTATATCAACAACCTTGTCAGGGACAGGGTAAAGGAGCTGGAAGCTGTCCGGGAAAATCCTGATAGTGAATATTCGGATAGTGAGGACAAAAATAAAGGCAAGAAAAATAATCCTGCTAAGCCTGATGAAGCAGTAAATGGTGGAGAAGGA
>NZ_JBJDWZ010000120.1:2381-8147 GCF_051866355.1 Anaerovibrio sp. | reverse complement strand
AGTGCCCAAAAGATGATGAGCGTCAGGCTTCATCATGCAGATGCCGGGATGAAGTGGGCAGGCAAATCGTTTATCGAAACAGTTAAGGAAAAGCTGCCAATAGATTTTAAGCAGTACAAATCGTCTTCGGCGGATGTTATACCTGCTGTGCAGGAAAAAATGACAGAATATCTCCTGCAGCTGGATGTTAAGGCTGGCGATGTGCTGCAGGTGGATGACAGGCTGTTTTATCTAAATAAATCTGGCAAATTGTCAAACGTAAAGGAGAATAATTTTTTTCAGGAAGTTTCAATCCGTAATTTCAAGGGAATGCAGATTTTTGCACCACTTGAAGGAAAAAAACGTGAGCAGATCAAGGCGGAGCAGATTGCCCAGATTGGGAAAGAGGCTTTCGATGCTTACAGGGCGCAGTTCCGGGATGTATTTTTTGTCGGGGAGAAGGCTTCCCAGGAAAATATTAAAGATAATGTGGAGATGCAGTATAAAAAATTTATTTATGACCATACCTTTGATTATGGGCTGTCTGGCATCCGCCCTTGTGATCAAAAAGCCTGGCAAAAGGCCGATATGGATTTTTGTCTGAAGGCTTTCGAGAACAGCATGGGTGATGCCGTAGCCATGTTTAATGCTGTAAACATCGTTCAGCAGCATAGCCCTTATGCGGTCGCTAATCCAAAGTTGGAGTATAGTGATTATCTTACGGATTGCATTATGAAAAATCCGGAATATCAGAAAATCAAAACAGGTATGAGCAAAGAAAATAGCTCAAAGAGATAGACAGGAGGAAATAGCGTTATGAGCGAGTATGAAATGAAGTTACAGGATTTTGGCATGAATGCCAATCAGATTGAGATTATCCGGGATATTCTTACAGAAAAAGTGGTGGGTGAATATTTTTCGCCAGATGAGTATTATCCTATCGATCCAGTGGAGTTTTTGCAGGCGTGGGAGCATGAGAAAGATGTTGGTGACTTTGGGGAGCTTCGGATAGCTGGGCGTGATGATTATCTGATTGTTGCAGATGAAAATCCATACAGGGCAGGCGAAATAATGCCTGAGATTCATGCCAGGGTGGAAGCTGCCGGAGAGATGCTGTGCAGTGTCATGCCAAAGCTTAAGGAAATGTATATTGAGGCAGTGGAGTTAAAAGACTTTCAGGAATCTGATGAAAAAGCCATAAGCAAGGCAATGGATATGCTGGAGGAGGGATATTACGCAGCTGACATTTTGAACTATGTTCATAAGGCTGTAACGCTGGATAACCCTGATATGACAGCTACGGAAATATTCCAGAAGAGTACGGATATACTTAGGTTTGCAGAAAAAGCTTTTTATGACGAGCCGATCAGAGAACCTTCCCTGGTAGCGGAGTTCTATGAAACCATGAAGGAGGCTATGATGGACTTCCGTGAAATGGTGCAATCTCTTGACGGGATTAAAGCCAAGGGCAAGGATGTTTTACAGCGTTTTTGCGGCGAAAAAGACTATATAAACGGTCACGAGCAGTCCAAGGGAAGATGAAAGGAGCGTTTTCGGATGATAAATAAAGAAAGCCTATTGGCCGAAAATAATCAGTTTTTAGCTGATGTCAAGAATAGCCCGGAGAGATATATGGAATTTTTGAATACTATGGCAAAGTTTCACAAGTATTCCTTGGCGCAACAGATTAACCTGTTTTTTCATGCTCCGGCATCAACAGTAGCTGTGGCAACAGCACCTATATGGAATAATACTCTTGGCTGGCAGCTGGAAGAAAATGCTCCTGGTATAGAAATTTTAAATTCTACATCTACTGATGTGGAGAAAGTTTATGATTTTCGCTATACTGATAAGTATAAGGCCGGGGTGCAGCCGGAAAGCATTTTATGGTCGTTTAACGAGGCGGAACATAAGGATATTCTTGATAATATGTTCCCTGGGGAAGGTTCTCTTACTGAACGTATTATGGACAGCTTTACTGCTGCTGCCGAGCGATATAATGCATTGGATGGCATAACAGAAAAAATTTCCGATGTGGAGCTGTATGCCCTCAGCTGTAGCTATGTTGTATTGCAGAGGCTGGGCTACAATGCAGAGGATGAACTGGGGATGCAGTTCATGTTGCATGATTGGCAGGACTTTAATGCAGAGTTCATGCTTAGCCAGGTAAACAGCATGACAGGAAATATGCTGACTCCTATAGGCCTTATTATCAAGAATCAGGAAAAAGCAAAAGAAGAAGCGAGGAGCGATGAGAGCAATGGAAGACAACGAGATGAACTGGGAGAGGGAGGAAATTCCTCTGGAGAATCTGTACATGGGGCAGTGGGGGAACGCCCGGAGAAGCTTCCTGATGAGCGAAAAGCCGGATCAGTGGAAGGAAATGCTGCAGAAGGGGATAGCGAAAAGCTACCTGATGAATTATCAGGAGGAATACAGCCAGAAGGCGGATCGTCTGGAGAAGCAGCTGATGGAGAGGAACGGGATACCGGAGCAGCTTCCACCGGGGATGCCGTGCCTGGAGTACGCGGGAATGCTGAACCAGGTGAGGGAAACAGTCCAGGAGTGCCTGCTGAGGGAGATTTGCGAGATGGATTGACAGATATAGACCTGGGGAGGTTTGATTTTTCGGCTGATATGTCTTCGGCGAAAGGCAAGAGGGAAGTGTTTGCCATAAATTTGGCAGCTATAAAGCTGGCAAAAGAATTGGAGGATGCCGGGAGAACAGCTTTGCCAAATGAACGGATATTACTGAAAAACTATCGGGGCTTTGGTGGCATCCCGGAGGTGTTTGATGAGTTTAATAAGTCCTGGAAAAATGAGTATGATGCGCTCAGGGACACGTTGACAGCAGCAGAATATGCAGCTGCCAAGGGTTCTGTGCTTAATGCTCATTATACTTCCCCGGAGGTTATCCAGGGGATTTACAAGGCTATTGAGAAGATGGGATTTCAGGGTGGCAATATTCTTGAACCAGCTGTTGGTTCCGGCAGGTTTTTTGAGGAAATGCCTTCGGCAATGAAGGAGGGCAGCAATCTTTTTGGCGTAGAGCTGGACAGCCTCACCAGCCGTATTGCTGCTCTTGCTCATCCGGAAGCGGAGATTACCAATCAAGGCTTCGAGGATACTAAGTTTGCAAACAATTCCTTTGACCTGGCAATCAGCAATGTGCCATTTGGCGATTATAAAATGCGTGCAGATCTGCAATATCGTGACAAAGGGATGCTGCTACATGATTACTTTATCGCTAAGATGGTGGATCAGGTGCGCCCAGGAGGTATTGTTGCGGCCATTACATCATCTGGAACATTGGATAAGCACAATCCGAAGGCACGTGAGTATATCGCACAGAAAGCGGAGCTGGTAGGGGCATTCCGCTTGCCGTACACAGCATTTAAGGGGGCAGGTACGGAAGTAACTACCGATATCCTGTTCTTCAAAAAACGTGAACATGAATTGTCGAAAGAAGATGCACGTCATGAGGACTGGATAAATTCTTATGTCAATGATTACATACCGACAAATGATTATTACCGCCCGATCTATTCAGATCCGGATAAAAACTTCACAGATAACATTTTAGGCAAAATGCAGAAACGCAACGGCCCATTTGGCGATGAGTGGTATTGCGAGGAGAATCTGGATAAGCCACTGGCAGAGCTTTTAGACGAGGCCGTACAAAGGAATATTCCAGAAGGGGTATATCAGGAAAGTGAAACTCCCCTGCCTGTGCCAGTGCAGGAAAAAGGTGCCCGTGCAGGGGCCATTGGCTTTTTCTATGAGGATGGGCGTGTGATTCATCATAAAGCCGATGGTACAAAGGATAATATTGATGTTTCAGCTGCTGACGAAAAGCGGCTTATTTCTGCTATCCATATTCGGGAGGCGGTGTATGATCTGCTGGCAAACCAGCGTAAGGGCTGTACGGATGATATACTTACGGAAAAGCAACGCGTGCTGAACAGCTGGTACGACCAGTATGTGGAAAGATATGGCAGGATTCAGCAGGACAGTAAGTTGAAAAAGCTGTTTGCCCAGGATCCGTCTTATTCCTTGCTACGATCCTTGGAAGTGTATGATAGCAAGGTTTTCATCAAAAAAGCAGATATTTTCACTAAAAGAACTATCAAACCAGATATTACACCTCAACACGCTGATACAGCCGAGGATGCTTTGAAAATTTCCATTAATGAGCGTGGCGATGTAGATATTGAGTACATGGCAGGCCTGACAGGCAGTTCGGAGCAGGATATTATCAATGAGCTGGAGTTCACCAGCATTTATTACGATACTGCACATGATAAATACCAGCTGGCAGATGAATATCTGTCCGGCAATATTCGTCAGAAAATAGAGGATGTGCAGCAGGTAATAGATAATTTGTCCGAGCGAAAAAATAAAGTTGTGGCAGAAAAACTTTCTCCGGGGTGGGACAGGTATGAGTTTACTCCATCTAATGAGATAGAGGCGCAGATTTATAGCGCGATAAAAAATAATGTCAGGGATTATAATATCGATGATGATAGCAAGATATATCTGCAGTCACATAATGATAATCGTGATTTGATGTTGATGGCTTATGCCAGACAATTAGTATATGTGCCAGTCAAGTTTAGAGAGGATCCGTTGTTTCCTTTACAGGCAGTTAAGCTTGGCAGATCAATCGAAAGTCATTTTTTCAGAGGGGATATGGAGTCATATTATCATGAACTTTTTCATTGCCTTGAATTGCCGGATTTGGTTATGATGAATATCGGCAGGTGCATGTTTAATGATCCTACCCGTCCGGAGGCATGGCAACATCCGGAGTATATGATTCCTGTGTACAATTATTTAATGAAAAAGGGTTCTGAGCTGGATAGAGAGGAATATAAAAGTATGGTAAGTGATTTATCCATCTCGGAACGCAAAGAATTTTTTCTCAAGGAAGCGGCAGGCTTTAATGCCTTTTTGGAAGATTATCGTCAAAAAGCTGCAGAGGTGGCCGCAAATGATGAGGTATGTCAGCAACTGCAGCAAAAGATTGATAGGCTGGAGCGCAATCTTCGGGCATTGGAAGCAGCTAAACCGGAAGATCTGCAGCCGGGAGAAATTTCTGTCAATCTTGGTGCAACCTGGCTGAATCCGTCAATTATCAAGGATTTTCTTTTTGAGACTTTGAATATTCCGTCATATCAAAGAAATATAACGGTGGAATTTTCGCATGTGACAGGGGAGTGGAAAATCAACAGTAAAAATGCCCTGGAAAACAATCCGCTGGTGAATACTACTTATGGGACGTCCGGTTCCAGTGCAAATGGCAAAAATGCCCTTGAACTCTGCGAACTGGCTTTAAATCTACGTGAAGCAAAAATTTATGATATGGTTTATGTGGATGGCAGTGAGCGGAAAAAGCTTAATGAAAAAGCCACCCTGGAAGCACGTATCAAGCAGCAGGATTTGAAAGATGCTTTCAGAAAATGGCTTTTTGCTGATGAGAAGCGTGCAGAAAAAATTACGGAGTACTACAATCGTCATTTCAACAGCATCAAGCCACGGGAGTACAATGGTGAGGCCCTGACATTCCCTGGCATGGCTGCGGATATTACTTTAAAGAAGCACCAGAAAGATGCTGTGGCTCATACATTGTATGGTGGTAATACCTTGCTGGCCCATTGCGTAGGGGCTGGCAAAACCTTTGAAATGATTGCCAGTGCAATGGAATCCAAGCGGTTGGGGCTGGCGAACAAGTCCCTGATTGTCGTGCCGAAGCATCTCACAGAGCAGATGGGAGAGGATTTTCAGAGG
>NZ_JBJDWZ010000120.1:0-2281 GCF_051866355.1 Anaerovibrio sp. | reverse complement strand
CCTGATTGTCGTGCCGAAGCATCTCACAGAGCAGATGGGAGAGGATTTTCAGAGGCTATATCCGGGAGCAAAGGTGCTTGTGGCCACAGACAAGACCTTTACGGCCAAAAACCGGGAGGAGTTCTGTTCAAAAATAGCTACCCAGAATTGGGATGCCATCATCATGGGCTATACCCAGTTTGAAAAAATTCCATTAAGCCTGGAAAGGCAGAAGATTATTCTGCAGGAACAGATTAATGAGATTATTGAGGGGATGGAAGAATATGCCGATGAGTATGGCAAAAACAATTTCACGGTCAAGCAGATGATGCGTGCGCAAAAGAAGCTGGAATCAAAGCTCATGTCCATGAACAAGCAGGAAAAGAAGGATCAGACTGTTGTGTTTGAGGATCTGGGTATTGACAGGCTTTATGTGGATGAGGCGCATTACTTCAAAAATTTATATACGCCTACCAAGTTGTCCAATGTGGCCGGTATTCAGACGACTGAGGCGGATAAGACGATGGATTTCTATCAGAAGTGTAAGTATATCAATGAAATCACTAATTGCCACGGCCTTGTATTTGCCACAGGCACCCCGGTATCTAACAGCATGACGGAGCTGTATACCATGCAGCGTTATCTGCAGCCTGAGACATTGAAGGAAAGCGGCCTTGGTTTTTTTGATGCCTGGGCTGCAAATTTCGGGCAGCAGGAAACGGATATGGAAATCAATCCGGAGGGACAGGGGTTCCGGGAGCGTACCAAGTTTGCCAGGTTTCAGAATCTGCCGGAGCTTATGGCCATGTTTAAGGAGATTGCTGATATTAAGACTTCTGATATGCTGGATTTGCCGGTTCCAGAGGAAAATATTATCGTGGAGCGTATGAAGCCTACACCGCTGCAGAAGGAAATGGTCAATATGCTGGCTGAACGTGCCAAGGCAGTGCGTGACAAGCTGGTGGACAGCACGGAGGATAACATGCTGAAAATCACCAACGAAGGAAGGTTGCTGGCTCTTGATCAGCGGATTATGCAGCCGGATGCGCCTGATAATCCAGACAGCAAGGTAAATAAGTGTGTCAGCAATGTGCTGGAATTGTACAGGGAAAACAGCGAGGACAAGGCCACACAGCTGATTTTCTGCGATAAGTCCACACCGAATACATCAGGAAAATTCAACGTTTATGATGACATCAAGTCAAAGCTGATTGCCAATGGAGTACCGGCTGAAGAAATTGCCTTTATACACGATGCCAAGACTGATGCGCAGAAAGAGGCCTTGTTTGACAAGGTAAGGAAAGGTGAGGTGCGAATCCTGTTAGGTTCTACGGATAAGATGGGAGTGGGCACCAATGTGCAGGACAGGCTCATTGCCACCCATGACCTGGATGTGCCGTGGAGACCGTCGGATTTGGAACAGCGTAAAGGCCGTATAGTTCGGCGAGGAAATAGCAATGCCAGTGTGAAGATTTTTCGGTATATCACTGAGGGTACTTTTGATGCGTATATGTGGCAGATTTTGGAGAATAAGCAGAGATTTATATCCCAGATCATGACTTCTAAGGTGCCGACGCGTACCTCGGAGGATTGCGATGAAGTAACCTTGTCCTATGCAGAAGTAAAGGCATGTGCCACAGGCAATCCGCTTATTAAGGAGAAAATGGAAGTTGATAATCAGGTCAAGAGATTGGAGATTGATAAGTCTAATTATCTGACTGCCCAGGACAAGCTCAAGAGAAAATGCCAGATGGAATATCCACTGCAGATAAAGTCCCTGGAAGCCAATATTGAAAAGCTGCAGGATATGAAGCGGCAGGCGGAAGCCAATACCATAAAGATGGAAAGTGGCGAGATTTTATTTTCGCTGGAGCTGAACGGCAAGACATATATTGACAAGAAGGAGGCTGGGCAGGCACTTATGAAGGCAGCTAAAGGCGATTTAACCAAGGTAAAGGGGCATTACAGGGGATTGGCTTTAACGATGCGTAATGAACTGCGGACAGGGTTGACTAATATTGTACTCAGCTACAAAGGTCAGCAGGAATGCAATTTGTCTGGCGTAGATACGTACAATATAACGCGTATGGATGATGCCATTGAGCAGATATACAGTGACATTAAAAATCAAACAAAAAGGCTGGATCAGTTGAAGCATGATTTTGAGCTTGCCCAGCAGGAATTGCAAAAGCCTTTTGAAAAGGAGGAATTGCTGAAGGAAATGACTGCCAAGCAGAAGGAGCTGGAACTGCAAATCCAGTCCGTTATGGATGAGGATCGTGCGATAACTCAGGAGGGATAT
>NZ_JBJDWZ010000119.1:0-11554 GCF_051866355.1 Anaerovibrio sp. | reverse complement strand
TTTTATATAATATCTCAAACCGTTCAACTTGTCAAGAACTTTTTGAAATATTTTTTCATGTCCATCTCAGCGAACCATTTATCAAATGTCCAGTGAGATTTTCACATTTGTCACATCTCAGCGACAACGATGTATATATTACACGAAAATCAGGCCCATGTCAACACTTATTTTGAAAAAACAAAAAAATTGGAGATTGCCAAAAAAGCAACCTCCATAGAAAAATCTCTTTACTTATAGATGCGCGGTACGCGAGGGCTGAGCATGCATGGGAGCTCATAGTTAATCGTTCCCAGCCAGCCGGCCGCTTCGTCCATAGTTAGCTGCGGCGAACCATACAGGGTCACCACATCCCCCTGCCTGATGCCCGGAATATCGGTTACATCCACCATGCACTGATCCATGCAGATGCGTCCGGCGATAGGCGCACGCTGTCCGTGAAAATCCACCTGTGCCTTGCCGCTGAACATTCTGGTGTAGCCATCCGCGTACCCCAGCGGCAGGGTGCCAATCCTGCTCTCCCTTTCCGCCGTAAAGGTACAGCCGTAGCTGATGGATTCCCCCGGATGCAAATCCTTCAGATAAACAAGCTGTGCCTTCAATTCCATGACAGGCTGCAAATCAATGACATGCTTCACCTCAGCCGAAGGCCACAGCCCATAAAGAATGATGCCTGCCCGTACCATATCAAAATGCGCCTCCGGCATTTCCAAAAGGGCGGCGGAATTGGCGATATGCTTTATCGGAATCTCCACGCCTGCTTCCTGTACCTTGCTGATTGCCAGCCTGAATTTTTCCAGCTGTTTATTGGCAAAAGTCTTATCCTCCGCATCAGCCAGGGCAAAGTGAGAAAACATTCCTTCCAGTTCTATGCCTGGCATACTGCTGATGCCTCTGGCAAACTCACCTGCCAGCTCAGGACGCACTCCGATGCGGCTCATGCCGGTATCCACTGCCAGATGCACCTTTACGCCCTTATTTCTCCTGACCGCCTCGGCAGACAGGCATTTTGCCTGCTCAACGGTAAAAACCACCTGGGTAATGCCATAGTCCACAATTGTGCCTGATTCCTCTGCCGGTGTAGCTCCCAGAATGAGAATAGGCGTCGTAAAACCCGCATCCCGCAGGGCTATGGCTTCACTGAGCACGGCCACCGCCAGATAGTCAGCTCCCTGCTCAACCGCCTTTCTTGCCACAGCTACGGCTCCATGCCCGTAGGCATCAGCCTTGACCACTGCACACCATTTCGCATTGTTGTGTATGCAGCTCTTGATATTCCTGATGTTATTTTCCAGCGCCTTGAGATTTATCTCTGCCCATACCGCCCTTTTCGGCATTTTCCCTACCTCCTAAAAACCTTCTGTAAACGCAGCAGGCTGAAATTGCAATAAACAAAGAGGCCCTGCTGCAAACAGCACAAGCCTCTTTACTTTTCATATAAAATTAAAGCCTTTTGATGACCTCAATACCGCCCATGTACGGAACCAATGCCTTCGGAACAACCACGGAACCGTCAGCCTGCTGATAATTCTCCAGAATTGCCGCAAAGGTACGTCCCACAGCCAGGCCGGAACCGTTCAGGGTATGCACGAACTCCGGCTTGCCCTTCTGCTCGCGGCGGAACTTGATGCCCGCACGACGGGCCTGGAAATCAAGGCAGTTGGAGCAGGAGGAAATCTCCCGATAGGTATTCTGGGCCGGCATCCACACTTCAAGATCATAGGTCTTGGCAGAGGTGAAGCCCATATCACCTGTACACAAAGTAATAACGCGGTAAGGAAGCTCCAAAATCTTCAGCACATCCTCTGCATCATTAACCATCTTTTCCAGCTCATCCCAGGAATCCTCCGGCTTGGAGAACTTGATGAGCTCTACCTTATTAAACTGATGCTGGCGAATAAGGCCACGGGTATCACGTCCTGCACTGCCGGCCTCTGCACGATAGCAGGCGGTATAGGCGCAATAATACTCCGGCAGCTGTGCCGCATCCAGAATTTCCTCACGATGATAGTTTGTCGTAGGCACCTCGGCTGTCGGCACCATGTAATAATCCGTGCCTTCCACCTTGAACATGTCCTCGGCAAACTTCGGCAGCTGGCCGGTACCAATCATGCTGTTGGTATTTACCATGCACGGAGCCAGCATTTCGGTATAGCCGTGCTTGTTGGCATGCAAATCCATCATAAAGTTAATCAGGGCGCGTTCCAGCCGGGCTCCCATGCCCTTGTAGAAGGTAAATCTTGCACCTGTCACCTTGGCAGCACGTTCTGCGTCAATGATGTCCAGCGCTTCACCGATATCCCAGTGAGCCTTCGGCTCAAAATCGAAGCTGGTCGGTTCCATGAAACGACGCACCTCCGGATTGTCGTTCTCATCCACGCCGACAGGAACATCCTCCTTCGGCATATTCGGGATACTCAGCATGATGCTGCGGAGCTCCGCTTCCACCTGCTTCAGCTCTGCATCCAGGGCATCAATCTTTTCGCCTACCTGACGCATTTCAGCAAAAATGGCATCTGTATTCTCACCGTTCTTCTTCATCTGGCCAACCTGCTTTGAAACAGTATTGCGCTGATTCTTCAGCACCTCGACCTCGCTGAGGATTGCACGGCGCTTTTCCTCTAATTCTTTAAAGCCGTCCAAGGAAAGTTTATTCTGACGATTGTTCAGCATAGTCTGAACAGCATCAAGATTCTCTCTGACAAATTTAATATCTAACAAACTGTTCGCCCCCACAAATTTTGGCTTTGCCAATTTATCTATATCGAATCTATTATACTTTATATTTCGCAATTTGTAAAAAAATTATAGCTAAATTCTCATTTCAAAATGCCTTCCCTTGGACTTCTCTTCATTTCCTGACTTATCCGGTAAACCGGTCCGGGCTTCCACCTGTGACGTTGCAGTTCCGGCCTGCGGAGCCTTCTTCTTGCGCCCTGCTCCCTGAAATGCAGCCTGTTTTTTACTCATGCCGCGGAGGGTAAAGGTAATAAAGGCCGCCACAAAAACAATAAGCAGCGGCAAAAAACTCATAAGGGAAGGATTGCTGCCCGGCAAGGGCCATGGCGCATCAGTCCTGACGGCTGTTTCTGCCTGCGCCTCGCCGCCAGTGCCATCCTCCCCCAGCATTCTCTGTACAACATCCTGCCTGGCCTGACGGGCTATATCCTGCGCAACGGCCGCATCGCCGGCATCATCGGCCTGCTTCTGCCGGCCGGAGCCTGCCTGCACGGCCTGACGACCACTTTGTCCATCAGATACACCCTGCACAGCATCCCCGGCAGTATTACCGGCAGTACCTTTTTCCTGACTGCCATCCTGCTGTGGATTGCTGATTGTTATATGCACGCCAAAGCTACGCCCGCTGTCCGTGCCATTGACAGGATTCTGCCCGAAGCCGCTCTCCCCTGCTCCGCTGTCCTGCCTGCCTCCCGGCACGACTGGCGGAACAGGCGGGGTCGGAGGCGTCGGAGCCGTTAAAGCCATACTATCACTTTCCTCCGCCTGACAGATTATTATTCATTAGGCCCATCAGGGTCACAACGCTTGCAAGGGCTATATCCCTCGGCCCTGGCCGCCTCATTGCTCTCAAAACGAATACCGCCGCCGTGGGTCTGCTGCAGCTTCGGACAGCCCGGCCTGTGATAGAAACCGGTGTAGTGATCACCCATGCGGTAGGTTTCCGTGCGGGAAATATCCTTGAAGTCATTTTCTACCGAAGCAGAATACATATTGTAGGCTACTGCCAGAATAACGACAAGCACCGCTACGCCGATTCCCTTTAATAAATTCGTGTTCATTAAAACGCCTCCCTGATAGATACTATACTTTTCTATTATACCATATTGCTCCTATAAAAACATCCCCACCTGACAACAGATGGGGATGCAACAGATATTTAACTTTTAGCCATTAGTCAAACAAACAGAAGTAGCAGATTAAGCTACACCCAGAGCACGAGCTACAACAGCAGCTACCAGAGCGCCAGCCATAGGAGCGATACATGGAACCCAAGCATAACCCCAGTTGCCATCGCCCTTGTTAGGGATAGGGAGAATTGCGAAGGCAATACGAGGACCAAGGTCACGAGCCATGTTCATAGCATAACCGGAGCAGCCGCCCAGGGAAAGACCGATTGCAACGATGAGCAGAGCTACCAGGTAAGGACCGAAGCCGGCAGGCAATGGGCCGTTAGGAGCAGCAAAGATCATCAGGATACAGAACATCAGGAAGAAAGTACAAATAAACTCGGAGAGGCAGCCGTTGAAGATACCGCCAGTTGCAGTACCGGTGGAGAAGATACCTACCTTACCACCCTCAGTCTCAGCCCAGTGGCCGAGGAAGCAGAGATAAACGATGATGGAACCAACGATACCGCCAGCAGTCTGTACCAGCATAGTAGCAACAAACTGAGCAGGAGTATAGGTGCCGAGATACATCTTTGCGATGGTAACAGAAGGGTTGATATCAGCCTGTGGAGCACCCAGTGCTACAGAAGTGTATACACCCAGCAATACTGCGAGACCCCAGCCCCATGCTGTACAAATCCAGCCTGCACCTCTTGCGTAGGACTTAGCCAGGTTCAAGTTGGCGTTAACGCCTACACCAAATACCATCAGAACCATAGTTCCCATGAACTCGCCTAACAGATTATCCATTTTACATCCCTCTTTCGTATAACGTAATGAAAAATTTCTATACGGACATGCCCTCAGCATACCCGAATCCACGCCCGCTACCGGACTTAGGCCAACCGGCAGCGGGCACTGAATCCAAATCAATCTCTAACAAATTCCGGCAAATAAGGATTACTCCTCATCATCCAGCCAGTGCATAGCGTGCTTAACAGCCTTTCTCCAGCCCTTGTAGAGCTTGGCAGCCTCTTCAGCAGCCATTACAGGCTCGAAGCGTACATCGAGCTTCCATGCAGTCTTGAGCTCTTCCTTGCTGCTCCATACGCCTACAGCAAGACCTGCCAGGTAAGCAGCACCGAGAGCGGTAGTCTCGATAATCTGAGGACGATCAACAGGAACGCCCAGAATATCAGCCTGGAACTGCATCATCAGGTTGTTGGCAACAGCACCGCCGTCTACCTTCAGGGCAGCCAGCTTAATGCCGGAATCAGCTTCCATTGCACCCAGAACGTCCTTAGTCTGATATGCCAGGGACTCAAGAGTTGCACGAACGATATGAGCCTTGGTAGTACCACGAGTAATACCGATGATCATGCCGCGGGCATTGGAATCCCAGTACGGAGCGCCCAGACCAACGAATGCAGGAACCAGATATACACCGCCGGTATCGCGAACCTTCTTGGCAACCCACTCGGAATCAGGAGCGGAATCAACCATGCGGGCACCATCACGGAGCCACTGAATAGCAGAACCGGCAACGAAGATGGAACCTTCCAGTGCATACTCAACCTTGCCATCGAGACCCCATGCAATAGTGGTAACCAGACCGTTCTTGGAGTCATAGATATCAGTACCGGTATTCATCAGCATGAAGCAGCCAGTACCATAGGTGTTCTTTGCCTCACCAGGGTTGAAGCAGTTCTGACCGAACAGAGCAGCCTGCTGGTCACCTGCAGCACCTGCAACAGGGATTGGCGCACCCAGAATAGAAGGATCAGCATAGCCATAAACGCTGGAAGAAGGACGAACCTCCGGCAGCATGGTCTTAGGAACATTCAGATGAGAAATCAGATCCTCATCCCACTTCAGCTCCTTGATGTTGTACATCAGTGTACGGGAAGCGTTGGAGTAATCAGTTACATGAGCCTTACCACCAGTCAATTTCCAAATCAGCCAGGTATCGATAGTACCAAAAATCAGATCGCCTGCCTCAGCACGGGCACGGGTACCCTCCACATTGTCCAGAATCCAGGTAATCTTGGTACCGGAGAAGTAAGCATCAAGAGTCAAACCGGTCTTCTGCTTGAACTCATCCAGATAGCCCTTTGCCTTCAGGTCATCAACGATGCCAGCAGTCTGACGGGACTGCCATACAATTGCGTTATAAACAGGACGGCCGGTGTTCTTATCCCATACTACTGCGGTCTCACGCTGGTTGGTGATACCCATAGCTGCGATATCGCTGGCTTCCAGACCGCTCTTCTCCAAAGCGCCCTTCATTACTTCGCACATGGTGCTCCAGATCTCATCAGCATCATGCTCAACCCAACCCGGGTTAGGGAAGTACTGGGTGAACTCCTTCTGTGCAACGCCTACAATCTTGGAGTTCTCATCGAAGATGATCGCTCTGTTGGAAGTGGTACCTGCATCTAACGCCATTACATACTTCTTTGCCATTGTGAAAATCCCCCTCTTAAAAATAAATAATTACCTCTCGGAAAGCCCTCTCTAAAAGCTATTCCTTTAATATATGAATGATACCGGCTTCAGGAAACACCCCTGCTTCCACACCGTGAAGCCTGCATCGCTCACTACACCTATTATATTATATCACAGTCTATTAAAAATGTTAAGACTTTTTATAAAGTTTTGCCAGAATCTGAATTGGATGAATCGCCTTGGTGTCTGTACCATGTTCTATCTGCATACGGCAGGTACCGCAATCGCAGACAACCTTGTGGTAATTATCCCCGTTAATGGCATCAAACAGCTTCTGACCCACCTTCATGGAGGTCTCATAGTTGTCCTTGTGGAAGCCGTAGCTACCGGAAATGCCGCAGCAGCCTGCATCAGCATTAACGATATTCAGCCCTGCCTTTTCCAGCATATCAAGAGCCGGCAGGCCGATGCCCTGGGCACGGAGATGACAAGGTGCATGATAGATAAACTTGTGGTCACTGCTTACGCTGACCTTCTTCAGCTTGCCCTCATAATCCAGCTTTGCCAGGAACTCAAAGGCATCCCATACATTCTCTGCCGCTTCCTTCATCTCTGACTGGGCAAACAGTTCCGTGTACTCAGTCTTGAGCATCAGCGAGCAGGAGGTACAGCAGGCAATCACCGGAATATTCTTCCTGGCATACTCCTGGATAACGGACACATTGGTGTCAGCGTGGCTCCTTGCCTCATCCAGATAGCCGCCTACTACCAGCGGAGAACCGCAGCATACAAAGCGGTCATCCATGAGTACCTCATAGCCATTCTCATTCATGACCTTGACGAAGGCAACGCCTACTTCAGGATCATTGGTATCAATATAGCAGCCAGGGAAGAAGAGAACCTTCTTATCAGAAGACGGCTGCTTTATATTTTTGAACATATCACGGAAATACGTGGAAGCGTAGCGCGGCGCCTTTCTAGGTGCCATGCCCATAACGCCCATCATGCCGGTAGCCTCGCCGATGGACATACCCAGATTGGCAATCTGCTTGCCAAACGGAATGCTGTTCAGCATATTGGCCATCTTGAAGCCGTGGCTCAGCATTTCGTCCTCCGGCTTGTGAGCCTCCGGATGAGCCGCCAGGAACTTTGCTCTTTCCAGCATATTCAGCGTAGAAACGGATACACCGTTTGGACAGGTAATATCACAGTTCTTGCAGTTGGAACACAGCATCAGCGTGTCCTCATAGTCGCTTGGATCGGAGAAATGCATACGGCTATGAGCAGGGCCAACGAGCTTCGGCCCTTTATATTCAGGATTGGCCATGGTAACAGGACATGCCGCAATACAGGATGTGCAGGCAATACAGTTATCCGCCGAATCTCTTGCTCTTTCTTCTAACTCCATAATATAATACCCCTTTCCATTAAGCCTTGGCAGCCTTGTACGCAGAGGACAAAGCCACGCCATTGCCGGAATGCTCAAAGCAGAAATCATAGCCACTCAGGTTGCGGCCAACAACGTATACGTTCTTCAGAACCACGTTGCCGGACTCATCCACAGCGCGGAGGGAGCTGTCTACTCTTACGCCGGCCATAGCAAATGCCTGCTTCTTGTCAGAGAAGAGCTGCTTGTTTACCCATCTCTCCTCTACGCAGTCACCCTCTACAGGCAGGCCGAATACCATTTCCCTGTATTCGCCAAAGTCACGCATGGTTATGCCGCCGCTGTAGAAGCCGCCTGTTGCCAGAATGAACTTATCCGCCTCGTATACCTGGCTGCGCACCTCGCCGCCAGCCTCAATAGCAGTAACTACATCACCCTTTACGACAGCTTTTTCAGCCTTTGCATTCTCAATAACCCGAATACCCTTCTTCTTCAATGCACCCAGGAGCACATCACGGAGACGAATACCGTTTACGGATGGAGGCATGCCGGTAGTTTCCACTACACCGCAGTCCAAATCCTTAACCAGCTTGCTGTACACTGTATAATCGCCCTTGGTTCCCAAAATCTGAGGAACGATGACAACCTTGCCATTTCCTGCCTGACCCTTTATCTGAGCCAGGAACTCACCATAGCCCTTCTCGCTCTCAACCCATCTTGCCACATCGCGGGTAGTCAGGTCGCGGCCGGTAATATAGGTGTCCACGGTAATAGTTGTATATTTCTTATCATTGCCCAATTCCTTGGCAAGATTCTCCTTTACCATGTCCACATAGAAATCCTTCAGGCCCTTGACACCCACAATCACTATCTCATTGGCATTGAAGCACTTGGATGCCTGCAGTGATTCAGGCAACAGGCAGGTCGGCTTCAATGTGCCGACACTGGTCACCAGCCACTGCTGCTCCTTCAGGGAACCGGTATACGGAAATCCCTCTTCAGCTACAGTCCGCTTGAAGAACTCCACCGCATCCTGAATGGCAGCCATGCCAATCTTTCTATACGGATGATTCTCAGCAATCCTGCCCAATCCCTCTATAGGATTTTCCACAGCCTTGCCGGCATCATCATAACCAAGAATATCAATCACACCGCTGTTCAACGGGAATGTACCGGCACCGTAGGACAGCAATGTTACCTTCTTACCCTCATCGGCACTGACCAGCGCGGCCATCAGGCCTGCCATGCCGTTGCCGATAACAACTACATCAGATTTGCTCATCCTCGTCTACCCCCATTTACGTTAAACAACAGCTCGTACATACCTCTTGTCATCTCTGCCTCACGGAGAGTCTTGCCCGCCATAACAGGGGTAATGCCCTTCCATCTGGCCTGGAGGAAATTCTTCATATCCGACAAGGAATCGCCGCAGTCCTCCAGCTTGTTCCGGAAGAGCTTGTTGGCAACAGCGGCACTGCGCAGTGCACAGTAGTTGCCCTGGCAGGTGCCCATGCCCATACGGGTCCTTCTTCTTACATCTGCCACGCTGTGGCTGGTAGGTTCGGCAGCAATGCGCTGAATCTCAGCCATGGTTACATTCTCGCACTCGCAGAGAACCTCACGGCTCTCAGGCTGCTCCTTCAACGTCTTTACCACGTCGCCGAACTTGTCGACACCCAGACGGGTTGCAGCAAGATTTACGCCATAAGACGGGAAATACTGACGAGCGGCCTTCTTCTCGGCCTCCGGTACCTCCGGCACCAGATCCTCCTCGGCAGTGCGGCATTTTGCCGTATTGTTCAGCTTCGGAGCCAGCACATCACAGAACTTCTCTGCCATCAGGCGGTAGGTCGTAAACTTGCCGCCGCAGATGGTCATCATGCCCTTCAGTCCGTCTTCCTTCTCATGGTCAAGGGTTACGAAACCGCGGGAGGCGTTACGGCCACCCTCGGCACCCTTCGGCACATACAGCGGACGGGAGCCGGCAAATACACGGAGGATACGATAATCGCGCAGATGCTCGAATACGCCCTCACCGGTCTTCATCAATTCCTCAACCTCATCCCAGGAGGTAGATGTATCCTCCGGATCAGGAATGGTAATGGAAGAGGTTCCCAGAATGGTGATGGAACCATGCGGCACGAAGATATCACCATTGGAAGGCTTGCGCAGGCGGTTCACAACGCGGTTGGAAATGCGCTGATTGAATGCAATCAACGTGCCCTTGGAAGGACTTACATTGCACTCAAGGCCTGCCATCTGTGCCACCTGGCCTGCCCATGGGCCTGCGGCATTTACCAGAATCTCGCACTCAATCTCGTACTCTTCCTTTGTAACATTATCGCGAACAGTAATGCTCTTTACTGTTGCATTCTCAATATTTACGCCAACCAGCTCCGTATAGGTCTTGTAGCGTCCGCCATAACGGGCCGCAGACTGCAGATTCTGCCAGGACATGCGGAAGCCGTCAATGGCTCCATCCGGAACCTCGTAAGCAACAACCAGCTTGCGGGAAAGATTAGGTTCAATGCGCAAAGCCTCTTCCTTGCTGATTTCACGAGTTGGGATACCGCTTTCCTTGCAGCCCTTCAACCACGGCTCAACGAAATCAGGGTCATCACCCTCAACCTGTACAAACATGCCGGTAGTAGCCTCAACACAGGACTTGCCGATACGGCGCAGGATAGTGTTCTCTTCAATACACTCCCTTGCTGCCTCCTGATCCTTTACAGCATACCTGGCACCGCTGTGCAACAGGCCATGATAACGGGAGCTGGCACCATTTACCATGTCCAGCTTCTCAATCAAGAGTGCATCAATACCGCGCATCGACAGGTCGCGCAGGATACCAACGCCTGTAGCACCGCCACCGACGATGACAACCGTAGCCTTGTCCTTTACCATAACAATCCCCCATTTTCTATAATACACACAGAGACCGCAGCCCCCTTATGAGATAAAGCATAAGACCAAAGGATATTCAACGAATAATTATTATCAATAACTATTATCTCACATTAGAATTTTCTTCCGATTGCACATTGTAAAATTTCAACCGCAACAAAATTTCATCTACACACATATATTACCCCAACATCTTCAAGAAGTCAACCAAAAATAATAAGAAAAACGAGATTTTTATTACCGTTTACTACTAATACGCCATCCACCCCTCTAAAATAAGACGCATTTCCCATATTTATGCCGCTAATCTTTATTTTTAAAACTATTTTCATACAATTTCAAACACTTGGCATTCTTTCTCCTGCAACGAAAAAATGCTTAGACCGTCTAAAAAGACAATCTAAGCATTCATTTCAGGACTAAATCAGAAAGCAGCTACCACTGCACCGTTGTACTTCTCCTCGATAAACTTCTTCACCATGTCGGACTGCAGGGCCCTTACAAGCGCCTTAATCTCAGGGCGCTCCTCATCACCGGCGCGCACAGCCACAATGTTTACATACGGAGAAGTGGAATCCTCGATAAACAGGCTGTCCTTGACAGGATTCAGCTGAACCTGCATTGCAAAGTTGCTGTTGATAACAGCCAGATCAACATCGTCAATAGCACGAGGCACCTGTGCCGCCTCCAGCTCCTGGAACTTGAGGTTCTTCGGGTTCTCCACCACATCCTGAACGGTAGCTGCGATATTGGTGTCATCCTTCAGCTTGATGATTCCTGCCTTACTCAAAAGAATCAGGGCACGTCCGCCGTTGGTCGGGTCATTAGGGATAGCCACCGATGCACCGTCCTTAATCTCGGCCAGGCTCTTTAGCTTGTGGGAATAGATTCCCATCGGCTCAATGTGAATGCCTGCTGCACTGACTGCCTTTACCTCAGGATGCTCCTTGACGAAATTGTCCAGATAAGG
>NZ_JBJDWZ010000118.1:0-11597 GCF_051866355.1 Anaerovibrio sp. | reverse complement strand
GCAGGCCGCATATCAGCTTTACAGCAAAAAACAGGCGACAGCATATAAAAATCATTTTCATTTTCAAGGGATTGTGCTATAATTGTTTGAGATTAAATATCAATGTCGCATGAAAGTCATTATAAAAATCATTTAAAGAATTTCGGCGGCACTGGCATGTAATCATTTTGCCTATTAATTTATATTTCAAAGGAGGAGTTTTTTATGTTTCAAAAGACTGATTTCTGGATTGGGCTGGCAGTAGGTGCTGTAGCAGGTATTTTCGGCTATCGTTTTATGCAGGAGCGTGAGCAGCAGCTGGCGGCTATGCAGCCAATGGCAGCAGGCGGCCAGGTTCCGCTGGCAGAGCTGCAGCGTCAGAAGGAAGAGCTGGAGGATTTGATTGCCGCTCAGGAGGCAGCAAAGGCTGAGTAACAGCGATTGCAGGGGAAGGAGCTGTTCCCGTCGGGGCGGCTCCTTTTTTGCATAGGTTGCAGCTTTAGCGATTTTAGCAGTTTTAGCAATTTTAGCATATTGGGAGATAATCATGACGCTGAACGAAATGAAAAAATCCCTGCAGACAGTTCCTTTGTCCGTGCCGCTGGCAGTCCTGGGCGTCGGCACGGGGGTGTCGGTACTGCTGAAGAACAGCCGGCTCCATACGGTGTGTGGCGCGGGCTGGCTGGTTTTGTCTGCTTTGCATACATGGCAGCATGGCGGCAAGCTGAAAAAGGATTTGCAGAAGGGGATGAACAAAGTGGGGATAATGGATTTTATCAATATTCCTAAAAGCAGGATAGATATGTTTATACGTACCGTGGAGGTGGCGGCGTATATTCCCGGCCGTGTGCGCCTTTACAGCAGGGCCTTGGTGGGAAATGAGGAAAACTGCAAGAAGGTGCTGGCCTATCTCAGGAGCTATGCCGAGCTCAGCGAGGTGGAGGTCAATTCCGTCACCGGCTCCATCCTCATCAAGTACACGCCGCAGCTTTTGCATACCAACAAGGAGCTGACCCAGGTGGAAAACTATATCAAAACCCATGTCAGGAGGTAAAAACTATGTCGTTTATGTCCGGAATTATGATGGGAGCCTCCATAGGCAGTACACTGCATGAGGCTATTGCAGGCAGGCTGGGGAAGCAGGGGCCGTCTGTGCAGTCCGGGGCGGGCAGGAGCGCTCTGGCGTATGCAGGTGCGGCGGTCAGCGGTCAGGTGCCTGAGTTTGCCCTGGTAAGCAGTTTGTCCGGCAGGCGCCGTTACCGCATGGCCGCGCTGGTGGGCAATACCACCCTGTGCCGCTATCTGGAAGAAAGGCTGACCGGCCTTTCCGGCATCAGGTCAGTCAAGGCAAATGATGTGACGGGCAGCCTGCTGTTGGAATACAGCGGCAGTGAGGAAGCCATGGACAGTCTGATGGAGGGAATACGCCAGCGGCTGGTGCCGGTGGAAAGCGGCAGTCAGGCTGGCGCCGCTGTTCAGCCTGCGGCGCCGTCCTTTGCAGACGGGGCGGGCATGCGGCCGGAAGCCGCTGCCGGGCGGGGACGCCATGTGCCTACCCTCTATGCCAGAAGCTGGAGCAGTACGGGGGCGTTCCTGAACAGACAGGTGCGGCGGCTTACCTGCAACAGCTTTGATATTTCGGCACTCATATCCCTGTTTTTCCTGCTCAGGGGAATCAGGAAAATGCTGGTTTACGGCCAGCGGCCGTCAGGCCCTTCGATGATATGGTGGGCACTGCATCTGATGAAAGGCTGGCGGGGGTGATGGTAGTGAGGTTTAATTGCTGCAGATTTATGCTGGCGGTTCGCCCTGCTCCGTCAAAGTCAAAATTGCTGTGTGCCCGCCTGCGCAGTATTCCTGCCGTCGTGTCGGCAGTGATTGAGGAAAACAACGGCTGTTATGTGAAGCTGTGGTATCGCGGCCCGTTGCCGGTACAGCAGATTCGCGGTGTGCTGGGTGAGACCCGTGCCGCAGGCGGGGCCTCTCGTCAGGAGGGGTCAGCAGGTGAGGAAAATATGGCCATGGCAGACTACAGGAGGGAAGCCATTCTTTCCGTGGGCAGTCTTGCCGCCATGCAGTTATTGAAAAAGGTATCGCCTGCCGCCTTTGCCAGCGTCAAAATTCTCCGCAGTCTGATGATTCTCTACATCGCCAGAAACTTCATCAGGAACGGCGTGACCGGGCTGGTGCGCGACAACCGTCCCAACGCCGATACCCTTACTGCCACGGCGGTAATCGCCTCCGTGCTGGCCGGCAAGCCGGAATCAAGCCTGAGCCTGCTGGCCCTTTCCAACGGTGCGGAGATGCTCACCAGCTATGCGGCTGAAAAGGCCAGGAGCCATATTTCGGGGCTTCTGGATCTGAATCAGCCTTATGTGTGGCTGGTGGATAACGGCGTGGAGCGCAAGGTTCCCGTGCAGGAAATCAAGGCAGGGGATGTGATTGCCGCCCACACCGGCGAAAAGATATGCGTGGACGGCAGGGTTATCAAGGGCACTGCCGCGGTGAACCAGTCCTCCATTACCGGCGAATCCGCTCCTGCCATGAAGCGGCAGGGACTGCCTGTCTATGCCGGCAGTGTGATGGAGGCCGGAGAGATTGAGATTCTGGTGGAAAAGGTAGGCAAGGATACATCACTTGCCCACATCGTTCATCTGGTGGAGGAAGCCCAGATGCGGCGCGCACCGGTACAGAATTTTGCCGATACCATGGCAAATCTGCTGGTGCCGATTTCCTTCCTGGGGGCCGCCATTGTCTACGGCGCTACCAGGGACTGGCAGCGGGTGCTGAACCTGCTGTTCATTGATTTTTCCTGCGGCCTGAAGCTCTCTACGGCAACTGCTATTTCGGCGGCCATCGGTGCCGCCGCCAAGAAGGGCATACTGGTCAAGGGCGGTAACTACATCGAGGCGCTGGCGGAAACGGACACCGTGGTGCTGGACAAGACGGGCACTATTACGGTGGGCGTGCCGCAGGTATCGGATATTCACACGGCGCCGGAGGTGACGGAAAAGGAAATGCTGCTTCTGGCGGCCTCCGCGGAACAGCATTCGGTACACCCGCTGGCGATTGCCATTCAGAAGTACGTGCAGGAACAGCAGTGGACAGTGCCACAGCACAGGTCCTCCAAGACCATTGTGGCGCGGGGCATGGCCGCCGTTGTGCCTGATTTTGAGGGCTTTTCCGGCGGCGATGTGCTGGTGGGCAGCTGCAGGCTGATGCAGGAGCGCGGCGTAGAGGGAATGGAGCATATACATCAGGAGAATGCAGGCACGGGCTACATCTACGTGGCAAGAAACGGCATGATACTCGGCTGTATCGGCATCAAGGACCCGATACGCCCGCTGATGAAGAAGACCCTCAACCAGATGCGGCGGTATGGCGTGGATGAAATCGTCATGCTGACGGGCGACTCGGAAGCGGTGGCGACCCAGGTGGCACGGGAGATGGATATAGATTCCTACCATGCGGAGGTGTTGCCGGAGGACAAGGCAGACTACGTGATGAAGCTGAAAAAGCGCGGCACGGTAATGATGGTAGGGGACGGCATCAACGACGCCCCGGCCCTGGCCTTTGCCCACGTAGGCACGACCCTGGGGAGCCGCCAGACGGATCTGGCGGCGGAAACCTCGGCTGTCACCATCCGCTCGGAGGACCCGACGCGGCTGATTGAGGCACTGCAGCTGGGCAGGCGCACCATGCGTCTGATTCACCAGAACTTCACGGCCACGATTACGGTCAACTCTGCCGCCATGCTGCTGGGAGCGCTGGGTGTAATCACGCCTTTGTGGGCGGCTGTTATTCATAACACTGCCACGCTGGCCGTGGTTCTGAACAGCGCCAGAATCCTGGCACCGAAGCAGAAAAAAATATTGGCATGAAGCGGTCAAAAACGCACCAACAAATCATGCAACATATGAAACAAATATAATCAAGATATACTCAAAAGTTAATCAAGATAAAAATTCATGCAAAAATCATGAAACAGTAATGTAACAAAAAGCCAGAAGTTGCGCAACAAAAAGTTAAACAGTTGCACAATTTCTGGCTATATTTTCAGCTAGATTTCATATATTGTGGGCAGATTTGAACAAATTTTATACAAAAGTTCACCATTTTCACATAAAAAAAGGCTGCTGTCAGTCATATTGCCGCTAGGGCAACAGGGCTGACGGCAGCCTTTTGTTTACAGCAGGCCGCAGGGGCGGCCGGTGGGCTTATTCCTTGGGAGCCTGGCAGCTCTTTCTTTCCACCAGGTGATGCGGGACGATAATCTTGGTGGCGGTCATATACGGATGCTCAATGAGATTGATGAGCTGGCTGGCCGCCTCAACCCCCAGCTGGCGGGAGTTGACGTCGATGGTGGTCAGCGGCGGGTTGGCCAGCTTGACCATGATGGAGTTGTTGAAGGTGATGATGGACAAATCCTCCGGCAGCTTCAGTCCCATTTCATGGCATATCTGCAGCGTTGCCAGGGCCACCGTATCATCCACAATAATCAGGGCTGTCGGGCGGCGGTCGCTCTTCAGGAGCTTTGCGATGGAAGAGTCGTCGTCCAGCGGCATGGAGATGCCGTACAGGAGATAGTCATCCGGTACATCCAGCCCGTTCTGCATCATGGACAGCCGGAAGCCTGCATGACGCTCGTAGGCGAATATCTGGGAGATGTTGTCACAGACGAAGGCAATCCGCTTGTGGCCCAGTGAAATCAGGTAGTTGGCGGCTTCCTGCCCCGCCACCAGATTATCATTATCTACATATATAGTGTCGTTCACATAGGCACTGGCCTTGCCGATGACCACGAAGGGGATTTCCTTCTCATGCATATAGGAAATCAGCGGGTCGTCCAGCGCGGAGTAGAGGAAGACAAAGCCCTGCACCTTCTGCTGTGCGGTCAGCTTCCGCACATATTCCAGCATCTGCTCGTAGGTTTCGCCGGAAACTACAATAGTAGAGTAGTTCTGCTCCATGGCCTCCTGGCTGATGCCGCGGATAGAGCGGGTGACGAAGGGATTGTCGTAGCCCTTCTGCGCCTGGGGGCGCATGATGATGCCGATGGTCTGGGTTCTTTTGTCGCCGCCCCTGCCGCTGTAGGCTCCTGTTTCCATGTCTGTTGCACTGGGGGCCGGGGTGGCTACCTGATAGCCCAGGGTTGCGATTGCCTGCCATACCTTCTCCCTGGTTTCTGCACTGATGGCCGGATTGTTGTTGCAGGTTCTTGATACCGTTGCGGGCGATACGCCGGCCAGCGCCGCTACGTCGCGGATTGTTACTGCCATAAATAGGCTCCTTTCATATATAAGTGAATCAGTAAAGAGTGAATTTCAGCCTGTTTGCTGTTGTATGATATGAAATGAAAATTTGTCCATTTCCTTTCATATACAATGTATCACATTTCAAAAAAAATTTCAAGTTTCTTGAAAAAAGTGTTGCATTATTTGCAGAAATATGGTTTAATATAGCTACAGGGTTTCAGAAACAAGAAACACTTCGTGGAGGAAGCGTTTCAAAAGACGCTGAAAAATCCCTAGTAAGAGAAGGAGTAGATATTATGGCAAAGTCGATTTTGACGGCGGTGTATTCACCGCTTAGCGGCAAGGTTGTTCCGCTGACAGATGTACCGGATCCGGTGTTTTCCGGCAAGATTCTCGGTGATGGCGTAGCCATTATCCCGAGCGATGGCCGCATCTGCAGTCCTGTGGATGGCACACTGACTACTGTTGCAGAGTCCGGTCACGCATTTGGCTTCCAGACAGAGAACGGGGTTGAGCTTCTGGTTCATGTCGGTCTGGAAACAGTAAGCCTGAAGGGTGTTCCTTTTACTATAGAAGTAGAAGCAGGCACCAAGGTAAAGGCTGGTGACCCAATAGCCCGTGTTGACCTTGAGTATCTCAAGGAGCACAATATTGAGTCCGTAACACCTGTTATTTTCTGTGGCGGCCCGGAGGGCGTTCTGAAAAACACTGCAATCGGTGCAACAGTTACACCGGGCAAGCAGCCTGTTTATCAGATTGAGTGCCGCACAGAGGAGGCTCCGGAGCCTGCAAAGGCAGCGGCTCCGAAGAAGGCTGAAGAAAAGCCTCAGCCTGCGGCTAAGAAAGAGGAGAAAAAGGAGAATAAGGAATCAATGATCAACTTTGATTTACTGCAGAACCTTGGTAAAGTTCTGCTGACAGTAGTAGCGGTAATGCCTGCCGCCGGTTTGGCATTATCCATCGGTAAGGTGTTCCAGCTCTGGTGCGGCGATATCAGCGCACTGATGACACTGGGACAGGTTCTTGAGAATATGGGCTGGGCAATCATTGCCAACCTTCACATTTTGTTCGCTATCGCAATCGGTGGTTCCTGGGCAAAGGAGCGTGCCGGCGGTGCATTCGCAGCTATTATCGCATTCTGCCTGATTACCCGCATTACCGGTTCCATCTTCGGTGTTTCCGGTGACATGATCGGCAACCCTGATGCAGTTGTTTATTCCCTGTTTGGCCAGGAGCTTCTGGTAAAGGATTATTTCGTTAGCACTCTGGGCGCACCTGCCCTGAACATGGGTGTATTCGTAGGTATTATCTCCGGTTTCGTAGGTGCTATTGCTTACAACAAGTATTACAACTTCCGTAATCTTCCTGATGTACTGGCATTCTTCAATGGTAAGCGTTTCGTTCCGATGGTAGTTATTGCATACTCCGCAATCATCTCCATCATCATGGCTCTGGTATGGCCTGCTATTCAGGGCGGTATCAACAGCTTCGGTATCTGGATTGCAAACTCCTCCGATACCGCACCGCTTCTGGCACCATTCATCTATGGTACCCTTGAGCGTCTCCTGCTTCCATTCGGTCTCCATCACATGATTACTATCCCTGTAAACTACACCGCATTGGGCGGTACCTATGTAGTACAGACCGGTCTCGGTGCCGGCACTACCGTATATGGCCAGGATCCTCTGTGGCTGGCATGGATTAACGACCTGATTAACTTCGTTAAGTCCGGTGACACCGCTTCCTATGATCAGCTGCTCGCAACTGTAACCCCTGCCCGTTTCAAGGTTGGCCAGATGATTGGTGCATCCGGTCTGCTGATTGGTTTCGCATTCGGTATGTATCGTCGTGTAGATGCTGACAAGCGTCACCTCTACAAGTCCATGTTCATCTCCACTGCACTGGCAGTATTCCTGACCGGTGTTACCGAGCCAATCGAGTTCATGTTCATGTTCTGTGCAGTTCCTCTGTACATCTTCTACGCTATCCTGCAGGGCTTCGCCTTCGCAATGGCCGGTGTAATCGACCTCCGTCTGCATTCCTTTGGTAACCTGGAGTTCATCTCCCGTCTGCCTATGGTAAGCAACGCAGGCCTCATGGGCGATGTTGTAAACTTCGTACTCACTGTTATCGTGTTCTTCATCATCGGTGCTGCCGTTTCCTACTATGCAATCGGCAAGTTCCAGTTCGCTACCCCGGGCCGTCTTGGCAACTACTCTGATTCCGAGTCTGACGAAGAGGCAGAGAAGGGCTCCAAGAAGTCCTCCGGTGCTGACAATGGCCAGGCTGAGCGCATCATCGGCCTCCTGGGCGGTCGTGAGAACATTGAGCTGGTAGATTCCTGCTTCACCCGTCTTCGCGTAACCGTAAAGGACAGCTCCAAGGTTGCTGACCTGGCAGCCTGGAAGGCTGAAGGCGCACAGAGCCTGTTCGTAAAGGGCAATGGTATTCAGGCTGTATACGGCCCGAAGGCTGATGTATTGAAGTCTGATATCAACGATATCCTGTAATGACATTCTCTTGCAGCAATTCTCGTAGCAAGTAGCAATTTATTGTAGCAAGTCAGTTGTAATTTGTGCCCTGTCCGTTGTGGCAGGGCACGGGTTACGGCCGGCAGGCAGGAAGCACATAATATATAGTACAAAGTACATAGAAGCAGATGCGCGGGGGATATCGGCAGGTATCAGATGCGCAGGCAAAATTAACAAATATCAGTAGAAATATAAGTGTTAATAGTATCAGTTTGGAGGTTTGCAATATCATGAGGCTTTTGAGTATCAACACCCATAGCATTATTGAAAAAAATTACGATGAAAAAACAAAAAACTTCCTTGAGTATATTGCAAAGCTCCAGCCTGATATTATCGCTATGCAGGAAGTAAACCAGACAGCTGATTTTCCGGAGGCTGTGCCTGTACTGCAGAATGGCAGGTGCAGGAACGGCAAGGAGCCGCGTCAGCTCAAGGCTGACAATCATGCAGCCCTCGTGGCGGCGGAGCTTCGGAGCAGGGGCCTGGCCTACAACTGGACCTGGCTTCCCATGAAGCTCGGTTATAGCAAGTATGATGAAGGGCTGGCTATTCTTAGCAAAAAGCCTATTGCCGAAACCAATGTGGTGCTTTTGAGCAGGGATGCCGATTATGGCAACTGGCGTACCCGCTATGCGCTTGGTGTGCGCCCGGCCGGCACGGAGGATTGGTTTTACACGGTTCATCTGGGATGGTGGACCGATGAGGTGGAGCCTTTTGAGGGACAGTGGCAGAAGCTGCAGCGTGAGGTGATTGCCCAGAAGCATGAGGGCAGGGTTTTCCTCATGGGCGACTTCAACAGTCCGGCAGAGGTTCGTGGCGAAGGGTATGACCTGATTGCCGCCAGCGGCTGGCATGACACATACCTGCTGGCTGAGGAGAAGGGCTCTGGCGTTACCGTCCAGGGTGTCATAGATGGATGGAGAGACAAGCTGTCCGAGGAGGACATGCTTGAGGGAATGCGCATCGATCATATCTGGTGCAGTGAAAAGGCGGGCATAGAAAAGAGCAGAGCCTGCTTCGATGGAAAAGATGAGCCTGTGATTTCGGATCACTATGGCGTATTAATTGATTTGGAGGATTGACACGATGAAACGTAGTGCAGGAATTTTGATGCCTGTAAGCAGCTTGCCATCCAAATACGGCATTGGCTGTTTTGATGAAACCGCTTACAGATTTATTGACTGGCTGAAAGAAGCCGGTCAGACCTATTGGCAGATTTTGCCGCTGGTGCCTACCAGCTATGGCGATTCACCGTATCAGTCCTTTTCTACATTTGCCGGCAATCCATACTTTATCAGTCTGGACTGGCTCACCGGCGAGGGACTGCTGACCGCAGAGGAAACTGCGGCCGTGGATTTTGGCAGCAAGGCTGATGATATTGACTATGCAAAGCTGTACGAGGGGCGTTATCCGCTGCTCCGCAAGGCTTATGAGCGCAGCAATATCAACCAGAATGGCGATTTCCACCGCTTTGTCCGCGAAAATGAATGGTGGCTTGAGGATTATGCCCTGTTCATGGCGTTGAAGGATTTCTTCGGCGGCAAGTGCTGGAACGAGTGGCCGGAGGATATCAAGCTCCGCTACGGCTACGCCATCGAGCATTACAGAAACAAGCTTTACTTTGATATAGAGTTCCAGAAGTTCCTGCAGTACAAGTTTGACTGCCAGTGGAAGGATTTGAAGCGTTATGCCAACAGCCAGGGAATCCAGATTGTCGGAGATATTCCAATCTATGTAGCGATGGACAGTGCCGATGTGTGGTCCCATCCTGAGCTGTTCCAGCTGGATGAAAAGAGCAACCCGGTTGCTGTGGCAGGCTGTCCGCCTGATGGCTTCTCCGCTACCGGCCAGCTGTGGGGCAATCCGCTTTATCGCTGGGATTATCACAGGGAAACCGGCTTTGACTGGTGGATGAGCCGCGTATGGTATGCCTTCAACATGTATGATGTCCTGCGCATCGACCATTTCCGTGGCTTTGATGAATACTACAGCATTCCGTATGGTGCTAAGGATGCCACCAACGGCCATTGGGAAAAGGGCCCTGGCATGGATTTGTTCAACACGATGAAGTGGCGTCTGGGTGACAGAAGGGTAATCGCCGAGGATTTGGGCTTTATGACTGACACTGTGCGTCAGCTGGTAAAGGACAGCGGCTTCCCTGGCATGAAGGTTCTGGAATTTGCCTTTGATTCCCGTGACACCGGCGCGGCAAGCGATTATCTGCCGCACAATTACATTGAGAATTGCGTGGTTTACACCGGTACTCATGACAACGAGACCCTGCAGGGCTGGTTCAAGAGTATCAACAAGGAAGAAATGCAGATGGTAAGGGACTATCTGTGTGATGCAAAAACTCCTATTAAGGATTTACATAAACCTATGATTGCGGCTGCTATGCGCAGCAATGCGGCCACCTGCATTATCCCTATGCAGGATTATCTGGGACTGGATAATTCAGCCAGAACCAATCAGCCTTCTACTGTAGGCCAGAATTGGAGATGGCGCGTGTCCGGCAAGGCTCTGACCAGCAAGCTGGCACAGGAAATCCGCCATACTGCAGATACGTTTGGCAGGATTTAACCACTATTAATTTGCCCCTTTATTTTCAATAAAATATATGACACCTTGTGGAAGGCCCTATTATACTACACCCCGTAGCAGGGCCGACCACAAAAAAGAAAAGCCGAAAAGCCGCCTCCGTGTGTGTGAGCGGGGGCGGCGGGGGGGCTTTTCCACTACTAAAAATGACGCACTCAGGCGTGGATGCCTGTGAATGTCCGGTGAATATGTGCCTGCATGGCTCTGCTTGATGGAAACAAGGAAGCATTGGGCGACAATGCGGAGGATGTGTTTTCCGGTCATTATATAGATGAAGCTCCTGCTTTGCGTAGGCAGGAGAAGATATGTATCTATTTTGGGAGGAGAATTTTGATGAACAAGAAGATTTTGAGCGCGGCAGTTGCTATGGCTTTGGCAGCTGGCATCAGCGGCACTGCACTGGCAGCAGAAGGCAGTCTGGCAGATGTACCAAAGGATCACTGGTCTTATCAGGCCGTAGATCAGCTGGTAAAGGACGGAATTATTGAAGGTATGCCGGATGGCACCTATGCTGGTGACCGTGCTATCAGCCGTTATGAGATGGCTGTTATCGTAGCTCGTGCTACTGATAAGATGGAAGCTGCAAATATTGCAGACCGCGCTCTGATCGAGAAGATGCAGGCAGAGTATGGCTCCGAGCTGAAGACCCTGCAGGCTGATGTGCAGGATTTGAAGAATCAGGTTGGCAAGGTAAACTTCAACGGTTTCTTCCGCGCACAGTATGACCATGATGACAAGGATGTTAATGGCGTAGACCGCAGCAACGACCGTTTCTATCTGGATTTGCGCGGTGACTACAAGGTGAATGACAACTGGACTGTTAAGACCCAGATTGAGACCCACCATCGTTACAGTGATGATGGTAGCTATAACACTGGTTTTAGCAAGTATTCCCAGAAGACCTGGTCCGGCCATGATGGTAACATCAAGCGTGTATGGGTAGAAGGCAACTTTGATAACGGCGCATGGGTTAATGTAGGTCGTGCTTGGAGAGGTCTGGGCTTCCAGAACGTGCTCCTCGGTACTGAAACCGATGGTGTACAGGCAGGTATTCCAATCAAGGGTACCGGCTTGACTGCAAGCGCAATCTATGCTTCTTCCACCGGTACCGGTGATAAGGAAGCTATCTACGGTATCGGTACTTGGGGTTCTATCGGTCACTGCTTCGACATCAACATGAACTATGTGAAGAGTGACATGAGCAAGGGCGACAAGTATCAGACTGGTGAGATTG
>NZ_JBJDWZ010000117.1:7793-11674 GCF_051866355.1 Anaerovibrio sp. | reverse complement strand
GATAAAAATTTTAACAATCGCAATAAAATGTCTTGCATGTTACTTTCTGCAAAAGGTTTTAGAGGATAATCTGTGCCAAAACAGGGCACAAAAAACTCCTGACCGGTTCAAAAACCAGTCAGGAGCCACTCCTAAATTTAACTGAAAAATATTTTCAGAATCTGTATATATATCTGTGTATCACGACATTATTTTGCCGCCTTGATTTTGCTCTCCGTACCATTCAGAAGCCTTTCAATATTGCTCTTGTGACGGAAAATGATGAATGCTGCCGCAATCAGCCCCAGCACCAGAAACTCGGTGTGCAGGCCGAAAAACAGGGCCAGAATAGGCACCAGTGCCGCCCCGATAATGGACCCCAGGGACACATAGCCGGTGAAGTACACAATGGCGAACCAGACAGCAAAGACAATCAGGGTAACTGTCGGCATGAGGGCTGCAATGACCCCCAGTCCTGTGGCCACACCCTTGCCCCCCTTGAAGGACAGGAATACCGACCAGGAATGACCGGCAATGGCCAGCAGTCCGCAGATGATACCGGCCAGCTCGCTGCCCCCCAGATGAAGGCCCAGATAGGCACTGATGGCACCCTTCAAAAAGTCCAGGGCAAAAATACTGATACCCCCGGCCTTGCCGATGGTGCGCCAGGCGTTGGTAGCGCCAATGTTTTTGCTGCCATGCTGACGCAAATCAACGCCCCAGACAGTCTTGCCCAGAATCAGGCCGTTGGGAATAGAACCAAGAAGATAGCTGATTGCAGCTGCCACAATAAAATCCAGCATCTTAAAAATCCTCCTCTTCCTTGCGTCCGCGAACAATCAATTTTAACGGCGTTCCCTCAAAGCCAAAGCTCTCCCGCAGGCGGTTCTCCAGAAAACGCAGATAAGAGAAATGCATCAGCTCAGGGTCATTTACAAATACGATGAACTTCGGCGGCTGAATGTCAGCCTGAGTCATAAAGAAAATCTTCAACTGCTTGCCGCGATGAGATGGCGGCGGATTGACGGACACAGCGTCACGAATAAGCTCGTTCAGCACGCTGGTCTGAATGCGCATGGACTGCTGGTCAGCCACATACTTTACCAGCTCCGTAATGCGATGGATGCGCTGGCCTGTCAGGGCGGAGGTGTACAGCACCGGCGCATACTGCAGGAAGCCGATTTCATCGCGCAAATCCTCGGTAAAGCGCAGGGTGGACTTGTCATCCTTGTCCGGGAATACATCCCATTTGTTCACGACAATGATGACGCCCTTGCCTGATTCATGGGCATAACCGGCAATCTTCTTGTCCTGCTCCGTGATGCCTTCCTCCGCATTGATAACCATCAGCACCACATCGGCCCTATCGACGGCACGCAGGGAGCGCATGACGCTGTAACGCTCTACAGCCTCGTCAATCTTGCCCTTGCGGCGCATGCCTGCCGTATCAATCAGCATAAACTTTATGTTGTCGGACACAAAATGGGTATCGATGGCATCACGAGTGGTTCCAGGCACGTTGCTGACAATCACCCGGTTCTCGCCAATCAGGGCATTGACAATAGAGGACTTGCCCACATTAGGACGCCCGATGACAGCGATGCTGATTTCGTCCTCCTCCTTGTCCTCGCCATCAGTTTCCGGAAAGGCCGCCACCACTGCATCCAGAAGGTCGCCCAGTCCCAGGGAATTTGACGCGGCAATGCCCAGCGGCTCTCCCAATCCCAGGCTGTAAAATTCATACACGCCGGCCTCCATCTGCGGGCTGTCAATCTTGTTTACCGCCAGAATAACAGGCTTCTTGGTGTTCCGCAGCATGCGGCCCACCTCTTCATCCGCAGTGGTCAGCCCCGCACGGCCATCCACCACGAATACTATGACATCGGCTTCCTCCATGGCCACCAGAGCCTGCTGGCGCATGGATTTCAGGATGTGGTCATCATCCTCAAACTCAATGCCGCCTGTATCTATCATGGTAAAGGTATGATTCAGCCATTCGGCATCCATATAGATGCGGTCACGGGTAACTCCCGGCATGTCGTCCACAATAGAAACGCGCCTCTTGCCAATCTGGTTGAACAAGGTGGATTTGCCCACATTCGGACGCCCTACAATGGCTACGATAGGTTTACTCATACTACATTCCTCCTCTCTTGGTATAGGCAGCGTTGCTCTGCCACATATAGGAAGCGGCCGTATCGCCTACGCCGCTATAATTTTCCCAATCCGTCAGGGCATGGAAATACTCACTGCCACTGCCTACTGTTTCCACGCGGCAGGGCAGCCTGCCGCAAAACTCGCTCAGGGTGATATCATCCAGAAAAACATTGTCCCCGGTTCTAAGGGCCGATTCCGGAATAAGGATGCCATCCGCATCACCTGCCGCTTCCGCCAATGCCGCCAGCATATCCCCGGCCGTCAGAAGGCCTGACACATTGACCGTAGTGCCAAAGTGATTGTTTGTGACAGGCACCATAGTAACATGCAGGCGCTCAGACCGGACAGAACCGGCCAGCTTCTCCATCAGGGGAGCAATCGATGTGCCGGACACCACGGCCAGATGCAGGGCTTTCCCCTGCTCCGGATGAGCAGCAGTTACCGTATCCTCATCCATAGCCGCGGCCTCCTCAAACTCCTCCACGAAATTACGCGCCAGCCCGATGCCGTTATCCAGCTGTGGAAAGCCGTCATAGTATTCTGCCGGCGGCAGTTCCCTGCCAGCCAGCAGGTAAAACTCATCTGCCAGATAGATAAAGGTACGGCCATCCTTTTCCCGCTGCCTGCGCTGATATGTCTCTACCTGCTCCACCACCCTGGCCGCGCTTTCCTTGTCAAAGGATTTCAGGGGAAAGCAATCCTGCCGGAACTTTGTCAGCCCCACCGGCACAATGGCCACGGACAGGGCATGGGGCTGACGGGCAATGATATCCTGCAGGGAACGCTCCAGCTCCGCACCATCATTCAAATCACGGCACAGGACAATCTGGGTGTGATACTCCACATCCGCCGCCTCCAGCTTGTCCAGCTGCACGGACAGGTTGCCCGCCGTTTTACAGCGGAGCATCTTCCGCCTCAGCTCAGGATTGGTACACTGCACCGAAACAAACAGCGGGGAAAGATGATACTGCCTTATGCGCTGGAAGTCCGCATCCACCATGTTGGTCATGGTGATGAAATTGCCATACAGGAAGGACATGCGGTAGTCATCGTCCTTGATGTTCAGGCTTTCCCGCATATCTGGTGCCACCTGGTCCACAAAGCAGAACAGGCAGTTGTTGGCGCAGTGCCTGATGCCGTCAAAAACGGCTGACTCAAACTCCGCCCCCAGCTCTTCATCATAATCCTTGTCAAATTCATAGACCTCCTGCTGGCCGTCCTCATGCTCCACCAGCATGGTGATTTCCTCATCGGCAAAGGCAAAGCTCACATCAATAATGTCCCGTAGCTTCATGCCATTAATCTCCAGCAGCTTATCCCCCGGAACCAGCTCCAGCTCTTCCGCCAGACTGCCGGGATAAACCTTCAGTATTCTGCCGTACATCTTTCCCCTCCTTTGTAACAGAAAGTAAGGAGTGATGAACCCACCACTCCTTGCAAAAAATCTTTGTTTTGTTGGACGCCGAATTACTCAGCAGCCTCTGCGCTGTTAGCCTTGGTAATGCTCAGGGAAATGCGCTTTCTCTTCATGTCGATGTGGAGAATCTTTACATTTACCTGCTGGTTCAGCTCTACAGCCTCATCTGCGCGGTTAATGCGCTTGGTAGCCAGCTCGCCCATAGGAATCAGGCCATCAAAGCCCGGCTCAATCTCCATGAATGCACCAAAGTCAGTCAGCTTGATGATAGTACCGCTGATGATGGAACCCTCGGTGTACTTCTCAGCCTTCTCCAGCCATGGATCAG
>NZ_JBJDWZ010000117.1:0-7693 GCF_051866355.1 Anaerovibrio sp. | reverse complement strand
AGTCAGGCGTTGAAGCACCCGCTGTAATACCAATTTTTTTTATTGTAGCAAACCACTCGTCACAGACCTCTTCGGCCGTTTCGATATGGTATGTTTTACATTTTTCCGAGCAAAGCTGGGCCAGCTTTGTCGTATTAGCGCTGTTCTTGCCGCCCACCACTATCATCAGCTCAACCTCACCGGCCAGCTTCACCGCCGCTGACTGGCGCAAATCTGTCGCTGTGCAGATGGTGCGGATAATCCTCACATCCGAGGACTTGTCCAGCAGAACGCCCACTATTTTCTTGAATCTGGCACCGGAGAAGGTAGTCTGGGAAACAATCCCCAGCCTGCCGTACACAGGCAGGCCCTCGGCCTCCGCCTCTGTATCCACCGCCACGGCGCCCTCACCGGCCCACTCAAGAATACTGCGCACCTCCGGGTGATTCTTGTCACCCACGATGACCACCTGATAGCCTTCATCGGCCAGGCTCTTCGCAGAATTCTGGGCCTTGCGCACATGAGGACATGTAGCGTCCACAAGATTCAGTCCCTTGGCCTCAATCTTGTCATAAACATGAGGCCCTACGCCATGAGAACGGACAATGACCGTCCCCTCGGTGATTTCATCCAGTGTTTCAATCTTGCCTATCCCCTCTTCTGCCAGCCTCGCAACCATCTGCGGATTGTGAATGATTGGCCCCAGGGTATATGACCTGCTCTGAGGCGTCACCGAATTCTCCGCAAGCTGAATGGCTCTCTTGACCCCGTAACAGAAACCGAGATTTTCCGCCAAATAAACTTCCCGCATCAGGTCACCTCAAAACAAAACTCAAAATAGAAAACTGCAACTTAAAACACTCTGCCATTATATCATGAATTTTACAGATTGGCTATGTAAATTTATCATTTTTTCAATTTTTTTTATAAACTGCTTCATTCTCGTCAATCATGGCAGAAATCCGGCTCATGATTTTTTCCGAAAAGGCATTTAACGCTTCCTTGTCGTTGTGCTTTCCCTCGAAATAAAGAGGCTCGCCAAAAATAATTTTTATTCTTGGCAGCAGGCCGCCGTTCTGAAAAATCTTATTGGTGCCGATAATCGCCACAGGCACCACCGGCACCTTGCCCATGGCGGCCAGAAGGGCCACCCCTGACTCTGCCTTGCCCAGCCTGCCGGTCTTGCTGCGGGTGCCCTCCGGGAACACGCCCAGGCACAGCCCCTGCTTCAGAATCCCCAGCGCGGTCTTGATGGCCCCCCTGTCAGCAGCTCCCCGTTTGACGGGAAAGGCATAGAGCCTGCGGATGACCGCTCCGGCAATAGCCGGCCTGAACAGCTCCTCCTTAGCCATATATGCCACAGGACGGGGCATATACGTACCGGCCATAGGCGGATCCCAGTTGCTGAGATGGTTGGCCGCCATGATCATGCCGCCCTCCATGGGCACATTTTCCCTGCCCTTGATAATGGGACGAAACAGAATGCCAAATATTATCTGAAAAAATAATTTTAAGCATTTGTAGAACATTTTGCTTTCTCCTGTCGGTCACACATTCCTGCACCGGTCTACAATGGCCTGAACAACCTCATCAATGCCCATGCTGCTGGTATCCAGAAGCTCTGCATCAGGTGCCTGCCGCAGAGGCGAAATCTCCCTCTCGCTGTCTGCCTTGTCGCGGGCGGCAATATCCTTCTGCAGCCCCTCCAGGGTCACCTCGTATCCCTTTTCCTTCATTTCCTTGTAGCGGCGGCGCGCCCGTTCCTCGATAGAGGCAGTCAGGAAAATCTTCACATTGGCATTTGGCAGTACATTGGTGGCTATATCCCGGCCATCCATCAGCACGGAGCCGTTCTCCGCCATGCGGCGCTGCAGCTCCACCATTTTGCTGCGGACAGGCCCCAGGGCCGCCACCTGCGAAACGATTCCCGTCACCTCCGGCGTGCGGATTTCCCCTGTCACATCAGTGCCGTCCACAAAAACCAGCGTCCTGCCGTCAACATACTCCAGCTCCACGTGTATGTCCCCGACCACGCCGACAATCAGCTCATCCGTCACCGGCTTGTGCTGCTGCAGCGTTTTCCAGGCCACTGCCCTGTACATGGCACCCGTATCAATATAGGTACAGCCCAGCTCCCTGGCCGCCAGCTGTGCCACCGTACTCTTGCCTGCACCGGCAGGCCCGTCTATAGCCACGATAAGATTATTCATGCTTTCTCTCCCTCACAATCAGTACAGCTTCATCATTTCTTCATAAAAATCAGGATAGGAAATAGCCACGCAGTCAGGCTGCTCAATCTCTACGCCACTGCCTGCCATACCGGCAATAGCCAGCGTCATGGCGATGCGATGGTCGTCATAGCTGAAGCAGGTGCCCTGCTGCCATTTATGTCCGCTGCCGCCCCTGATAATCAGGCCGTCCTCCGTAGCCGTGATGCATGGGCACAGCTTGTTGAACTGGTCGCTGATGGCCTGAATGCGGTCCGTTTCCTTGACGCGCAGCTCGCCAGCCCCGGTAATCACAGTTTCTCCCTCGGCAAACATGGCCGCCACCGTAATAGCCGGAATCTCATCCACCAGCCGCGGCATGATATCCGCACCAAAGCTGGTGCCGTGCAGTCTGGCAGAGCGCACCAGAATATCCGCCACCGGCTCACTGCCGCTGCAGCGCTTATTCAGCAGGGAAATATCCGCCCCCATGGCCTGCAGCACATCCAGTATTCCGGTACGGGTAGGATTGATGCCCACATTCTTCAAAAGCAGTTCACTGTCAGGAATAACCGATGCCGCTACCAGCCAGAAGGCCGCCGAGCTTATATCTCCCGGCACAATGATTTCTGCCGGGGCAATCAGCTTTTCCGGAGCCTGCAGGCTGATGGCCGTTCCCTTGTAGCCCAGCTCCACGCCGAAAGCCTCCAGCATCAGCTCTGTATGATTGCGCGATGTATATGGCTCTACAACAATAGTCGTGCCGTCTGCAAAAAGCCCCGCCAGCAAAATAGCTGACTTTACCTGGGCGCTGGCCACCGGCATTTCATAGGTAATGCCCTGCAGCCTGCCAGCGGCAGGAATCACCGTAATGGGCAGCTTTGTGTTGCCTGCCCGCCCTGCAATATTGGCCCCCATCAGGCTGAGGGGCTTAATCACCCTGCCCATCGGCCGCTTGTGCAGTGAGCTGTCACCGGTAAATACAGACACAAAATTCTGCGGTGCCAGCATGCCCATCATCAGGCGCAGGGTAGTGCCGGAGTTGCCTGCATCCAGCACCGTCTCCGGCTCCCTGAGCCCATGCAGGCCGTTGCCTGTCACCACCAGCTCCGTAGGGCTGATGATATCCACCCTTGCTCCCAGACTGCGCATGACGCCCACTGTGGACAGGCAGTCCGCCGACGGCAAAAAGTTTGTAATGCGCACAGGGGTATCCCCCAGGGCCGAAAACATAACGCTGCGATGGGAAACGGATTTGTCTCCCGGTATTGTCAGCTCTCCCCTTAATCCCTTTTTTATCTTTTCGACTACTCTGTTAGCCATAAATCGGCCTCCCATTCTCTATGATTTCATTCAGCCTTCGCTGTTCCAGACGCTCCAGTTTCCCGCAGCCGCTCCCATGGAAAAAGCCGCCTGCAGGTTAAAGCCGCCGGTGTAGCCGTCCACGTCCACAACCTCACCGGCAAAGTACAATCCCCGCACCAGCTTTGATTCCATGGTTTTGGGATTGATTTCCCTGACATCCACGCCTCCGGCGGTCACAATGGCCTCGGCGATGGGACGCGTCCCGGAAATAACCATGCCCAGCCCCTTGAGAACCTGCGCCAGCCGGTGCCGCTCCTCCCTGGTAACGGTGTTTACCATCCGCTCAGGCTTCAAATAAGCTGCATCCAGCACCGGCTCAATCAGCCGTCCCGGCAGCAGCTCCTTCATGCCGTTCTTGATTTCCTTGCGCTGATATTTTTCAAAATCCCGCAAAAGGCGTGCATCCAGCTGTTCAAGGGTCAGGGCCGGCTTCAGGTCTATCTCCAGCTCCAAAAAATGTCCCTCATCCATAAGCTGTGCCGCCTGACGGCTCAGGGACAGAATAATGGGGCCGCTGACGCCAAAATGGGTGAACAGCATCTCCCCGAACATGTCCGCCGCCCTTTCGCCATCAGAAAGCAGGACAGCGCGTACATTTTTCAGGGCCAGTCCTGAAAGCTCCTTTACCCAGTCATCCTCTGCCTCCAGAGGCACCAATGCAGGCAGTGGCTTCACTACGTGATGCCCTGCCTCCGACGCCCAGCCGTAGCCATCCCCCGTAGAGCCTGTCCCCGGATAAGAGGCGCCGCCGGTAGCCACAATCACGGCACTGCCATGGTACTCGCTTCCGTCAGCAGTCCTGACGCCTGCTATGCGCCTTACGCCTCCTGTGCCGTCCTCCAGCAAAAGTCCCGCCACCCTGGCATCAGTCACCAGCCGTACGCCCAGCTCATGCAGCCGTAGCACCATGGCCTCCACCACATCGGCGGCACGGTCACTGACAGGAAAAACCCTGCCGCCGCGCTCTGTCTTGACAGGTACATCCAGCCCCTGAAAAAAAAGCTGGACATCCTCATTGTCATAGGCCTTTAAACAGCTGTGCAGAAATTTTCCGTTCCCCGGAATATTCTTTATCAGCTCCTGCTTTTCTGCCACATTGGTGATATTACAGCGTCCCTTGCCGGTAATCAGCATTTTCTTGCCGGGTCTTGCCATCTTTTCCAGCACCGTCACCTGAGCGCCATTTTCTGCCGCCTTGATGGCCGCCATCATACCGGCAGGCCCGGCTCCCACCACAATGACGCTGTTCATGTTTATTTCATTTGCATTATTATTTGCAATATTTTCCATCCGGTCACGACTCCTTGTGCCCTGCTCCGGCAGGCACCTCTGCCGCCGCGCCTGCGATTTTCTTCAGCCTGTCAACCTCGCCTGCCGTCAGGCTCCTGTACCGCCCCCGCGGCACCCCCGCCAGCGTCAGACCGGCAAAGGCTGTCCGCTTCAGGGACTGCACCCTGTGCCCCACAGCCTGCAGCATGCGGCGCACCTGACGATTGCGCCCTTCATGAATGGTGAGCTGCACCCTGCTCCATGCACCATTATCCGCCACCTCCAAAAGCTTTGCCCTGGCCGGGGCAGTCATGCCGTCCTCCAGCATAACCCCCCTGCACAGCTGTCTGATGTCATCTGCCGTCACCAGCCCCTGCGCCCTGGCAATATAGGTCTTTTCAATCTCATACCTGGGATGCAGGAGGCCGTTCATCAGCTCGCCGTCATTGGTCAAAAGCAGCAGACCCTCCGTATCGTAATCAAGACGCCCTACAGGGTATATATACTCCTCCACCTCCGGCAACAAATCAACCACCGTGCGGCGTCCCCTGTCATCCCTGACAGCGGAGATGCATTTTCCGGGCTTGTTCAGCAGAAAATACAGCTTCTGCTTCGGGGCGCCGATATTCACGCCGTCGACAGCTACAACATCCCTGTCGGCATCCGCCTGTGTTCCCAGCTCCGTAACCGTCAGGCCATTGACAGTCACCCGCCCGGCCAGTATCAGCCGCTCCGCCTCCCGGCGGGAAGCCGCCCCGGCTTTGCTGATAATTTTCTGCAAACGCTCCATTACAATTCCACAACCTCGCAACAATCTCCACTCTCCCCAGTGCCTGTCAGCAAACAGCGTGGAGAATGGGTATATTTCATACCGGCCGCATCAGCTGAAAAAGCTGTACAGCATATAGGCTATCATGGCCACTACAACGCCCACTGCCACCACCGGCAGCGCCACAAAAATCAGGAACCAGATAATAGCCGCGGCCACCAAGGCTCCGATAATCCTGTATTTCCACTTCTGCCAGGCGGTAAGCCCTGAACCCATGCCAAAGGTATACACCCGCGGCCCTCTGCCGCCGCCATAGCTGCGGAAATTCTGCCGAAAATCCTGGCTGCGGCTCCCTGTATCCTCATAGGCCTCGTTAAAGCTTTCCGGCCGTCCGCCCTCTGACCGCCTGCCCTCTGCTGCATCATCAAAGCCGCAATCCTCTATGGTAATATCATCGTACTCAATCTTTTCCTGCCTGGTCATCACTCTGACGACGGCATCATCTCTTTTTTCCTCCACGCAAATACACCTCTTTTCACTATGCTGTCCCTGTCCTCCAGCCTGTCACGGCACTGAGATGCCGTCAGGCCGTTTGCCAGAATCAGCTCCGGGGCAATTTCCGCCAGCGGCACCAGTACAAAGGCCCTTTCCAGCATGTAGGGATGCGGCAGCTTCAGCTCTGCCGTATCCACCGATATGCCGGGAATATACAGCATATCCACATCAATGGTTCTGGCCCCCCAATGCTCATGGCGCACCCTGCCCAGGGCCTTCTCTATCCCCTGACAGCTATGCAAAAGCTCAAAAGGCTCCAAACCTGTTTCTACAGCCACTGCACAATTGATAAAGGCTGGCTGATCCAGCTTGCCCCAAGGTGGAGTTTCATACATAGAAGATACACACTTCACCTGAATTTTTTCTGTATTTTCAAGCAGCTCCACAGCCCGGCAGACCGTTTCCAGCCTGCGCCCCAGATTGGCTCCCAGGCTGAGATAGCAAGTATACTTTTCCATCCTCCAGCCTCCCCTTTGCCCTCTTCTGTATTTTCAGCCGCCCCGACTCCTATCGCTCCAGGGTGACGGCCACATCACGGAAAATTCCGGCCACCGGCGCCCCCGGCTTGTGTACGGTAACCGTAATATGCTCCAGCTTGCTGTATTTCGTCCACAGCATGCTGACAATCAGCTCAGCCAGTGCCTCAATAGTCTTCATAGGCTTATGGCTTTCCTCCACCAGCTCCTTGACCTCCTGATATACCTCGGCATAGCTGATGCTGGCGTTCAAATCATCATTCAGTCCTGCCTGATGCAGATCAAGCTCCAGCACCAGGTCCACCACGAACCGCTGTCCCAGCTTGTTTTCCTCCGGCAATACACCATGATAGCCAAAAAATTCCATCCCCGTAAGGGTAATTCTATCCATACACAATCCCTTTCTGCCCTGCTGCACCGGCATACATCCTCATATCAGATGCAGGGGGCAAAGCATTTTTCATCGCTTCCTGTTTATTCCTTGCGACTGCCTGCCGCCAGAATCGCATCCGTTATCCTGCACATCCTGCTGATTGGCAGCACGTCATGCACCCGCATGATTTCACAGCCCTTGGTAATCCCCAGCACACAGGTGGCGCCGGTAGGCTCCATGCGCTCATCCACCGGCAAGTCCAGCGTATTGCCGATAAAGCTCTTGCGGCTGGTTCCCAAAAGCAGGGGATATCTCCTGCCATCAAACTGCTTCAGCTCCTGCAGGCGGTTCATTACCTCCAGATTTCCCTCCACGGTCTTGCCAAACCCGATGCCAGGATCCAGAATCAGCTTGTCATAAGACACGCCAGCCTTTTCTGCTATGTCAATGGACTTCATAAAAAAGGCCCGCATGCTGTCAATGATATCGCCCTTGTATTCCTTGGAATTTCTGTTGTGCATAACCACTACCGGCAACCCATACCGGACTGCCACCTGAGCCATCTCGCCCGGCTCCTCTTCATACTGCAGCCCCCAGATATCGTTCAGTATATGCACGCCATGCTCCGCCGCAAAGGCCGCCGTTTCCGCCTTGAAGGTATCAATGGACACCGGCACAGGACAGGCAGGAACCACTGCCT
>NZ_JBJDWZ010000116.1:0-11702 GCF_051866355.1 Anaerovibrio sp. | reverse complement strand
AAAAAGTGCTTGCATTTTTTTTCTGGATGTCATATAATAACACTTGTCGACGTCATGTGACATAACACTCCTCGATAGCTCAGTCGGTAGAGCACCTGACTGTTAATCAGGCTGTCGCAGGTTCGAATCCTGCTCGAGGAGCCAAATGGCGCGTTGGTCAAGTGGTTAAGACACCGCCCTTTCACGGCGGCTTCACGGGTTCGAATCCCGTACGCGTCACCACTTTGATTTAACCGGGGATGTATTTTACTTCCCTTATATATGGGCGCTTAGCTCAGCTGGGAGAGCGTCTGCCTTACAAGCAGAATGTCAGCGGTTCGATCCCGTTAGCGCCCACCATATATGAACTTCGGAGGCTACCTGATGGTAGCCTCTTTTTTGTGCTGTGGCCCCTGTGGCGGTCAGGCTGATTTTTTCCTTGCATTTTTCATATTTATCTGCAATAATATTAGAAAACTAATGTGCAGTTTTTGGAAAGGGGAAGCCGTATGGGATTTTTTGCTAATTTGTGGCACAGCATGGTGCTGAAAGACCAGACCTCTACGGACAAGGGCTATGTCAGCGCGCCGGAGCATGATAAGCTGGTGGGCAGGCAGGGCATCGTCACCAGGGAGCTGCGGCCGGCGGGAACCGTGGTCATTGACGGTGAGCCGGTGGACGTGGTATCCGAGGGCGATTACATTGAAAAGGGTCGTCAAGTCACCGTGGTTGCCGTTACAGGCGGCCGCGTGGTGGTGAGATAGATAGACGCTGTTCATGGCTGCCGCCGTGAGCTATGTTGGATTTTTGAAAGGATGGAAGTCTATGATTTCGAGTATAATTTTTCTGATACTGGCAATAATCTTTGTTGCCCTGTTTCTGCATTTTGTGCCTCTGCGGCTGTGGATTGCCGCAAGGGCAGCCAACGTGCCGCTGAACATCATTACGCTGGTGGGCATGCGCATGCGCCAGGTAACGCCTTCCAAGATTGTCATGCCGCTGATTAAGGCAAACAAGGCGGGCCTTGATGTGGAGGTCAACCAGCTGGAGGCGCATTTTCTGGCCGGCGGTAACGTGGACAAGGTGGTGGACGCGCTGATTGCCGCCCATCGTGCCCAGATTCCCCTGCCTTTTGAGCGTTCTGCCGCCATTGACCTGGCCGGGCGCGACGTGCTGGAAGCAGTACAGATGAGCGTTAATCCGAAGGTGATTGAGACGCCGGTGGTTTCCGCCGTGGCAAAGAACGGCATCGAGCTGAAAATCAAGGCAAGGGTTACCGTGCGTGCCAACATTGACCGGCTGGTAGGCGGTGCCGGCGAGCCGACCATCATTGCCCGTGTAGGCGAGGGCATCGTTACCACGGTGGGTTCCTCGGAAAGCCACAATGATGTGCTGGCCAATCCGGACGATATCTCCAAGACGGTGCTGGGCAAGGGACTGGATGCCGGTACGGCCTTTGAGATTCTCTCCATTGATATTGCCGATGTGGATGTAGGGCGCAACATTGGTGCGGAACTGCAGACGGATCAGGCGGAGGCCGACAAGCGGATTGCCCAGGCCAAGGCAGAGGAACGCCGTGCCATGGCTGTTGCCAAGGAGCAGGAGATGAAGGCCTATACCCAGGAGATGGAAGCCAAGGTGGTGGAGGCGCAGGCAGAGGTGCCTCACGCTCTGGCAGAGGCCCTGCGAAGCGGCAACATGGGCGTGATGGATTATTACAACCTGAGCAATATCAAGGCAGACACGGATATGCGCGACAGCATCAGCAGAAGTACGGGGGATAGCCAGCTTACGCCGCCTGCCATAAAGTAAGTAGGTGATTGTATGGATATGCTGGATATGGCGGGCTTTTTTGGCCGGCTGGAGCGCTGGATGGATACGCTGGCCTCGCTGGCTCCTTTTCTCGTGTTTGTCACAGCCATCATCATCGGCAATCTGGGGGATAAGAAAAAGCCAAAGGTAAAGAAATCGAAGCCTTTTCCGCAGAATGCCCCTCTGCCTGACATCAGGCGTCCCGCCGAGGTGACGGTGGATATCAAGCCGATTCCCCAGCCGCGCATCAGGACGGAGGCGGAGCATCGTCCCCACCATCCCGCCGAGTATGAAGAGGTACACAATCCTTATCAGAGATATCTGGAGGAGGAGGGGCGCAGGCAGGCTGCCGGAAAGGATGCCGGTTCCAAGGAACAGGGCAAGGGGCAGCAGGCCCGGGCACCGGCCGGGGAACCGCGTCCTGCCGGGGTGATGCATGTTTCGCTGGTGCAGGCCATCGTTTCCGCCGAGGTGCTGGGCAGGCCGAAGGCTTTGCAGCGCAGACGGCGCTAATACTTGTTAATTTCATAAGATAACGCTATAATAGATACGTTATAGCGTTATTTTTTTGTGACAGAAGGTTCGTGTTAAGATGAAAACAATATCCATTGTTGTACCGGTTTTCAATGAAGAGGACAATATAGAGCATTTTTATGAGAGCGTCCGCAGCGTGATGGAGCCGCTGGCCTATGAATTTGAGCTTATCTATGTGGACGATGGTTCCAAGGACAGGAGCCGCGAAATACTGCGCGGCCTTGAGAAGCGGGACGAGCGCGTGCAGTCCATCTTCCTGGCCCGCAATTCAGGCCATCAGCTGGCCCTGACCTGCGGCCTTGACCATGCTGACGGTGATGCCGTGATTACCATGGACGGGGACATGCAGCATCCGCCGGAGCTGATACCTGTCCTGCTGGAGAAGTGGGAGCAGGGCTATGAGGTGGTGCAGACCATCCGCAAGACCACGGAAGGCGTCTCGGCCATGAAGAAGCTGACCTCCTATTACTATTACAAGGTGCTGAACAAGCTGTCCAATGTGCATATTCAGGAGGGCGGCTCTGATTTCCGCCTCATGGACAGGGTGGTGGTCAGGGCCTTCCGCCGCTATCGGGAGCATGCCCGCTTCATCCGCGGCATGATTGGCGCCATGGGCTTTCGTCAGGTGCAGATCGAGTTTGTGGCACCCAAGCGGTTTGCCGGCGTGTCCAAGTTTTCACCTAGAAAGATGCTGAATTTTGCCATTGACGGGGTGCTGGCCTATTCAAACCTGCCCCTGCGGCTGGGGCTGTACATCGGCACGGTGTGCGGCATTTTGAGCCTTTTAATGATAATCCACGTCTTCATTTCCAAGTATATCCTGAACGATGCCGTGGCAGGCTGGGCGACCCTGACGGCCTGCGTGCTGTTTTTTGGCGGCATGCAGATGATTGTGCTGGGGATTCTGGGGGAATACCTGGGCAGGGTGTTTGAAGAGGTAAAGCATCGTCCTCTGTATCTCATTGCCCGGGGCAAGCCGAAGGATGAGGAAAGGGAGGATTTCAGGTAAGTTTTTTTGCTGTGTTTCGGCAGATATATGTGCGTAAAAATAAATTGAGAAAAATTCTCAAATAATACTTGAAAATAGTTCTCAACTGTGCTATATTATATACAGGCTTGAGGAAAGCATATCCTCGAAAAAGCTAACTCTCCTAAATATAATACACACTAAAAAAATCCCTCCGCTCATGAGGGATTTTTTTAGTGGCGTTACGGCAGAACGCTGTCGCCGGGGGCGCCGTCAAATTGTGGCTGCTGCCGGTGCGCCCCGCCTATCTGCCGAAGGCAAAGATTTTTACCATCAGGAAGGTGACAGGGATGCCCAGCACGGCGGCCAGCAGGTAGCTGACTACCGGCGGGAAGCCCAGCATGTTGTAGAATATCAGCACGATGATATTCTGGATGATGTAGTTGGGGATGTAGGAGATGAAGAATTTTACGTAGCGCGTCAGGGACAGGCTTTCGTGGAAGATGAAGCGGCTGTTCATCCAGTAGGCAATGATGTTGCCCGTCAGGTAGCCGATGTTGAAGTTCAGGTTGTTGAAGGGACTGACAAGGCCGCACAGCCAGGCGATAAAGGTGCCGTTGAAGGTGTTGATGCAGCCGACTATCAGGAACAGGAAAAACTCCCGCGTGAGAAAATGTCCCTTTGCCTTTTCGATGATATTCATATAGCCTCCCTCTGATGTGGTTGTTTTAGTTGTTTTGGTTATTTTGCTGTCTGGTCTGCTTGCGCTGCCTTCAGCAGACTAATCATACCATTCCCCGGCCGGTATTGCAAATGGCGGTGCTGTGGCCTTGCAAAAAGCGGGGATGAGAAATAATTTTTCATGCAGGCAAAAACCGCAGCCGGTGTTTATCCCTGATGGAGCAATCCATGCCGCTGGCTGCGGTTTTTATTGCGGAAAAATGACGGCGGCGGGATATATATTGAATGTATACAGGTATATTAATTTGCCAAAATGACGATTCTCTAATATAATGTTATGTATTATTTTTTATAGGAGGAATAGCATTGGAGAATATTATGGTAATCACCGCCTTTGTCCTCTATCTGGCCCTGATGATGGCAATTGGCATTTATTATTACCGCAGGACAAACAGCATGGATGACTATATCATCGGCAACCGCAAGCTGGGAGCATGGGTTACGGCCATGAGTGCCGAGGCTTCCGATATGAGCGGCTGGATGATGATGGGCGTGCCGGGGGCGGCATACCTGGCAGGCCTCAGCTCGGCCTGGATTGCAGTGGGGCTGGGGCTTGGCACCTGGGCCAACTGGCATTTTGTGGCCAAGAGGCTGCGCCGCTACACGGAGATGGCAAACAACTCCCTGACCCTGCCTGACTTTTTCCAGAACCGTTACAATGACCACAGCAATCTGCTGAGGATTATTCCGGCAATCTTTATCGTTATTTTCTTCGTTATCTATACCGGTTCCGGTTTTGTCAGCGGCGGCAAGCTGTTCAGCACCCTGTTCGGGCTGGACTATACTACGGCGGTGCTGATTGGCGCCTTCGTGGTGGTTTTCTACACCTTGACCGGCGGCTTTATGGCCGTGTGCTGGACCGACTTTATCCAGGGCATCATGATGTTCTTTGCCATCGTGATGGTGCCTGCCTTTGCCATGTATATGCTGGGGGGCGTGCAGACCACCATGACGGCCATTGATATCGTGAATCCGACGTTTTTCAATCCCTTCATGAATCCTGACGGAAGCACTATTTCCTTTGTGGCCTTTATCTCCCTCATGGGCTGGGGCCTGGGGTACTTTGGCCAGCCGCACATTCTGGTGCGCTTTATGGCCATCAGCTCCACCAGTGAGCTGAAACGCTCCAAGCGCATCGCCGTAGGCTGGTATATCATTGCCATGATTGCCGCCGTATTCGTGGGCATGGTGGGCAAGATATACCTGACGGAGCCGCTGTCCGGCCCGGCTGTGGAGACGGTGCTGCTGGTGATGACGAAGCAGCTCTTCTCGCCTTTTATGGGCGGCCTGATTATGTCCGCCGTGCTGGCGGCCATCATGAGTACCGCTTCCTCGCAGCTTCTGGTGTCGGCCTCCGCCTTTTCCCAGGATTTTTACCGGGCCGTTATCAGGAAGGATGCTTCCCATGCCGAGCTGGTATGGGTGAGCCGTGCCGCCGTGCTGGTGATTTCCGCCATGGCCATTTCCATCGCCATGAATCCGGACAGCTTCATCCTTGAGATGGTGGCCTATGCCTGGGCGGGCTTTGCCGCTACCTTCGGGCCGGCAGTGCTGATGTCCCTGTTCTGGCGGCGCACCACCAGGAACGGCGTGCTGGCCGGCATCGTGGTGGGCGGCGTTACCGTCCTCGTCTGGAAGCAGCTGGCGCTCTTTGGCCTGTACGAGATTATTCCGGGCTTTGCTCTGGGCTTATTGGCGATTTATGTTGTCAGCAAGCTGGACAAAGAACCTGCAAAAGAAATTACAGATTTGTTTGACGCTGTAGACAGTTCTAATATATAATAAAATACAGGAAATGCATGAATCCCCTTTAACCGAACCGTTATGGGGGATTCGTTATTGTTCGTACTCCTGACGTTGGCCGGGATGAAAAAATTTTAAATTTTCTTGAGGAATAAAGAGGGTTTTTTCATTCCGTGGCGAAAAGTAACATATAGATGTTAGTATTGACGAGAAGTGCAGGTGATTTTGGTGGAGAAAGTTCGGGTAATGGTGGTCGACGACTCCAAAATTAGTCGGATGATGATTAGTTCCATGCTGGCAAAAACTAATTTTGAGGTCTGCGCTATGGCAGAAAATGCTGCTCATGCGATAGATTTGTATGCAAAGACTAGGCCTGATGTGGTGACTATGGACATGAATCTGCCGGATGCTGATGGTATTGAGTGCAGCAGGCGTATCCATGCCATGGACTCCCGTTGCAAGATTGTCATGATTAGTGCCATGAAGGATGCCAAGCTGATTATGCATGGCCGTCTGGCCGGCATCAGCTCCTTTTTGCAGAAGCCTGTCAGCACGAATGAGCTTTTGGATACGCTGATGATTCTTTGTCAGGAGCATGTGGGTGTGAATGCTGTCTACAGGGATTCTTATGTTTCCACCTACGCCAAGGTCTTGCAGGAGGGACTGCAGCAGATTGCAGGCCTGGAGAGCGAGATTCAGGTGCAGGAGGAAAACAGCGGACCATTGAGCGTCAACGGCGTGGCTGTGATTATCGGCGTGGTAGGAGAGCCGAGGGGCAGGGTTGCCTTCTATATGGATGAGGCTACCATGCGCGGTTTTGCCGGGGCTGTGCTGCAGCAGGACAGCGTGACGGACGCGGAGGCGCAGGCGGCAGTGGAGGAATCCGGCAATATTATTGCGGGGCACGGTATCTCCAGGATTAATGATGTAATCAAGGACAGGGAAATGAGGCTGACACCTCCGGGGATTATCAGCGGAGTGGACATCAAGCTGTCAAATCCTGAGCTGATAGCCTTTAATATCAAAGCCAAGACTTCTATAGGTGATATATTTATGAATGTTGGTTTTGCGAGGAGCGTGTGAACATGGATGTAAAATTGGTCAATCCGTTTATTGATGCATTCACTACGGTATTGCCACAAATGGGATTTCCAACGCCTGAGCGGACCGGCATGGGGGTAAAGGATAAGCATATCGAGAGCCTCGGGGTATCTGTTCTGGTAGGTTTTACAAAGGAAATCCGCGGCAACGTGGTTTATAACATGGATGAGGAAACTGCTAAGTTTATTGCCTCTACTATGATGATGGGAATGCCTATCGCTTCCTTCGATGAGATGGCCCAGAGTGCCATTTCCGAGATGTCCAACATGCTGACTGCCAATGCGGCCACCAATCTGGCGGCGCTGGGCAGGGAGGTGGATATTTCCACACCGAGCCTGACCGTGGGCGTCGGCGCCCAGATACGCATAAGCGCGGGACAGTTTCTGACTGTCAACATGGATTTGGGCGGTCATGTAGTAGAGATTGATATAGCGGTAGAGTAAATTTTTCAAGGAATCGTATTTTTTGCGGTTCCTTTTTTATTTTATCTATTGGCAATTTACGCTGTTTGGTTTATAATAATGTATAGTTTTGTTTGAACCAGAATAATAGAACATCTGTGAGAAAATAACCGAGGAGCTTTGTTGTGTTGGATAGTGTAAGGATAAGCATTGAAGCCAGGCAGGAAGCGCCTGACGGCCATGTGGAGAAGCTGTGCCGGAGCATGAGGGGCAGGTATTGCTTCAAGGGCGGCAAGCATTATCTCCGCTATGAGGACAGGCCTGCTGACGGGCAGGACAGGGTGCCGACCACCATCAAGCTGTCCGCTGATGAAATGGTTATCCTGCGGCATGGTGCGGTCACTGCCGAGCAGCGCTTTGTGCCGGAGCGGGAAACCAGGGCGGATTATCATACGCCCTACGGCGTCATGGAGCTGGTGATGCAGACGCACGCCCTGCAGTCAGAGTTTGACGGGGCTTCCGGCTATGCCAGGGTGGCATACCATCTCAGTGCCAACGGCGCCCCTGTGGGAAAATACGAGGTAGAAATCAAGGTTGAGGCGTGCTGATACAGGGACTGCCGCGCGGGCCTGCGGCCTGATGCGGCGCTTTTCCAGCCCGGCATGCTGATTTTAGGAGGATAAAGGATTGGAAATCAAGGATATACTGACAAAGGCTATCGAAGGAGCCGCTTTGAATGCAATCAAGGAGGGCGTATTTCCGGAGGCGGAGCTGCCGGCTGTTGTTCTGGAGGTGCCGCCGAAGAAGGAGCTGGGTGATTTTGCAACCAATATCGCCATGCAGTCCGCCAGGGCCTTCCGCATGAATCCGCGCCTGATTGCCCAGGAGCTTACGAAGAGGATTCAGGGAGAATGGCTGGACAGGGTTGAGATTGCCGGGCCGGGCTTTATCAATTTCTACCTGAAGTCCAACGTTATCTACGATGGACTGGCCGCTCTTTTGCAAAAGGGCGAGGCTTTCGGACAGCTGCCGGCGAAGGATATGAAGCCGGTACAGGTGGAGTACGTCAGCGCCAATCCTACCGGCCCGCTGCACGTAGGCCACGGCAGGGGCGCGGCGGCCGGCAGTGCGCTGGTCAATGTCATGCGCGCCGCAGGCTATCCTGTAACCAGCGAATATTACATCAACGATGCGGGCAACCAGATTAACAATCTGGCCTGCTCCGTAAACCACCGCTATCTGGAGCTTCTGGGCAAGGCTGACGAGAAGGACTTCCCGGAGAATGGCTACCACGGGGCGGATATTATCGACACGGCACAGCGCATCATCAAAAAGGACGGGGACAAGTACCTGAACATGAGCGAGGATGAGCGCATGGGCATCTTCAAGGAGCTGGCCCTGAAGGAAAAGCTGGCTGCCCTGAAAGAAGATTTGGAGGCCTTCAACTGCCGCTTTGATGTGTGGTACAGCGAGCGCACCCTGCATCCGGACAAGGTGCAGGACGCCTGCCGGTTCCTGCAGGACAACGGCAATATCTACGAGAAGGACGGCGCCCTGTGGCTGAAATCCACCGCCTATGGTGATGACAAGGACAGGGTGGTTATCCGCGACAACGGGGAGCCTACTTATCTGGCTGCCGATATCGCCTACCACCGCGACAAGTTTGCCCGTGGCTTCGGCAAGGTCATCAACATCTGGGGCGCGGACCATCACGGCTACATCTGCCGCGTGAAGGCCGCCGTCAAGGCCCTTGGCTACAATCCTGATGATTTGGATGTGCTGCTTCTGCAGATGGTGCGCCTGCTGCGGGGCGGTGAGCTGGTGAAGCTCAGCAAGCGCACGGGCCAGACCGTTACACTGGCAGAGCTTATTGAAGAAGTAGGCTCCGATGCGGCAAGGTACTTCTTCATCATGCGCTCCATGGACAGCCAGCTGGATTTTGACCTGGATCTGGCAAAGTCGAAGTCCAACGAAAATCCGGTGTACTACATTCAGTATGCCCACGCCAGAATCTGCAGTATTTTCCGTCAGGCGGCGGAAAACAACCTGCAGGTGGGTGAGGCGCCGGAGCTGTCCCTGCTGACCGATGATACGGAAATCGCCATCATCAACAAGCTGCAGAAGTACGAGGAAGAAATCGAGCGTGCCGCGGCAGAGTATGCGCCGCAGCGTATCGCCCGCTATGCCTACGAGCTGGCAGGCTGCTTCCACAGCTTCTACAACCAGTGCCGTATTCTGGGCGTGGAGGACAAGCTGGCAGAGGCACGTCTGGCGCTGGTGACTGTTACGGCTCATGCCATCCGCCACGCCCTGGGGATTCTGGGTGTTTCCGCGCCGGAGCGCATGTAAGCATGCCGGGCGGATGCGTGCTGGTGAGTGAGGATATTTGTGAATAATAACCCTTTTGAGAGGAGAATATAGAAGTGGATTTTTTGAAAAGCTCTGATGTAGAGGTAGCGGCCTATGTGCTGCATGAAAGCAAGGTTCCGATGTACTACAAGGACCTGATTATGGAGGTTCTGGAAAAGCGCCAGAAGAATGTGCAGGCTCTGGCAGAGGCTATTTCCGAGGTTTATACCCAGATTAATATGGACAGCCGTTTCCACTATGCAGGCGACGGCAGATGGGGGCTCACCGAGTGGAACCCGCCTGAGACAAAGCGTTCCTCCCGTGGTGCGCGCTCAGCGACCACCAACCGCGCCAAGACTGCCCGTCAGCGTGAGGAAAAGCTCTTTGAGGGAATTCAGGAGGACAACTGATACACTGTACAGGTGATATGATTAACACGACGATATAAATCTGGTTTTGAGCAGGAGGAACAACATGGCAAAGTATATTTTCGTTACCGGCGGCGTAGTTTCATCTCTGGGCAAGGGCATTACGGCTGCTTCCCTGGGACGCTTGCTGAAAAATCGCGGTATCAAGGTTACTATTCAAAAGTTTGACCCGTATATAAATATTGACCCGGGCACCATGAGCCCTTATCAGCACGGCGAGGTTTTCGTTACCGATGATGGTGCGGAGACCGACCTGGACCTGGGGCATTATGAGCGCTTCATTGATATTAATCTGACCAAGGGGTCAAATATAACTGCCGGCAAGGTTTATTGGAGCGTGCTGAACAAGGAGCGCCGCGGCGATTATCTGGGCAAGACCGTGCAGGTTATTCCTCATATTACCAATGAAATCAAGCAGCGTGTCTACGACGTGGCCGCTGATGACGGCGCGGATGTGGTTATCACCGAAATCGGCGGTACCGTGGGCGATATCGAGTCCCTGCCGTTCATGGAGGCTATCCGTCAGGTGAAGAAGGAAGTGGGCCGGAACGATGTGCTGTACATCCATGTGACCCTCGTGCCGTACATTTCCGCCGCCGGTGAGCTGAAGACCAAGCCGACCCAGCACAGCGTAAAGGAGCTGCGGGGCATCGGCATCCAGCCTGATATTCTGGTGTGCCGCGCCGAGAAGCCGCTCACCAAGGACATGAAGCAGAAGCTGGCTCTCTTCTGTGACGTGGAGGAGAAGGCCGTTATTGAAAACCTCACTGCCGATACCATCTATGAGGTGCCGCTGATGATGCAGGAGGAAGGGCTTGACCGCATCGTGCTGGAGAAGCTGGGCATGGATTACAGCCCTGTGAACATGGACGAGTGGGCTCAGATGGTGAACAAGATTAAGAATCCGCAGAAGAAGGTCAAGGTTGCCGTGGTAGGCAAGTATGTGGAGCTGCCGGATGCCTATATTTCCGTCACCGAGGCTTTGCATCATGCAGGCATTTACAACGATGCTTCCGTGAAGATTCACTGGGTGAACTCCGAGAAGCTGGAGGGTGCCAATGTGGACATGGACGAGGAATTTGCCGGCTGCCGGGGTATTCTGGTGCCGGGCGGCTTTGGCGACCGCGGTGTTGAGGGCAAGATTAAGGCTATTCAGTATGCCCGCGAGCATAAACTGCCGTTTTTGGGACTGTGCCTGGGCATGCAGTGCGCCGTTATCGAGTTTGCCCGCCATGTCTGCGGCATGAACGGCGCTCACAGCACCGAGTTCAATTCCGAGACCGAGTATCCTGTTATTGACCTGATGGCCTCCCAGGTAGATGTGGAGGACAAGGGCGGCACCATGCGTCTGGGGGCATATCCTTGCAAGGTGCAGAAGGATACCAATACCTTTGCGGCCTATGGGCAGGAAATGATTAGCGAGCGCCATCGCCATCGCTATGAGTTCAACAACGCTTTCCGTCAGCAGCTTTCCGAGGCTGGCATGGTGATTGCCGGTACCCTGCCGGATGACAGCCTGGTGGAAATTGTGGAGGTAAAGGACCATCCGTGGTTTGTGGCTTCCCAGTTCCATCCTGAGCTGAAATCCCGTCCGAACCATCCGCATCCGCTGTTCAAGGGATTCGTGACTGCGGCTTTGAACATGAA
>NZ_JBJDWZ010000115.1:0-2095 GCF_051866355.1 Anaerovibrio sp. | reverse complement strand
ACGCTCCAAGGAATGATTATGATTGCCACTCATTTCTGCAATAATAAAAGGCTTATCCAATTTTCTCAAATCCATCAGGCTTCACAACCTCCACGTCAGATATACAGCATACATCAAAAATCATCTTATACTCCGCCCCAGCATGAATGCCTCCGCATAGGGCACCCCTACCGTCAGCCCACGATATTGCGCCAACAGCTCAACCCCTTTGTATGAACGTGGATGCGGATACTCTCTCATTTCAGACGCATAAAATTCAAGGGCCTGCCTTTTTTTCTCCATAAACTCCGTTACATCCACATAAATATTAGGCTGGAAAATCTTGTCCGCCGTCATCATTTGCCATTCTGTACTGGACAACGTTTCAAAAAACAAAATCTCACGAACTGATTCCCCAGGCAAAGACCTGCAGGCTGTTACCACAGCATCATGAGTTACACGGTGGTCAACATTAACATCCCCCGCATGATGGGTATATACAATGTCCGGCTTGTATTCATCAACCTCACGCTCAATCTTTTTTACAACATCCAAAAGATTTACTCCGTCCATTCTGTTATCAGGAAAATCGTGCATAATCAGCTTGGTCACACCTAAAAATTCAGCTGAACGCTTCGAAGCGGCATGAAGCTCTGACAATTCTCCAGCTCTCATTTCAGCATTTCTGGTCAAGTCCCGACTTGTCAGCCCTTCTGCCATAATCATTGTATGAACAATATCTCCTTCAGCTATATGCTTCATAATCGTAGCCCCGCATCCCAGAACTTCATCATCCGGATGAGCCGCTACTACAAGAATTCTCTTCCCCATAGCTCTGCCCCGTTTCCCTTATACACATATACCAATACGCATACTGGCCATATATATATACATTCATGCACATATATGCACACATACACAAAAGCCATTAACTGCACTAAAAAATGTCCTGCCTCCATAAAATCAGTTATCACGCAACCTTATTTTGGCATCTGCCAATATATACCCATCCTTTAAAGAAGCCCTGGTAAATTCCAGATGCAGACGCTCAGTATCCAGAAAAGCCGCTGGGTAGCTATTCGCATCCAGCATTCTGATGTAATCGAATATTTTTTCCAATGAGCGCAGCTCTCCTATATTCCCATCATCCGGCGTTCTGCGCTTAAATACAACCGCCTCGCCCTGCTGCGGCTCAGCCCGCAAATTGCCACGCACAATTTCTATCATCATTTCCTTGCTCAGCTCTGCAGCACGCAAATATATCTCCTCTGCATTCCCCCACAAGGACAGATTACGCTTTAAATATATATCACCGGCATCCACTTCTCCGCAGCACTGCAACGCAGACAACTTAGTTTCATATATTCCTCTGGATATAAGATTTTGTAACGGGCTCCCGCCCCTGCCAAAAGGTAAATCTGTCATGTGAAAAACAACGCAACGGAAATTTTCATACACATCAGCCGGTATCATATAAGACCAATGAGGGAAAAACACCCATTCAGGACGCAGTGACACGAATTTCTGATACGTTACTTCACTTTTATTATCAATATAAACAACCTCACTGCCTGTACGGCTGGCCAATTCTCCAACATACTGCCTATGCCAGCTTTTATTTGACACTATTACTATCCGCATCTTCATTACCTGCCTGTTGACGCCTCATATATCTTCAATACATATCTTCTGCCATGAAAATCAAAAAACGCCGGATACTTATCATTATCCACTACGCGCAAAAGGTTGAACTGCTCCCTTATGCTCTTATCTATGTCCAGCCTGCTATCTTCAGGCCTGCGCCTGGGATAAAAACTCTCTTCGCCATTTTGTTCCATAGCTTCTGACAATATATCAGGATATCTATGCACAAATTCAAGGCACATTTCCACCGTAACTTGCCCCTGCTGCTCACGCAAATCATTTACCAGCTCATGCCCGGCATAAGAAATCACTCTTTGCAGATAAATGCTTCCAGAATCAACCCGCTCAGCTGCTTCAAACAACGTAACAGGTATCTGCGACTTTCCTTCCAGAATCTGCCATGTCAGAGGCGACCATCCCTTGCCATGAGGCAGGGCACTTTCATGAACAACCAGATTATGGCGACTTTTGG
>NZ_JBJDWZ010000114.1:0-11881 GCF_051866355.1 Anaerovibrio sp. | reverse complement strand
GGAAAATCCAGCTCCACCAGCTCCTGCACGCTCTGAGTGCGCAAATCCTTGAACATGCCGCCCTGCACGATGCCGAACAGGCCCTGATGAGGGCTTGTCATGTACTCCTTGCAGCGCTTCGCCCAGCGGGTGGTTCGCTCCGTAGACGCCTTGGTATAGGCATAATCCGCCGGATATGGAATGCATTCATCAAAGGCCATGACGATATCGGAACCGATATCCATCTGCACCTGCATGGAAACCTCCGGCGAAAGGAATTTCTTTGAACCGTCAATATGTGAACGGAAAGTTACCCCTTCCTCGGTTATCTTGCGCAGGTCCCCCAGGCTGAACACCTGAAAGCCGCCGCTGTCCGTGAGGATGGCCCCGTCCCACTTCATGAATTTGTGCAGGCCGCCGGCTTCTTTTACCAGCTGGGAACCGGGCCGCAAAAACAGGTGATAGGTATTGCTGAGAACAATCCCCGCCCCCAGCTCCTTCAGCTCCTCCGGCGACACGCCCTTGACAGAGCCCTGCGTTCCCACCGGCATAAAAATCGGCGTAGGAAAGCTGCCGTGAGGTGTATGGATAATGCCGGCCCTTGCACCGGTTTTCTCATCTTCTTTAATCAGCTCGTAAGTTATTGCAGGCAAACTATCGCCTCTCCTTCTGCTTCGTCTTGATATTGTTCATAAAAACCTTTAACCGCTCCATAATATCACAAATATCATTTTCTTTCAACATAGCTGTCCATACCCGATAACAACTGCCTGCCATTCTCAATAGCAGAACTGCTGGGCATCCGGCGCATCTGTCTCCAGCACCTGCACCTCAATCTGCTCCCGTGGCACTATGCCGCCTGCACATGGGCGAAGCCTGTTCACAAAGCCGGCATCATCCAGCCTGTTCATAACCCTGTCCGCTTCATCCTTATTCTTTGCTACAAAAATAGAAACCCACATAGCAACCTCCCAAAAACTTCCAGCATCTGCGGCAATTCCCGGCCGCTGCACAGCCACGGTCTATTTGACCTTGAGGCTGTCATTGCCCAGCAAGGCGCGAATCTCATTCTCCGCTTCGGCGGAGCCATCGAGCCAGTAACACTTTTCATTCTTTATCAGCTTTTTTGTTCCATAGAAATACATATATACCACATTCTGCCCGTGATGCCGCCTGAAAATCTCCTTCAGCGCGTCATATATCTCCGGCTTCTCCTGCTCAGGCCGTATAGCGATGTAATAATCACAGCGATAGGTGTCCAGGCTGACAATATCCTCCGCAATAAGCTGGATTTTGTCCCGCTCATCATCGCTGTAATTCACCTTTCCGGTGATGACAACATGGGAATCCAGCTCCGTCAGCCTCATCCTGCTGTAAAAAACCTTGGGAAACACCACCACGCGGATGTTGTTGGTATAGTCCTCCAGACGCAGGAAACACATCATGTCCCCCTTCTTGGTGGTGCGGCGGACACATTCGCTTACGGTGCCGCCCAGCTTTGCCCGGCTCTCATCCGGCAGCTGGCCCTCAACCACCTTGGCAATCGGCGTCAGCTCCGCCAGCTTGTCGCGGTACTTGTCCAGCGGATGTCCCGTAATATAGAAGCCGGTAATCTCCTTTTCCCAGCCCAGCATAACATCAGAGCTCTCCTCCTCAATATCAGGCAGCTTGATTTCGGCCACCTGGCGCACTTCCTCCGCATCAAACAAGCCCAGCTGGCCGTTGGCCTTGTCCTTCTGCACGGCTGCCGCAGCCTCCGAAACATCCGGCAGCACCGCCAGAAGCTGGGAGCGCTTTGCCCCCAGCGAATCAAAGCAGCCGCAACGGATAAAGTTTTCCACGGAACGCCTGTTGATGGCATGAAAATCCACCCGGGAGCAGAAATCCATCAGGGAGACAAAGGCCCCGCCCTTGTCCCTTTCCTCCATCATCACGGAAAGGGCGGCCTCGCCCACATTCTTGATGGCGGCCAGGCCGAAGCGTATGGCACCGTTGTCCACGCTGAAATGAATCCTGCTGGCGTTGATATCCGGCGGCAGAATCCTGATATCCATGCGCCTGCACTGCTCAATATACTGGCTGACCTTGTCGGTATTGTCCATGACACTGGTCAGCATGGCGGCCATAAACTCGGCCGGATAATTCGCTTTCAGATAAGCCGTCTGCCACGCCACCCAGGCGTAGGCGGCGCTATGGGATTTGTTGAAGCCATAGTCCGCAAAATGCTCCAAAAGCTCAAATATATGGGATGCCAGTTCATCCTCAATGCCCTTCTTGCGGGTTCCCGCAAGGAAATTCTCCTTCTGGGCCATCAGGATGGCCGCCTTTTTCTTGCCCATGGCGCGGCGCAGTAAATCAGCCTGTCCCAGGCTGAATCCGGCCAGCACCTGCACAATCTGCATAACCTGCTCCTGATAGAGCACCACGCCAAAGGTCTCCCTGAGAATCGGCTCCAGCAGGGGATGAAGGTACTCCACCTCTTTTGCCCCATGCCTGCCATCGATAAAATCATCCACCATGCCGCTGCCCAGAGGCCCCGGCCGATACAGCGCCACCAGCGGTATCAGGTCAGTAAAGCCCTCCGGCCTCAGATCCCGCATAATGCGCGTCATGCCGGCCGATTCCATCTGGAACACCGCACCTGTCCCGCCATCACACAGCATTTTGCAGGTCTTTTCATCCGTATGGGGCAGCCGCCGCAGGTCAATGTCAATATTATGTGTCTTTTTGATATTCTTGACCGCATCATCCAGAACGGTCAATGTACGCAGCCCCAGAAAATCCATCTTCAAAAGGCCCAGCTCCTCCACCAGATCCTTTTCAAACTGGGTAACCAGCGCCCCATCAGCAATCATAATCGGCATGTAGTCGGTAATCGGACTGCGGGCAATCACAATGCCTGCCGCATGCTTGCCGCAGTTCCTTCTGAGCCCCTCCACTCTCCTGGCCATGTCCACCAGCCGCTGGATATTCGCATCTTCCTCGTAGAGCCTGCGGAACTCGTCCACGCCCTCAAGCGTCGCCTGCAGCGTAACCTTCGGGCCGCTGGGAATCAGCTTGGCTACCCTGTCACCCTCCGCATAGGACATGCCCATGGCCCGCGCCACATCACGGACGGCATTTTTTGCCTTCAAGGTGCCAAAGGTGATAATCTGGCTCACATGATCCTCGCCGTAACGCTGTTTTACGTAGTCAATAACTTCCTCGCGCCGCACATAGCAGAAATCAATATCAATATCCGGCATGGTAACGCGCTCCGGATTGAGAAAACGCTCAAAGAGCAGATCGTATTTCAGGGGGTCCAGGTCAGTAATCCCCAGTGCATAAGCCACAATACTGCCTGCCGCCGAGCCTCGTCCCGGCCCTACCGGTATATTGACGCTTCTGGCATAGTTGATAAAATCCCATACAATCAGGAAATAGCTGTCAAACCCCATGCTGTGAATAACGCCCAGCTCATAATCCAGCCTTTCCCTGATTTCCTGCGTAATGTTCTCATAGCGTTCCGGCAGATATTTTTCGCAGAGCTGGCGAAGATAGGCCTCATCCGTCATGCCGTCAGGCAGGGGAAAATTCGGCAGGTGGCGATGCTCAAAGTCAAACTCCACATGGCACCTTTCCGCAACCCGTACCGTGTTGGCCAGCGCCTCCGGATGGGAGCTGAAAATCTCCTGCATTTCCGCCGGTGTTTTCAGATAAAAATCATCGCTGGGAAAGCGCATCCTGTTCTCGTCGTCCAGCGTCCGTCCCGTCTGGATGCACAGCAGGATTTCATGAAACTCGCTGTCCTCCCGTTTCAGGTAGTGGGCATCATTGGTGGCTACCAGCCCCAGATTATACTTTTCCGCCAGCTGTACCAGCCCCTGCATGGCCTTGTGCTCTTCCTGCATGCCGTGATTCTGCAGCTCAATAAAATAGTTTTCCCTGCCAAAAATCTCAAGATACTCCTGCAGGGCCTTCTCCGCCCTGAACATATCACCGCGGATAATCCAGGCCGGCACCTCTCCGGCAATACAGGCACTGAGGCAGATAAGTCCCTTGCTGTACTTTCTCAGCAGCTCCTTGTCCACCCGCGGCTTGTAATACATGCCCTCTGTATTGGCCCTCGACACCAGCTGAACAAGGTTCTTGTAGCCTTCGTTGTTTTCCGCCAGCAGAATCAGATGGTAGTACCTGGTTCCCTCCACCTCATACTGCTCATGGCGGTCCCTCGGCGCCACATAGACCTCACAGCCGATGACAGGATTGATTCCCTCCGCCTTGCAGAGCTTATAAAACTCCATAATACCGAACATGTTGCCATGATCAGTAATGGCTATGTGCTTCATGCCCAGCTCCTTGACGCGGGCAATCAATGGCTTGATGCGGTTTGCACCATCCAACAGGCTGTATTCAGTGTGAACATGCAGATGCGCAAAAGGAACAGGCTCTGTCATTTCATTATCCTCCTATAAAAATACCAAAAAACGACTGCCTACTGCCCGGATATCTGAACAAGCCCCTTGTCCATCTCCCGGAACAGCTTCTGCAGCTCCTGATTGCCCAGCATGCTCTGGGGGTAATACATATTCTTGCCCAGGATATCACGCCAGATAGCCGCATCCTCCGGCTCAAATTCACGGCAAAAGGCCTCCATCGCCTCACCGGCCTGCACGGAATGCATCAGCTCCGGGACATTCCTGATATCCACATCACCGGACTGTCCTCCCGTTGCCCGCCCTCCGGCACTGCCCTTCGCCTGCCGTACCGGCGGATACAGCAGCATGGCCTTGTACATAGGCACTGCCAGTTTCAGCTCCATGCCGGCAGGCAGATTCTTTTTTATGGCATACCACAGGCAGATGCCGTCATGGCTCATATTGCCAAAATACCATACGCGATGCTTGTACCACTCCCTGCCAATCTGATATGGCAGCTGAAAAAGGTTGCCGGCCAGCTTCCAGCCCGCACCATAAATCACAGTAGAAAACCTCGTCCTGTTCAGCACAGGATACAGGCCGTAGTAGGCCTCCTTTGTTTCCACGGCAAAATGCTGGCACCATCCCCCGTGGGGCTGCCTGCCGCACTGCACCGCCAGCATCAGGGGATCAGGCTGTGCCACGATATTCAGCTGTTCCATGGACAGCCCCAGCCGCTCAAGAAGCTCCGGATATTCCGCCAGCACCCTGTCATCGTGGAATATCTCGTAGGAACGCTCCTGCACGGAGGCCCGCTCCGGCTCTATGCCGCTCATAAGATAGTCGCTGAGGAGCTTGATGTAGTGAAAATCCCGCTCCCAGGCCGTGATGGGCTGATTGTAGTACCAGCTGTAGGACAGCCGCCCGCTGAGCCGCTGCTCCCTGACCATGCCCTGAATCATGGCGCGGTTTTCCTCGCCGCGTCGGCCTATGGTCTGGCGGAACTGCCGCCCCAGCTCATTGTAATCACTATCCGGCGCGCCTGCGTCAATCATGCGCTTTGCCTTCTGCAGCGTCATGGCCGCCTGCAGGAGCCTGTCATAAGAAACCCCCGGACAGTTCTTGGCCATTTCGTCCAGCAGGATATCCTTCAGGCGGCTGCCCTGCAGATTTTTGCGGACAGCCTCTATCTCTTCCATTTTCTCATTTTCCATAGCACATCAATCCATTATGTCTGCAGCATGGCATCATGCAGCTGCAGCCTATCAAGCCATTATATCCGCCAGAGCCCGCACCTTGGCGGCAACATCCTCCGCACCGGTAACCTCCGATACCACACATACGATGTCCGCCCCCGCTTCCCTGACCAGCTGCAGGTTGTGCTCCTTGATACCGCCGATGGCCGTAAAGGGCAGCAGCGAATTTTCCCTGGCATACCGCACGTATTCCAGTCCCACAGGCACGGCAGTCTTTTTGGTCTGGGTGGCATAAACAGGGCCCGTGCCGATGTAGTCAATCACTCCGGCCAGGGCGTTGGCCGCCTGCAGCTGCTCCGGCCCGTGGGTTGACCAGCCAATCACCTTGTCAGGCCCCAGCAGCTTTCTTACTGCCTGCGGCGGCAGATCCTCCTGCCCTATATGCACGCCGTCCGCATCCACAGCCAGCGCCAGGTCCACAAAATCATCTATCAGGAAAGCCGCCCCGTATTTCCTCGTCAGCTCCCTGAGCTGCAGGCACTCACGGTAACGCTCCAGCCCGCTCTTTTCCTTTTCCCTGTACTGCACGAACCTTACGCCTGCTTTCAGCATCGCCTCCACAACCTCCGCGTTGCTGCGCCCTGCCGACATGGCCTCCGCCGTTATGCCGTAGATAGGAAAGCTCTTAAAACATTCCATTGCTTCCTGCCTGTTCATCCCATCACTCCCAATCAGCAAATTACGTCAGACTAAATTATACCACAAATAATCAACAACTTATACCTCAATTAGCAGACAGCCGCAAAAATATGTACAACAAAAAGCCCCCGCCGAAGCGGGGGCAATAACTTTTCAATTCTGCCGCCAATTATTTCACGACATCGATATTTCCTGCATCCACTACCAGCGGCGTACAGAGATATGCCGGCACGGTAATCACGCCGTTATTGTAGGTGGTTACGTTGTTGATATCCGGCTGAGTTCCCTCCACTACCGCCTTAATCATGCGGATGGATTTGGCCACCAGCACGGCAGGGTCCTTGTAGGTAGTCATGGCCTGCTGTCCTGCCCTGATAGCCGTAATAGCCTGCTCCTCCGCATCCTGTCCGGTAATCAGGGGCATCTGGCTATAGCCGCCTGCCGTCAGGGCCTTGCGGATGCCGCCTGCCACCCCGTCATTCGGTGACAGGATGACATCCAGATGCACACCGGCATCCGGACCATTGAGCAGCTTTTCCATGCGCTTCTGGGCATTGTCAGGATTCCAGCCCTGAACAGTCGCCTGCTCGAAGGAAGTCTCCCCGGACGGCACCACCAGCTGTCCATTGGCAATATAAGGCTTCAGCACCTCCATGGCCGCACTGAAAAATAGATGGGCGTTGTTATCCGCCGTATCTCCGGCAAAAACCTCCATGGTGAAAGGCCCTGCGCCATTTTTCAGGTCAAGCCTTGCCTCGATATACTCACCCATGGCCTCGCCCACGCCTTCGTTATCATAGGACGCGTAATAGGAAACGGCGTCCGTGCCCATAATCAGGCGGTCATAGGCAACAACAGGCACCCCGTGCTCCTTGGCGTAGGTCAGCACATCAGCCAGCTTTTCACCATCGACAGCGCCAATCACCAGGCATCCCGGCTGCTGCTTCAGCTGATCCCTTATCTGCTCCACCTGCTGTTCTGCCGTATCAGCAAACTGCAAATCCACGGCAAAGCCTTCCTTTTCCAGCAGTTCCTTCATGGTATTGCCGTTCTTCTGCCAGCTGGATGAGGAATTGGCAAAGGCCACCGCTATCTTCTTGTTCGGGCCGTCCTGCCCGCCGCATCCGGCAGACAGCACAGCGGCCAGCAGTCCCACTGCCGCGCAGAGGACTGCGATTATCTTTTTCATATTCGTTACGCTCTTCATATCTACAAAGCCAGCCCCCTTAAATCTTAAACTTGTTGGTAGATGCCGTCAGCTCCTGAGCCAGATTGGCCAGCTTGTCACTGGCATTCGCCACCTCATCCATGGAAGCGGACTGCTCCTCGGTAGCGGCAGAAACGGATTCTGTTTCCGAAGCAACCTCCTGGCTGTTCCTGTTGATGCCCTCCATCACCTTGACCAACGCATCCGCCTTGGCGGCAGACTCCTTTGCCTCCCGCAGTATCTTCTGGGAGCCATCCGTCAAATCCATGACGGAACCGGCAATCCGCTCAAAGGCATCACCGGCATCTGCCACAACCCTGCGGCCATTCTCCACCTCATCCGTACCGCGCTTCATGCGCTTGGCGGCCTGCTCCGTATCCTTCTGGATAGCGGCTATCAGGGCCACTATCTGCTGGGCGGCCTCGTTGGAGCCCTCGGCCAGCTTGCGCACCTCTTCCGCTACAACCGCAAAGCCGCGTCCGGCCTCACCGGCACGGGCGGCCTCAATAGCGGCGTTCAGGGCCAGAAGGTTGGTCTGGGCGGCAATCCCGGCGATAGTATCGCTTATCTGTCCGATTTCGCTGGAACGCTCCGCCAGCTTTTCAATGGTTTCTGCCGATTCCGTTACAGAAGCCGCAATCTCCGCCATCTGGGAAACTGCGCCGTCAATGGCCGTCCTGCCCTGGCTGGCAATCCCGGACACCTCCTGGGTGGCCGCCGCCGAGCCGGCCGCCGTGCGCTCAAAGCCTGTCAGGCTCTGGGCCATGGCATGAATATCCCCCAGGGAACGGCTTACCGCCTCACCCTGCTGACTGCTGGAGGCAGCCACATTGGTGATGGATGTAGCCACCTGCTGGGTGGCCTGGGCAGACTGGCTGGCATTCTCCGTCAGCTGCTCCGCAAAGGTGGCAACATCCGAAGCCGTCCGCTGAATTTCCTGAATCAGCCCCCGCAGATTGCGGATAGTCTCCCCATAGGCCGCTGTCAGCTCGCCCATTTCATCGGCAGTCTGCGGCTGTGCCTCCACGGTCAGATTGCCCCCGGCAACCTCGCGGGAAATATTCATGAGATAATTTACCGAATTCATAATGCTGCTGCTGAGATATACCGCCATAAAGCCGGAAATCACAATCACCAGCAGGGTGCAGATAATCAATGCCCACTTTGTAAACTCATACTGATTGGAAGCCTCGATGCTTTCCTTGAAGATAAAATCCTTGCTGCTGTCCACCACTCTGTCCAGCTGCGAGGCGATCGTGTGATACTGATTGCCGGAGCGTTCCAGCAGTGCCTGCGCCTCCTGGATTTTACCCGCCTTTGCCAGATCAGCTACCTGAACGGAATTGGCCTTGTACGCCTCCCAGTCACTGCGCAAGGCCTTGAACTCATCCTTGACCTCCGGAGCCACGGACGGCTCCAGCGCATCCAGCTCGATATCAATCTGGGCGGCACAGTTCTTGTTTTCCCTGATCGCATACAGGCGGTTCGGCAGGCTCTTCGCCGTCACCACGCTGAACTCGCCCTGACGGTAGTTCGCCAGCGCCTGGCTGCTTTCCATCCCCGTCATAACACTGCTGAGATGCTCGGTGGCTATACGCAGCGCTCCCGAATTAATGCTGTTCAGGCTATATCCTGCGTAAAGGCTGGTACCCAGAAAAATCGCCAGCAATACGCCGAACACAAGGAACAGCTTCTTCCTAATGGTTAGTGACTCCAAATGAATTCCCCCTCTGATGTAATACATAGACACTTCCCACCGTAACTACGTACAACATTGTATCATACAAATGTATACTTTTTCAAGTCAGATTCCGCTCTATCAATAAGACATCAATAATGCATCAATAAAAAACACTGGCCTGCTATATACATTTTCTGCCCTGCAGGCTGGCACATTCTAAATCCTGCCCAGCACCTCCGCAATCAGCCTCACCTGTGGAGCCACAGTATCCAGCTCCAGTGTTTCCTGCGGCGAGTGGATGTCGTTGTTGCTGGTGCCGATGGAAACAATATCCAGCCGCGGATTCTTCTGCAGATGCCAGCTGCACTCCAGTCCGGCATGAATCGTTGCCATCCGCATAGGCCAGCCGTTCTGCTCCTCAAACACCGCCAGCATCAGCTGTGCCAGGCGGCTGTCCTGCCGCTCTGCCCAGCCAGGGGAAATCCGCCCCGCATGCAGTTCAAAATCCGTCAGGCGCGCCAGCACCTCCGCTGTCCTGTAATACTCCCCGATAGCCCCCTCGGCCGCTGACCGCGGCATGTACTGAACCTCGATATACCTGCCGTTCCTGCCCGCCTCATTCACAGTGCGCACTACGCCCAGATTGGCCGAGGTCTGCACCAGTCCCGGACACAGCTGTGACATGGCAGACACGCCGCTGGAAAGGCACATAAGGAGGTCAAGCAGGCTGTCCTTCTGATATCTGTCCATGGCCTGGGGCCTTTCCTCTGCCGCAACAGCTTCCACCGCAAAGCTGGCAGCAGCCTCCGTACTGCCATAGACGCTCAAGAACTCCTGCCGTGCCTCATCAGCCTCCTTCTGCAGTGCCTCCTGTGCCGCATTGCAGAAAAATACGGCTTCCGCAGCACTCGGAATCACATTTTTCGCCCTGCCGCCATTCAGGCTGACCAAATCAAAGGCCAGGCCCTTTCTCCGCCAGAGGTTCAGGCAGGCGGCAGCCGCCTTGACGGCATTACCGCCGCCGCAGTTGATTTCCTCGCCTGAATGTCCGCCCTTTAAACCGCTCACCTTCAGCCTGTACAATCTCTGCAGTCCACTGCGCATCGGACAAAAATTCTTCCTGAATGTTATATCCCCGCTGCCTGCACTGCCCACCGTCAAAAGATCCCAGTCCTCCGAATCGCAGTTTATCAGATATTCTGCATCGGCAAAAACCTCTGCCGCCAGATTTTCCGCTCCGGTCATACCGCATTCCTCATCCACGGTAATCACAGCCCGCAGCGGCCCATGGCTGGCAAGCGTCTTCATGATGTACACAATGATAGCTATCCCCATGCCATCATCAGCCCCCAGGCTGGTACCATCAGCGTGCAGGAGATTGCCCTCCCGCACCAGCCTGATGGCATCTGTCAGCGGATTGAACTCCACTCCCTCGGCCGCCACACAGACCATATCCATGTGCGCCTGCAGGATGGTCAGCGGCTTTCCGGCACAGCCTGCCGTTGCTTCCATATCCGCAATGATATTATTTGCGCCATCCTGCACCACACGGCAGCCCATATCAGAAAACAGCTTATAAAGATAATCGCTGACCGCCTTTTCATGACCTGATGGGCGCGGAATCTCCGCCAGCCGGGAAAACTCAGCCAAAACGCCCTCGACAATATCCTCGTTCTTTATTTCATCTATATTATTCATGTTAATCATGCACTCCTCCATCATACGCCCTTATTCCGTCAAGCTCCATCAGCTTCCGCATATCCGATGGATATGATGCCTTGACAGCAATTTTCTCCCCGGTAACAGGGTGCAAAAATTCCAGCTCCGCCCCATGCAGGGCCTGACGGCTGATATCCCTGCTGCGGGTGCCATACATCCTGTCGCCTGCCACGGGATATCCGACGTGCGCCAGATGCACACGTATCTGGTGGGTACGCCCTGTCTCAAGCGTCAGGGACAGCAGGCTGCAGCTCCTGCCCTTTCCAAGCACCTCAAAACGGGTAACAGCCCTTTTTCCGCCCTCCATCACCTGACGGCGGTTCGGCTGCAGGGCATTCCGGCCAATCGGCAGGTCAATCACTCCGTCAGGAAATTTTTCCTGCAAAGAATCTGCATCACCACGGACAACAGCCGCATATCTCCTATGCAGCTGTCCCGCCGCCAGCATGGCCTCCAGCTTTACCTGAACCTCCGGGGTTCTGGCAAAAAGCACACAGCCCGTAGTGTCCCTGTCCAGACGGTGCAGTGCCCTGACAGTCACCACCCTGCCCTGCTGACGGAAATAATTCGCCAGATAATTGGCAAGGGTGCCGGACTTGGTCTGCCCGGCCGGATGTACCAGCATTCCCGCCGGCTTGTTCAGCACAATTATCTCATCATCCTCATAGAGTATATCCACAGCCCCTTCCTCCGGCACTGCGCCATAGCCGGTATCCTTGAACTGGCGGATTGCCACCATATCCCCGGCCTTCAGCAGTCTTTTGGTATGGGCACTGCTGCCGTTCACATACACGCCCCTGCTGAAAAACAGCTTCTGCCGCTGGCGGGCCGATACGGACATAACCTCCTTCAAATACCGCTCAAGGGTCATACCGGCGTACCGTTCTGCTACAATGTACTTTTTCAGGCTGGAATTCCTTTCCTTGCGCTTATTATTCATAAACAACCTCCGCAATTTTCTCATCACTGCCCTATTATAGCACAAACAGCACACGAGGCCTTA
>NZ_JBJDWZ010000113.1:0-2128 GCF_051866355.1 Anaerovibrio sp. | reverse complement strand
CCCTCGGCATAGAAGCACAATTCCGCAGCCATGTGAATGGCACCCTGGCCGCCGGTGCCAGCAAGGAAGAGGTCATTGGCGTCATTACCGCCATGAACCCTTACGTGGGCTTTCCCCGCACCCTCTGGATGCTGAAAATCGCCAATGAATGCATAGAAAAATAAAATTTCTGCCCGACTGCATTTACAGCAGACAGAAAGGTGCTTTCACACAGAAAATATAAATACTCGGTTAATAATATACGCAAAATACAAAGGAGAGATATCATGAGCAAAAATGTACTAATCATTTCCGGCAGTCCGCGCAAAGGCGGCAATTCCGACCTGTTATGCGATTATTTTGCCGAAGGGGCCCATGAGGCAGGCCACAAGGTGACGAAAATTTCCCTGCGAGATAACAAAATCGGCTTCTGCCATGCCTGCTACCAGTGCCGCCAGACACAAAAGTGCTTTCAACAGGATGATATGACGGACATTCTGGACAAAATCATTGCGGCTGATGTACTGGTGCTGGCAAGCCCTGTGTACTTTTACTCCGTTGATGCACAGATGAAGGCAATGATTGACCGCACCCTGCCCCGCTGGACAGAAATCAGGGACAAGGAGCTTTATTACATCGTCACGGCGGCAGACAGCAATCCCGCCGCCCTTGAGCGCACGGTGGAATGTTTCCGCGGCTTTGCCGACTGCTTTGACGGCATGACGGAACGCGGCGTCCTCTACGGTCACAGCGTCTATGAAAAGGGCGCGGTCAAAAATACTGATTATCCTGCCCAGGCAAGGGAAATGGGCAAAAACGTATAAGATGCAAAATATAAAGATATAAAATACTACATACAAGACAAAAGAAAGAAGGAAGCTGTTATGAAATTCAAAAAAATGGCCTTGCTTGCCCTGATGATGACCGCCGGTACGCTGTCCGCTGCCGGTGCAGGCGGAATCGCCGAAGCCGGTGCTGATGGTGCCAATGCCACTGCCAAGCCTGCCACGGCCGCCGAAAATTCCACCTCTGCTGACGGCATCGCCTTTCTGGGCGCCAGCGACTTGCAGGAGCGCAACATTAATCCTGCCCAAAGCCCCAACGTCAATCCTTTCGGACTGGTCTATACAGGCGCCCTTACTAAAAACGAGCCCGGCAAGGTAAACATCCATCCTGTCAGCTATCGCCTGAATGGCAACCTGATTGCGGCAAATATCTATACCCCGGCTGGCTACCGGAAAGATGATACAAAAAAATATCCTGCCATCATCATTGCCCACCCAAACGGCGGTGTCAAGGAACAGGTGGCGGGGATGTACGCCCAGCGGCTGGCGGAAAACGGCTACATCACCATCACTGCCGATGCTTCCTTTCAGGGGGCCAGCGGCGGCGTGCCGAGAAACCTTGACAATCCGGCTTTCCGCGTGGAGGACATTCACGGCATGGCAGACATCATCCCAGCCTTTCCGGGTGTTGATGCCGACAGGCTGGGAGCACTGGGCATCTGCGGCGGTGGCGGCTATACCCTGAAAACCGTCCAGACTGACAAGCGGCTCAAAGCAGTAGCCACCCTCTCTATGTTCAACTCAGGCCTCGTCCGCAGGAACGGCTACATGAACTCCACTCCTGATGCCGCCATCAAAAATCTGGAAACAGCTTCCGCTATCCGTGCCGCCGAAGCTGCCGGAGCGGAAATCCATCGTACCCCTGGCATGGAAACTATGGAAATCCCGCAGGAAAAGCTGGCTGAAATGCCTACCCTCTACAGCGAGGGCTACATCTACTACGGCAAAACCCACCGCCATCCTAACTCCACCTTCCAATACACCCTACGCAGCAATCTTGACCTGTTCACCTTTGATGCGGCCGCCAACATGGAGCTGATTAACCAGCCGCTTTTGATGATTGCCGGCAGTCAGGCTGACTCCCTCTACATGACAGAAGACGCTTTTGCCAAAGCCACCGGCACCAAAAACAAGGAGCTGTTTCTGGTGGAAGGCGCAACCCACATCCAGACCTACTGGGTGCCGGAGTATGTGGAAAAAATCGCCACCAAGCTGACTGATTTCTACGGCAAAAACCTCTGATGCCAACGACACATATAAAAACTGCACACAGATGAGGAAATAACATGAAAATTCAGTTTTTC
>NZ_JBJDWZ010000112.1:0-2140 GCF_051866355.1 Anaerovibrio sp. | reverse complement strand
ATTTTTCTTTATTATTTACAATTGATTGGTTATATCCTTTTGCTGCAAAAATAGGACTTGGCAACATATCCAATATGTCGCCAAGTCCTATTTGTACATTACTTATGTATATACTATTTTCCGGATGGCATCAGGCACTGTGACGCTGCTGACTGCCCTGCAGATACGCCTCCACCATATCCACAAACAGCCTGTGCACCTGACGGTCAGCGTCCAGCTCAGGATGAAAGGCCAGTGCCAGCTGACTGCCATAGCGAACCGCCACAATGCGTCCATCCACCTCTGCCAGCACCTCGACACCATCCTCCACGGACACCACATAAGGCGCCCTGATAAACGTCATCGGCACTTCTCCCACATGTTCCAGCTCCCCATAGGCGTGGAAGCTGCCCAGCTGACGCCCGTAGGCGTTGCGCTTGACGGTCATAGGAATTGTGGCAAAATGGCGGGCATCATCACCGGCAATACGATCTGCCAGAAGTATCATGCCGGCACAGGTAGCCAGTACCGGCATGCCTGCCTCAATGCGCTCCTTCAACGGCTCAAACATGCCGCTTTCCCTCAGCAGCTTGCCCTGCACGGTGCTTTCTCCGCCCGGCAGTACCAGTGCATCAAAATCCTGCTGCAAATCCCCGGCATTCCGAAGCTCAACGCACTCTGCGCCCAGCTCCGAAAGCACTTCCTCATGCTCTATAAACGCTCCCTGCAATGCTAATACAGCTATCTTCATCTCAAAACACCTCTGCAAAATATCTCTATCTATATCCTGTATCAGTGGCAATACCTATCACAGCCGCCTCACCCTGCCGGGCCGCGGCATTTTATTGCCCCGTATGGAAAACACGGCATGATATCACCCGTATCGTACACATCATCGTGGGTAATATCATGCCGATAAATTGCTTATTTGCCGCGCTCTGCCATCAGCAGGCTGATTTCGTCCTCATTGATGCCGACCATGGCCTCGCCCAGATCCTCGGACAGGCGGGCAATCAGGTCAGCGTTCCTGTAGTTGGTAACAGACTGGACAATAGCCGCTGCACGCTTCTCAGGGTTGCCGGACTTGAAGATGCCGGAGCCGACAAACACGCCCTCGGCACCCAGCTGCATCATCAGGGCAGCATCAGCAGGAGTTGCCACGCCACCGGCAGCAAAGTTTACAACAGGCAGGCGGCGGTTCTCATGCACATACTGCACCAGGTCATAAGGCACGCGCAGCTCCTTGGCGGCCTCGAAAAGCTCGTCCTTCTGCAGGGAAGCCACGCGGGCAATCTCTGCATTGATCTTGCGCATGTGCTGTACAGCCTGAATGATATCGCCGGTACCAGGCTCGCCCTTGGTACGGATCATGGAAGCGCCCTCGCTGATGCGGCGCAGTGCCTCGCCCAAATCCTTTGCACCGCAGACAAACGGCACCTTGAACTGATGCTTGTCAATGTGGTAAACATTGTCAGCCGGGGAAAGAACCTCGCTCTCATCAATGTAGTCAATCTCAATTGCTTCCAGAATCTGCGCCTCTACAAAATGACCGATACGGCACTTTGCCATGACAGGAATGGAAACCGCTTCCTGAATCCCCTTAATCATCTTCGGGTCGCTCATGCGGGACACGCCGCCGGCGGCGCGGATATCAGCCGGAATCCTCTCCAGCGCCATGACGGCACAGGCACCTGCCGCCTCGGCAATCCTTGCCTGCTCAGGGGTGGTAACATCCATGATAACGCCGCCCTTCAGCATCTGGGCCAGCTGCTTGTTCAGTCCATATCTATTCTCTGTTTTCTGTTCGCTCATAATAAAGTCCTCGCTTTCGCTATGTTTACATATAGTTTTTCTATGTTTGTCCGTCAGCCTTGAACGATTGTAATTATATACACATTTGGCTATAACTAAAATAGCCAATACAGATATTTTAAATATAGTCAGTTTTATGGTCAGATAGCGTACTGCCCGCCGCTTATATTTCTTGACACAAATGGCAATTTTGTTTAAACTTTGATAAGGAAAAAATTATTTTTATGTCATATATAAAGGAGAGCTTTCAACATGAGTGACCGTATCCGTACACGATTTGCTCCTAGCCCGACGGGCTACATGCACATCGGCAACCTGCGTACCGCGCTGTACGCCTATCTTTTTGCCA
>NZ_JBJDWZ010000111.1:7003-12113 GCF_051866355.1 Anaerovibrio sp. | reverse complement strand
GTACAATCCCATATACATCATTTCTCCATCCCATTGGCGGCATCGGAACTCGGTGTCGCCATCTTTTTTTGCAATTTTTTGAAAATATTTATTTGTATTTTAGTATTTAATATGCTAAATTATAAAAAGGGCATGTTTTTTTCGCTACCATGAACTGCACCTTGTAATGACCACTGATTACAAGACTATTTACCTGCCGCTTCAGGGCGGCTCTGCTAAAAGGAGATTCCTGATGAAAAAAATAATTTATCTTTTTACCGTTATTACATTGCTCTGCACTGTTCTTTTGACCGGCTGCGGCCAGTCAGGCACTGCCCAAAAGGGCGATGGCAGTTTCCGCATTGTTACATCCTTCTATCCTGTCTACATCGCCACTGCCAATATTACCAAAGGCGTGGACGGCGTAGAGGTAGTCAATATGACCAAGCCTCAGACCGGCTGTCTCCACGATTACCAGCTGACCACCGACGACATGAGAACCCTGGACAGCGCAGATGCCTTTGTGGCCAACGGAGCCGGTATGGAGGCCTTCCTGGACAAGGTCATAAAGGAGCACAGCGGCATGAAGGTCATTGACGCCTCCAAGGGCATTGAGCTTTTGAAGGACGATGAGGGTGAAAATCCTCATGTCTGGCTGAGCATCACGGACGCAATCCGTCAGGCTGAAAATATCGCCAGCCAGCTTGCCGAGGCTGACCCAAAACACGCCGATGCCTACAAGGCCAATGCCGTGGCCTACACCGACAAGCTTAAGGCACTGCAGGCAAAGCTCCACGCCGAGCTGGACAGCCTGCCTCACCGGGATATAGTGACCTTCCATGAGGCTTTCCCTTACTTTGCCAAGGAGTTCAACCTGAACATCGTCAAGGTAATCGAGCGTGAGCCTGGCACCGAGCCAACTCCGTCCGAGCTGCAGGAAACCATCGAGGAAGTAAACAAGCTGCCTGTAAAGGTGCTGTTTACGGAGCCGCAGTATTCTCCGTCCGCCGCTGAAACCATCAGCCGTGAAACAGGCGCAAAAATCTACAGCCTTGACCCGGTGGTAACAGGCGAGGCCGACGACAGCGCGCTGGATGCCTACATCACCACCATGGAGAAAAACGCAGCTGTGCTGAAAGAAGCGCTGAAATAACCTGAACGAAACCGAGCCGCCAAAGGCGGCAACAAAAAAGCCACAGTCATGTGAGACAGCTCCCTGAGCGTCACCACGGCTGTGGCTTTTTATTAATATTTTTATTATCTTTTTGCTAACTTTTTATTATCCTTTTGCCAGCTTTTATTGCTTACCGGCCCTTATAGCCGCTTCTCATCACTTTCTTGCCGTCCCGCCTGCCTACAGCACGCTTCTCCTGCGCTGTTTCCTCTGGCACATATCCAGATCGGCTTTCTCCAGCACGCGGCGCAGGTCGTCCCGCACGGAAACAGCCGTGGATATGCCGTAGGATATGCTCAGCGGCTGGTTCTTGACGCGGTACTGGTCGTACTGCTCCTTGAAAATACGCATAATCTCCTTGGCCTCATTTTCGTCCGTGTTGACCAGCACTATAATGAACTCATCACCGCCCACCCGGTACACCATGGTGTCCTCCGGCAGGGCCAGCTCCATGACCATGGCCGTCATGCGGATGTACTCGTCCCCTGTGGCGCGGCCATAGGTATCATTCACCATCTGCAGGCCGTCGCAATCAGCACTGACGATACTCACCGGCATGGAATCCTCCGTCAGCCGCTCCAAATCCCGCATCAGGCTGTTGCGGTTGCCCAGCCCTGTCAGGCTGTCCGTCATGGCCAGCCGGCTCAGCTTGCGCTTGATTTTTTCACTCTCCGTCACATCGTTAATCAGTCCCACGATGCCTACCACGTTTCCACTGCTGTCCTTGACAGGCTCCTTGACTATTTCCAGAAATTCCTGCACGCCGTTCTGAAAAATCTCGATTACATAGCGGCATCCCCTGCCCGACCGTATAATCTCCCTGTCCTTCTCCATGGCCAGCATGGCATTTTCCTTGTCCTCCCGAATCTCCACATCGGTCTTGCCGCGGATACTCCAGCCCGGTTTATCCCTGTCCCTCAGATGACGCCAATACTGGGTGCAGAATATGTACCTGCCCTCAGCATCCTTCAGGTAAATATTTGCAGGCAACAGCCTCAAAATATTCTCCATTTCCTCAAATGTCATGGAATCACTAAAATATTTTCCAGACACACCAGACATATCCTCACATCCCATTCTTACTTTTCTACCAATATTTTTTCATAACCCCCAGCAGTTTTTCCAGGTCAATCGGCTTTGCCAGATGCTCGTTCATGCCGGCCGCCTTGGATTTACAGATATCCTCCGCAAAGGCGTTGGCGCTCATGGCCACAATCGGCAGCGTCCCGGCATCCTTCCGCCGCAGCCTGCGTATGGCCCTGGCCGCCTCCAGCCCGTCCATCACCGGCATCCTGATATCCATCAGCACCAGATCGTAATACCCGGCCGGGGACTTCTTGACCTTCCCCAGCGCAATCCGCCCGTTTTCCGCACAGTCCACCTCTATGCCTGCCGCTTCCAGCACGGTGGCCGCAATCTCCCGGTTCAGCTCGTGATCCTCTACCAGCAGGACGCGCTTGTCCGAAAAATCATTGCTGGCAAAATCCTGCAGGCTGATATCCCTGCGCAGCTTTACATCACCTTTTGCCATCTTCATCCGGAAAGTAACCGTAAACGTACTGCCATTATTCAGACTGCTCTCCACCGCAATATCCCCGTCCATCATGCGCACTATATTGCGGGTGATAGCCATGCCCAGGCCGGTGCCCTGAATCTTCTGCACCCGGTCATCGTTAGCCCTTTCAAACGGCTTGAACAGGTTCTCCACAGTCTGACGGCTCATGCCAAAGCCGGAGTCCTGACAGACAAACTCATACTCTGCGATGGTCTTTCTGTCCAGCGGCTTCTCCCTGAAGGATATCCTGATACTGCCCCCTGACGGGGTATACTTAACGGCATTGCCGGCTATATTGGTAAAGGCCTGCTGCAGACGTAGCTGGTCCCCCACCACGTACTCATGGGACAGCTCCCCCATTTCCAAACTGAATTTCAGTCCCTTGGCATCCACCTGAGGCGTCAGCATATCCACCATGCTGCCCAGCAAGTCCTTCAGGCTGAAGGTCTCCTTGTTCAAAGACAGATTGCCGGACTCAATCTTTGACAAATCCAGAATATCATTAATCAGGGAAAGAAGATGATTGCCCGCCCCCAGTATCTTGTCCAGGCATTCCTTCACCTTGTCCGGCTCATCAAGGTGCATCCCCGCAATGGCCGCCATGCCGAGAATGCCGTTCAGCGGCGTGCGCACATCGTGGGAAACGCTGTTCAAAAACTGCGACTTCGCTTCGTTGGCGGCCTGAGCCACAACCAGCTTCTGCTTTTCCTCATGCTCCCTGGTCACGTTGCGCCCCAGAAGGTGCAGGAGCTGCTTGCCCTCCTTGTTCATGGTGAAAAACATATTCACCTCGTGCCATTCGTACTCCTTCTCGCCGGGATAGCGCACAGGGTACTCCAGCCCGCCCAGATAGCCCACACGCCCCCGCTGGCTGAAAAGATTATCTATGCTGATAATCCGCTTCATCGCCTCGATATAGGCCGGCGGCACCATGCTCATGTTGGCCATGGAGGCCTCCGAAAACTTCTCATAGCGCCTGAACAGGGCCACCGTCCGCTCCAGTCCGGTTCCCTCTATGATAAAAAACTCATCATTTTCCAGATTGACAATGATATTATAGCCATAAAGCATCTTTGTTATTTCCGACAAGGCCTGATCGGTTTCTACGTGCATCATATAGCTATCTCTCCCGCTTCAAAATTTCCAACGCCGCATATCTATAGCCGTCTATCCTTGCATCCGCCCTGCCCATATGCAGGCGTCCGCCCACAATGATTAACAGCGATTATCTCCGGCTTTCATATTGTCTATTCTACACGAAAAGCAAAAATCCTGCAAAAAAATATATCCGCACCAAAATATGATGCGGATATATCCTGAAAAATCAGGCACAGAAGCCTTAGGAGGCAGGACCAAACTCGTTAGCCCCGTCATTGCCCTTCAGCACAGCCAGCGCCAAAAGCACGATGATATCCAGCGCACTGGCCAGATCAACGATAAGCTTATCGTCAATGAAATACACGGAGAAGCTGAATACCGAAGGCAGAATAACCGCCAGCGTCCAGCAGCCGCCCTTGCCCAGATCATGCAGGCGCCTGATGCCCAGGCAAATCGCCACCAGATTGGCCGCCACACCGACGGCCAGGCTGCCCATATACATAGTGCCGCCATCCACATAATCCAGCTGCCCTGTTGCCAGCATCGCCGCACCGAAGATCATCATCAGGAACACCGAAGCCGCAATGGTAGCCAGATAATACATAATATACTTCTTGCGGTTCAATCTACCGCCAATAAACCTGTTTAACACAAATCATCCTCCTAGACAACGGGCACTTCCCCTGAAATGCCTTACAGCCTGAACTGGGCCAGGGAGTTCTGCAGCTCCTGGGCCTGCTCGGCCAGCTTGCGGCTGGCATCTGCAATCTCCAGCATGGAGGCGGTTTCCTCCTCCGTAGCGGCAGATACGGTTTCTGCCTCGCTGGCCACATTGCGGCTCATGGCATTAATCTTCTCAATAGCTTCATTAATCTTCATGGTGCTGTCAGCCAGAACACCTACGGCATTCTCCATGGTATTGGAATTCTCAGCCACCACGGATACCATCTCGGCAATGTGGGCAAAGGAGCCGCCGGCCTCCTTGACAGCGCCAGTGCCGCTCTTCACCTGCTCCACACCGTCCTTCATGGCCTTGACAGCGTTCTCCGTATCCTTCTGAATGCCCACTACCACGGCGGCAATCTCGCCGGCAGAAGCCTGCGACTGCTCAGCCAGCTTCCTTACCTCCTCGGCTACAACGGCAAAGCCCCTGCCATGCTCACCGGCACGGGCGGCCTCAATAGCCGCATTCAGCGCCAGTAGGTTGGTCTGGTCGGCAATCGAGGAAATGGTATCAATAATGACGCCTATCTGCTGGCTCTGCTCGCCCAGCCTCTCTATAACCTGCGCAATATCGGTAACAG
>NZ_JBJDWZ010000111.1:0-6903 GCF_051866355.1 Anaerovibrio sp. | reverse complement strand
ATCTGCTGGCTCTGCTCGCCCAGCCTCTCTATAACCTGCGCAATATCGGTAACAGTTGCGTCAATGGTTTCCATGTTGTTTACGGCAGTCCCCACATTGGCGCGGCCCTGCTCGGCCACCTCGTCAGTTTCCTGAATCTTGTGGCTGCTCTCACGAATCGTTGCGGAGAACTCCTCCATGTGAGCGGTCAGGTTGCTGACATTGCCGGAGGCAGTCTCCACCTCGGTAAACTGCTCACTGCAGGAGCCAGCCACATTCATGACGGATTCAGCAATGGACTTGCTGACAGTAGCCGCCTGCTCGGAAGTGGAGGTCAGCTCCTGGGAAGCCGCCGCCAGATACTCGGCCGTCTCCACAATCTGCTGCATCAGCTTCAGCAGCTTGCCCTGCATATCATCCATGGCATGGGTCATGACACCCAGCTCGTCCGGCCGCCTTGCCAGCTCGGCCATCTCGGCCGCATCCTCCTGATGGGCACGGAAATCGCCGTCACCCATCCACTGAATATGCTTAGTAACCAGCTGAATCGGTGTGGCGATGCGCTTGCCGATAAACACGGCAAAGGCCACAAAAATCACCAGCAGGAACAGGATAACGACCACCGCCGTCAGGATGCTGCTCTGCAGCTCATCTGCCAGCAGTGCCTCCTCCTCAGCTACCTGGGCATCAATCTGGTCAATCCAGACACCGGTGCCGATTACCCAGCCCCACGGCTGGAAGCACACGGTATAGTTTCTCTTTGGCAGAGGCGTGGTTTCATTCGGCTTGGCAAACATCAGGTCAGTAAAGCCGCCGCCTTCCTTCAGACCGTTGGCCAGCATTTCCTTGATAAAGTATGTGCCATTCGGGTCTACCAGGTCAATACGTGACTTGCCCTCGGAAGGACGCCCTAACAGAACCACATTCACGCCTTCCTTGGTATCAATCCAGAAGTAGCCCTTGCCACCATCGTAGCGCAAATCACGCACCATGTCGGCAGCCTGCTTCTGAGCCTGCTCCCTGGTAAGCTCACCGGCCTGCTCCTTCTTGTGCAGCTGTTCAAGAATGCTGAACGCCACCTGGGTTTCACCCTTCAGGCTGGCCTCCACATTGGCCTCCAAATTTTCACGATAATGCGTCAGCTGCGCGTGATTGTTCTGAATCTGCGAAAAGATAAAGAACCCGCCGATGGATAACGCCGTGGCCACAGCCACACCGGCAATAACGCCAATCAGCAGTACCTTAATCGACCTGAAATTCCCCATTTCTTTAAAATCTGTCATCGCACATACCCCCTAAAATAACTCCACTCATGCATCCATATCATACATGTTGCTGTTATAGAAGCAATACTTGTTCTTCCCGCTTTTCTTTGCTTCATACATGGCTATATCGCCCTGATGCAGAAGCACATCAACAGGCGTACCCTTATCCTCGCCCACAACAACACCTATGCTCACTGAAAGTCCCCTGAACTCCTCTGTCTGCGAAAAAAACGCATGCACATCGCTCATGAACCTGTCCAGCCTGTGCTGCATTCTTGCCTTGCCGATTTCACCGCGCACACCAACCACAAACTCGTCACCGCCCAAACGGGCAACTACATCCTTCTCAAAATGCTCCGCCAGGAGGTCTGAAAATCCTATCAGGGCATCGTCTCCTGCCTGATGCCCGAACCTGTCATTCAGCTCCTTGAAAAAGTCCAAATCCATGTAGCAGAGGGACAAAACCTCCCGCTGTACCAGCTTGCCCATCTTCAAGAAGAAATAACGACGGTTCAGAAGTCCCGTCAGCTCATCTGTCTGAGCCTGATTCAAAAGCTTCTTGCGATAGGCCATCTCCTTGGTGATATCCTTGGCAACCCCCACAGTGCCAATGAACTCGCCATCGTCATACAGCGGTGTCTTCAGCGTAATCATTTCCCGCATGCCTTCAGGGCCCTTGACATGCTCACGGTAGCGGCAGGTCCTCCCCGCCTCCTTTACATCCTGCTCTGTCTCCAGGCAGACAAACTCACCAGCCGCATACTCCTCCGGTGTCAGACCCCAGATGTAGTAATGCTGCTTGCCCCGGATATCCTCCTTGGTCTTTTCCACGATGTTGCAGAAAGCGTCATTGACGCGCCAATGCTCACCATGACGCCCCTTGAACCAAATCAGATCCATACTGGTATCAATGACGGCCTGCAGCTCCATTTCCCAGAGCCAGGCATCCTTCTTCAGCTTTATATCCTTCATCAGGCGGCTGAAAAGCAGCGATGCCGTATCCCGTGCCAGCCTGCCCGGCCACACCACGTTCACCGCCGCCAGTTCCTGGCAGGACAGTCCGGAGGCATCATCCCGGCAGACGACACATACAGCCCTGTCGCCAGCCAGCTGCCTGGCCTCTGTAGCCCCCAGCCCGGCAGCCTCCTTGAAAATAACTATATCTGCTCCGCTGATATCAGCCTCATCAACATCCTCGGCCTTATCTGCCACCACAAAACGGTGCGTAAACCATTCCAGCGGCTCCACGGCTTTGATGGCATCAGCTGCCTCCGCCTCCAGCCCCAGCAGACAAATAGAAAAATCACATTTATACACGCGGCTCACACCCCTTATCCGCAAACAAATGTGGAACTAATTACAACATTCCATCCCGAATACTATACAAACATATCGTTAAACAAATTGTTTATATAGTCATATTCGCTATTTAATTGAAAAATCCTTCTTTTTTTACAAAATATTTCGTTTTCCACCCAAAAATACCGAAAAAAAAGCCATCGAACAAATCGACAGCTCTTTTTGATGTGCAATTCCGGAAAATGCCGGGAATTACTTGTTTACCGCATCCTTCAAGGCCTTGCCTGGCTTGAAAGCCGGAACCTTGGCAGCGGCAATCTGAATCTCCTCGCCGGTCTGCGGATTGCGGCCGGTACGGGCAGCACGATCTCTTACCTCAAAAGTACCGAAACCGATAACCTGGACATTCTCGCCAGCAACCAGAGCCTCCTGCACGGTGCTAAAGAAGGCATTTACAACTGCCTCGGTATCCTTCTGGGTAAGCTCAGCCTTTTTTGCAACATTTGCAATCAATTCTGCTTTTGTCATTTCACAAAATCCCCTTTCGGTTTTTAATACGCAAGCTATAATACCACATATTGCGGCGTTTGTCCAATATTTCTTAGAACTTTCATTCCTTGCGCATGAAATTTTCAGAAAGATAGTGCTGATTACCTAGATAATTAGCAAAATTATCTAATTTATGCTATTATAGCTATATGAAAAAATATTTGCGAGGTGCAGGCTATGCTCATTAAAATTGAACACGATTTTCTGGAGAAAATGACCGAAACGGAAAAAAACGTCATCAGCTTCATCAACTCCAACGCCCAGAAGATTTCCAACATGTCCATCAGCGATCTGGCAGAGGCCACCTATTCCTCCCCTGCCACCGTGTCACGCACCATCAAAAAATGCGGCATCTCCGGCTTTGCAGAGCTTCGGTACATGCTGACCCAGCACACGGAAACAAAGCAGGACACCACCGACATCAACGAGATTTTTAACAAATCCCTGACGGAAATCAGCAGCACCATAGACCAGCTCTCCATTGATACTATCCTCAAGGCCGTGGAGGAAATCCAGAAGGCGGAGAAGATTTTTGTTTTCTCCAAGGGGCTGTCCAACCAGGTGGCATCGGAGATGACCCTGAAGCTGCAGGTGCTGGGAAAATGCGTCATTCTCAACACCGACTCCAACATCATGCAGGAGCTGAGCGGCCATTCCGACCAGAAATCCGTGGTGCTTATCTTCTCCATGTCAGGCAGTACGCCGGAGCTCATCTCTGCTGCCGAGAGGGCCTCCATGATGGGCGCACGGGTCATTGCCATCACCTGCGCACCGCCGGAGCTGCCGCTGAACAAGATAGCACACATCAGGCTGCAGGGCTACAGCCACAGGAACCGCTCCTTTACGCGGGTGGACGTCACCTCCCGCCTGCCTCTTTACGTTATCAGCCGCATCCTCATTGACTACCTGATGATTCAGCACCAGCAGGAGGAAGCCAGAAGCCTGGCACGGGAAAAGGCGAAAAGCAGCCGCAATTACCATGTGTGATATGCGCAATCTGTTCCTGCCTGATAAATCGTAAAACACATAAAATAAAAACACGTTGGCAGTACCCACGAAAACACGCTCTCGCTCATCGTTGTGCCTCGCGTTACTAACATTCATCTATCGCCTGCGGCTCTGATGAATGAAGTAACGAGGCACAACAAAGGTTTTCTTAGGGTACATACCAACGTGTTTTTGTTCGTGCCTATACGAACAAAAACAGTTTATGCCTTGTTCACGGAGCCGCAGACCTCAATCTTCTGCTCCACGTACTTCTGCACCTCAGCCATGCCCTGCTTGCAATACTTCTTCGGGTCAAAGGCCTCCGGATTGGCAGCCATGAACTCCTTTACGCCCTTGGTAAAGGCGATACGCAGGTCAGTAGCATAGTTTACCTTGCAGATACCGTTCTTTACGGAAGTAGTAACCTGATCGTCAGGCACACCGGAGGTACCATGCAGTACCAGCGGAATGTCCACCAGATCGCGGATGGTAGCAATCAAATCAGTATTTACATGAGGAATACCCTTGTATACGCCATGTGCCGTGCCCACGCCGATTGCCAGATAATCCACACCGGTCTGTTCAACAAAAATCTTTGCCTCGTCAGGATTGGTGTATGGATTGTCATCGCCGCCGTCAAGATCATCCTCCTTGCCGCCGACCTTGCCCAGCTCGCCCTCAACGGACACGCCGCCCGGATGGCAGGCATCTACAACGCTCTTGGTCAGGGCAATATTATCCTCCAGGGACAGCTTGGAGCCGTCAATCATGATGGAGGTATAGCCTGCGCGATAAGCGGCCATAGCGCGGTCAAAGCTATCGCCGTGGTCAAGGTGCATAACTACAGGCACCTTGCTGCGTGCAGCTGCAGCTGCCACATTGGCGTAGTAATAGTCCACACCGGCATACTTGATGGTGCCAGGGGTAGTCTGCATGATAACCGGGGAATTCTTTGCCTCGGCAGCAGCCAGCACAGCCATAACCATTTCCATATTCTCAACATTGAAGGCACCGATGGCATACTTGCCCTTCTTGGCCTCCAGCAGCATCTCTTTTGCGGTAACTAACATCTTAAAATTCCTCCTGCCTGACAGCCCGAATTATTTCATCATCTTCATGAAACGCTTGCACATATCACCCAGCAGCATGGCGTTCATCAGGTGGTCCTGTGCATGCACCATCAGGAAGCACAGCTCCATATCCTCGCCACCAGCCTCCCTGGCAATCATGTCAGTCTGGGAATCATGGGCGCTGAGAACGGTTTCATAGCCCTCGCTAATCAGCTTCTCTGCTTCATCCCAGTTCTTATCAGCCATGTAATCCATAGCCTTCAAAAACTGGGTACGTGCCTCACCTGCATAGGCTACGATTTCCATAGCCACCATTTCCATATCTTCCTTAGTCATTTTAAGTATCCCCCTTAATAAAACATCTAAACATTCTTCTCAAAACTTCTCAGGTAATGCAATGCCATATCCCGCAAAAGATAAGCCATTACATCATACCACATTATCAATCGTGATAGTAGCCCTCTGCCCACTTCTGCTCAAACTCATCAAACAGGGCATCATTCTCGATGCAGTCATTCTCAGGTACCATGGCATCGATTTTGGCAATCAGGGCCTCCTTCTCCGGAGTAGGCTTGTACTCAGCCTTCAGGAAGGCCTCAAGAATGTACTCGATAGTGCCTACGCCCAGCACGCGGCCGCCGCAGCCGATAACATTGGCATTCAGATCCTCCTTGGCAGCAATGGCAGTCTGCACATCAGCTACGCAGGCACCGCGGATGCCCTTTACCTTTACAGCGGAGTTGTTGATGCCGATGCCGGTACCGCAGATGCACACACCCAGGTCAGCCTGACCGGTAACTACGGCCTTTGCCACCTTGCGGCCAAAGATTGGATAATGGGTGCGGATAAAATCATAAGTACCTACATCAATAACCTCATGCCCCTGCTTCTTCAGGAACTCAGCCGCCTTAATCTTAATATCAGTAACAATATGGTCACAGCCAATAGCGATTTTCATAGTTCGTTTTCCTCCTGTATCAAGTTATCCTGCTTATTAAAGCTCACGGTTCAGCATATCGATGCGAATCTGGTGACGGCCGCCATCATACTCGGTCTTGACAAAATTCTCAGCCAGCTGGCAGGAAAGCACATCAGCAGTAACATTGCAGCCCATGGTAATAATCTGGGTGCTGTTGTGATGGCGCGTCATGCTGGAGGTATAGTCCTCATATACAGGTGCGCACACAATGCCGTGGTTCTTGGCGGCGATATTAAACGGAATCACGCCATAATCATCAACCACGATACCCCTGGTAATCTCTCCCTTGTTCACCAGCTCCACCACGTTCATGGTAGCGGTGAAAATATCCTTGTCAGAAACATCCACAACCTCATAGCCGGCACCATCCAGATGTGCCTTGATAACGTCCTTCAAACGGGTACCAACCTCATTGGCGGCAATTGCAACCTTCATGTTCCATTCTCCTTTGCATCATTTATTCATCTGACACCGCTCAGGCACAGCAGCCTGCTACTCGCCTGCATCCGCCTGTCCCCTGCGGTGTTTCCCTTGCTATGGTTACATTATAGGACACTATCAGCACAGGATGTTTTCAGCCTTTGAAAGCATTTTCATATTATCATCGCCATAGCCATAGCCCCATTTTCCGGCGGCTTTCCCTGCTTCGCAGTGCGCTCAGGGGCTATTTTCCGGCAAACAAAAAGAGCAGGCTCAAAACCTGCTCCTATCTGACGCGTCAGCCCCACAGCTCCAGCGCTTTTTTCGCCATGCGGCTGCCATAAATACGAAACGT
>NZ_JBJDWZ010000110.1:0-12147 GCF_051866355.1 Anaerovibrio sp. | reverse complement strand
CCGTCATCAGCGGCCGCCCTGTAGCGTTCCAGCGCAGTCTGATAGTTTTTCATGTCTGCTCCCCCTAACCCTCTGTTTCACAAAACACCACACAATAAACCAAAACAACAATGCTTCTAACAATTATTATATTATAGGACATTGCTCCTTTATTTTCAATACCTGAAAATCTTTCCAGAAACAAGCACAAAGGACAGAACTATCACACACTCATTCTGTCCTTCGGCTTGATGTTTTATATGGGGTCATATATATTATAAGGAACCGGCAGCTACAGAGAGGGGTGGGAAGGAAATATCCTCCTGCCAGCTCCTTATAAGCAAAATTGAAATGTTTTTTCTGCAATCCTGCTGCAAAAAATAACGCGTTTGCTGTATCTCAATACTGAGAACAGCACATATATTAATCCTGATAACCTTCAGGATGCTGCTGATGCCATTTCCAGGCCGTGCCAATCACTGCCCTGACATCGGTAAACTTCGGCTGCCAGCCCAATACCTTCCTGGCCTTTTCGCTGGAGGCAATAAGCTGTGCCGGGTCACCGGCACGGCGCTCGCCTATCTCCACCTTGATGTCCATGCCGGTAGCTTCCTTGGCCGCCTCAATCATTTCCTTGACGGAGAAGCCCTGACCGTTGCCCAGGTTGAAGATATTGCTTTCACCGCCCCTGCGGAGGTAATCGATGGCCAGCACATGGGCATCAGCCAGATCCAGCACATGGATATAGTCACGCAGGCAGGTTCCGTCAGGGGTAGGATAATCCTCGCCAAAGACGGTAATATGGTCGCGCTTGCCCAGAGGCACCTGCAGAATCAGAGGAATAAGATGGGTTTCCGGGCTGTGATCCTCACCGATGGAGCCGTCCTCGATGGCCCCGGCCGCGTTGAAGTAGCGCAGGGACACATAGCGGATGCCGTTGGCAAGGCTCACCCACTTCATCATCTTTTCCATGATGAGCTTGGACTGGCCATAAGGATTGGTCGGCTCCGTGCGGTCGTCCTCCATGATAGGAATCCGCTCCGGCTCGCCGTAGGTGGCCGCCGTGGAGGAAAAGACAATCTTGTCAACGCCATGGCGCACCATAGCCTCCAGCAGCACCTGCATGCCGTATACGTTGTTGTTGAAATATTTCAATGGGTTGGTCATGGACTCTCCCACCAGGGAATTGGCCGCAAAATGTACCACCGCATCAATCTTGTTTTCCGTAAAAATCTGGTCGAGAACTGCCGCCTCGCGGATATCTCCCTTGTAGAACTTCGCCTTCGGGTTGACAGCACTCATGTGGCCGGTCTGCAAGTTATCAACGATAACTACATCCTCGCCCTTCTCCACCAGCTGATGAACTGTATGGGAGCCGATATATCCGGCTCCGCCGCATACCAATATAGACATAATATCACCTGCACTCCTCTATAAATCTGTCAAAGGCAGCCAGCCCGTCCGCATCACGCTTGAACACGCCTGCGTCTGTAAGCACCTGCATAAACACCCTGCCGATTTCATCCCTGATTACCTGCCCGACATTCTCCTCGGTCAGCTCCGGATGGGCGGCCCTGATTTCCTGATACCAGTCAGCATGCACGGCCAGCTGCTCATCATCGGCAATGGTCTCCCTGCCGGACAGCAGGGCGTCCTTTATCTTCGCCATATTTTCCTTCAGGCGCGGCGGCAGTACAGCCAGCCCCATCACTTCAATCAGGCCGATATTTTCCTTCTTGATGTGATGCACGTTGGCATGAGGATGGAAAATACCCAGCGGATTTTCTGCATCGGTACGGTTGTTGCGCAGCACCAGATCCAGCTGATAGGCACTGCCCTGACGGCGGCAGATAGGAGTGATGGTATTGTGAGGCTCCTCGCCGGAATAAGCAAAAATCCCTACGCTCTCATCACTGTACTGGCGCCACTTATTCAGGATATGCTCCGCCAGATCAATAAGCTGCTGACGGTTGTCCGAAGTCAGGCGCAGTGCACTCATCGGCCACTTTATCCTGCCAGCCTGCACCTCCGGAAAACCGGCAAATTCATACTCCTTCTCCACAGGCGCCTTGGCCATGGCAAAGGTGTAATGCCCGCCCTGATAGTGGTCATGGGACAGGATGGAGCCGCCCACTATCGGCAAATCCGCATTGGAACCGGCAAAATAGTGAGGGAAAATCGTCACAAACTCCGTCAGGTTCTCAAAGGTGGCGCGGGAAATCTTCATCGGCACATGCTCGCCATTCAGGATAATGCAGTGCTCGTTGTAGTAGGTATAAGGGGAATACTGCAAAAACCATTCCTTCCCCCGAAAATCCAGCGGTATCAGACGATGGGTCTGACGGGCAGGATGGTTGGCATGACCGGCAAAGCCCTCGTTCTCACGGCACAGGAGGCACTTAGGATAGCTGGAGGACTTCACCAGCTTGGCCTTGGCAATATCACGCGGGTCCTTTTCCGGCTTGGACAGATTGATGGTAATATCAAGATCGCCGTACTCCGTGGCGGTCTTCCAAACCACATTCTTGTCAATCCTGGACTTTCTGATATAGTTTGAGGCAATGCTCATCCTGTAGTAGTTTTCCGTTGCCAGCTCCGGCGAGATAGCATAATTCAGCTTGAAGGAGGCAATCACCTCTGACGGCCTCGGCATCACGCAGTTCATCAGGGCAGTATCGAACAAATCCCGCTGATTTGCCGTATCCTCAATAATCCCTTTGTCTGCCGCATAATCCAGCATCCTGCCCAAAATCTCATCCGGCACCTTCAGGGCCTCGTCCACCTCCTCCGGCACAAACTCATCCAGCTGCAGCTTTGCCAGAAGCAGGTTGGCAGAATAATATACATCTGCCTCCTTGATAAGCCCCTGCTGCAAGGCAAAATTCAGCAATCTATTAATCTCGTGATTCATCTCATCACCCTCGTTTCAATTCATCTCAATCAATTGCACAGCCGCCGCGCTTACAATTCATCCTCCGACAGCTTTCTGGTGCCATCGGCAATATCGGCCACATAGAAGCTAGGCGCATAGCCGATAATCTCTGTGTACTTCTTGCCTACAACAGCCTTGAATTCCTCCACGGCATCCGTCCTGACGATGGAAACCGTAGAGCCGCCGAAGCCGCCGCCTGTCATGCGGGAGCCGATTACCCCCGGCTGCTGCCAGGCCAGCTCTGCCAGCGTATCCAGCTCCTTGCAGGTAACTTCATAATCATCGCGCAGGGACTCATGGGATGCCCGCATCAGCTCGCCAAAACGCTGGATGTCGTTCAGCTCCAGCGCCTCCACTGCCGTCAGGGTACGGCGGTTTTCATACACGGCATGATGAGCGCGTCTTCTCTCCACCTCATCCGTTATCAGCTCCGCATTGAAGTCAAACTCCGGATTGGCCAGATCACCCAGCGAGGTGATATCCAGCTGCTTCTGCAGCTGCTGCAGGGCATGCTCGCACTGCTGACGGCGCAGGTTGTACTCCGAGTCGTTCAGGCTGTGCGGCTTGTTGGTGTTGGTAATCACGATGCAGGCATCCCGCAGCTCCAGCTTGCTGTAGCGGTATCTCAGGGTGTTGCAGTCCAGCAGGATAGCGCAGTCCTTCCTGCCCATGCCCACGGCAAACTGATCCATAATGCCGCAGTTGACGCCTACAAACTGGTTCTCAGCCTTCTGCCCCAGTTTCACAATCTCAATCATCTCTATATCAAAGCCACAGAATTCCTTCAGGATAACACCCATCAGAACCTCAAGGGAGGCCGAGGAAGACAGTCCGGCGCCGCTTGGCAGATTGCCGTACAGGGCAATATCAAAGCCGCAGTTCGCCTTCATGCCGGCATCCTCAAATACCTTTACCACGCCGGCAATGTAGTTTGCCCAGCCGATGGATTCGTCGTAGGACAGGTTTTCCATAGGAAATTCCTTGATGCCATCTTTTTCATAGTTAATGGAAATCGCCCTGGTTTTCATATCCTGACGAGGTGCCACCAGCGCATAGGTTCCCAGGGAAATAGCACATGGGAAAACATGGCCGCCGTTATAGTCGGTGTGCTCGCCAATCAGGTTGACACGGCCCGGCGAAAAAAATGCCGTCGTCTTCTGCTCGCCAAAGTATTTTACAAAACCAGCCTTCAAAGTATTCATAATCTCAATCATCACATTAGCCCCCTACTCTTTTATAAAACATCATATATTGCACCGGCCATAATGCTGCCGCCATTATCGTGCCTAATTTTCATATAAATTAAGGGCCACGAAGCAAGATATGGTATTTATCTCATTCCGTGGCCCTTAAAGTACGGTGCGGCGACAAATACTGGGAGGTATTAAGCGCAAATCTCACAAAACCATTAGCCATTATTACATCACGTGAAATCATTTATCGCGGTCATCATCGCCGCACCGGACAGGGATAACTTATTTAATATTCTCCAGTGCGAACTTCAGGGCACCGGCAGGGTCACGGGTCAGGCCTACATACTCCTTGCCGGAGCAGGTAGCGGCCGGAACACCCTTCTCATCGCAGTCATGCTTCAGCTCATCAAACATGGAAGCCATCTGCGGAGCAAGTACAATCAGATCATAGTCGGTAATGCAGTCCTTGTGCTGTCCATAAGCCATAGCGATGGAATCAACAGGAGCATTGGCAGCCTTGGCGCCCTTGACAATAGCCTTGGCCAGCATGGAGCTGGTAGCGCCGGAAGCACAGAGTACCAGAACCTTCTTCTCGGTCTTTGGTGCAGCCACCTCAACAGGCTTTGCCTCAACCTTTGGCTCAGCCTTGGCAGCAGGAGCCGGAGCAGCCTCGTCCTCATCATCAGCCTCACCGGCAGCTACGCGGGCCTCGCGCTCTACCAGCTGCTTGTCATAAGCACGGAAGAACGGATAGTAGATAATGGTATCAACAACCAGCAGCAACGGAGCCAGGATAAAGGACAGCTTTGCAAAACCGGTGGATACAATCAAACCGATAGTACCCGGAGTAGTCCAAGGCAGGATGTAGGTAAAGGCGTTCATGCCCAGAACATCTACGAAGAACTTGAACAGCCATACGTTGGCGATAGGAGCCAGAATGAAAGGTACGAACATTACAGGGTTCAGTACGATAGGAGCGCCGAAGAGGATTGGCTCATTTACGGCGAAGATTACAGGAATAATGGAGCTGCGGCCCACAGTACGGAGCTGCTTGGACTTTGCGATAAATGCGCACATTGCGCAGAACATGAGGGTAGCACCAGTACCACCCAGGGTAGCTACGAAGTAAGAAGTAGGATGGGTCAGGATTGCAGTTGCATGGCCACCAGCCTGTACAACCTGCAGGTTCAACTCGATGTTTGCAATGTAGATAGCGGTTACAGCAGGCTCAACGATGGAAGGACCATGAATACCTACGAACCAGAACAGTGCCATTGCACCGTAGATGATAGCGATACCGATATAACCGTCAGCAGCCTGGAACAGTGGCTTGAACAGCTCAAGAATCCAGTTACCGAAGAGCATGCCGGTTACATCCTTGAATACGAAGCTGAATACCCAGAAGAAAGTAATGGATACAGCCAGCGGAATCAGGTCAGCATAAGTCTGAGCGATGTAGTGTGGAACTTCCTCCGGCAGCTTGATGGTAACGCCGCGGCCTACGAAGAACTTGTAGATGTTAGGCACGGTGAAGGCTACCACGAATGCGGAAAGCAGGCCCTTGGTGCCCATGAACTCGGTAGCAATGCCCTTGTCCACGCCCTCGATGGAGAGGAGCAGGAAACAGATGATGGACACGATCATTACGGATACAGGGTTAATCTGACGGAGCTTTGGCAGCTTGTGGTTAAAGTTGTCAGTGAGGCTCTTGGCGATGGTAGCTACCATCAGCACGGACAGGATACCCATGGAGTAGCCATAAGCCTGCCACAGGAGGCCGCTGATATGGTCATCCCACTTGTAGTCCCAGATTTCCGGGATACATGCTATCAGGATGAACAGTGAGGAGAAGAGGATTACCGGCAGACAGCTTACGAAGCCGTCGCGGATTGCCCGAAGATAAGGGTTGTTGGAAACCTTTTCAAAGAAAGGCTTCATTTTATCAACCGCTGCAATAATTTTTTCCATGATTTTCGCTTCCTTCTTTTACAGATTTTACATACCTATGATTTATAAATTCTCATTCCTGCCGCCATGTCCGGCGGCAGGAAATCTGACTGTTTTGTAGCGCGGAATTCGCTAATCAGCATTCACTAATCAGTATTCCACATCCTCAACCGGCACAATCTCCTTCCGCTCGGTCATGAGCTTGTACCAGTATGCGCTCTTTTTCGGATAGCGCTTCTGATCGTTGTAGTCAACGTAGAACAGGCCGTAACGCTTGTTGTAGCCGTTGGACCAGGACAGCACGTCCATCAGGGACCAGATGTAGTAGCCCTTGACATTGACGCCCTCGGCCACTGCCTTCAAAATGTACTCCAGATGCTGGGTTACATACTCGATACGCGGGGTATCATCAATCTTGCCATCAATGAAATCATCCTTGTAGCCCATGCCGTTCTCGGAGATGTAGATGGTCTTGTAGTTCGGATAATCCCTGGCGATGCGCTTCAGCTGGTTGTACATGCCTACAGGATAAATCGGCCAGTCCCAATCGGTGGTAGGAACTTCAGGATTGCAAACCCTTGCGCCTACGCCCTTCAGGGCAAATACCGAGGTTCCCTTCTCACCGGTGGAGTTGTTGTAAATCATGCTCTCACCGTCATGAGCCTGCAGGAAGTGGCTGGAATAATAGTTCATGCCCAGGAAATCAATCTGCTCTGCAGCCTTCTTGAATTCCTCGAAATCCTCCGGATAGGTTACCAGCTTGCCGTCGTTCTTTTCCAGAATCTCATTGATAAGAGCCATTGTCTCATCATCATAACCGCCGTGGAAGCAAGCATCCAGCATAAAGCGGTTGGCCATTGCATCATCCAAATCCCTGGCGTGAATGTCCTCCGGCTTGTCGGTCATGGCCACCTTGCCCTCAAGGGTGTGGACAATGCCGATCTGTCCCGGCAGGTTCATGGATTTGTAGAGATTTACAGCCTTGGCATGTGCCACCATCATGATGTGCATCATCTGGATGGCCGACGGCATGTCGAACTGCTTATGCGGCGGGAAGTTGCCTGCGATGTAGCCATTCTGCGGAATGGACCACGGTTCGTTGAAGGTTGCCCACTTCATTACCCTGTCGCCAAAATTCTCGAAGCAGATTTTGGCATAATCCACAAAGTAATCAATCAGGTCACGATTCAGCCAGTGGCCGTTGTTGAAGAACGGCAGCGGCGTATCGAAGTGATGCAGGGTTACGAAAGGCTCAACACCCTGCTTGATGCACTCGTTAATCAGGTCGTTGTAGTAGTCAATACCGGCCTGATTGATTTCCCCCTTGCCTTCCGGCAGGATGCGGGTCCATGAGATGGAGATGCGGATGCCGTTTACCCCGAAATCGTGGGACATCTGCAAGTCATCCTTGTACTTGTGATAAAAATCACTGGCAGGGTCTGCCGTAAAGCGGCTGCCAGGACGATTCATGTAATCATCCCAGGCACACGGCCCTCTGCCGTCCTCCCTGGTAGCTCCTTCCACCTGATAAGCAGCAGTGGCTCCACCAAAGATGAAGTCCTTCGGGAACTTCGTAAATGTTGCCATGTTGTTTTACCCCCTATAAAACTCTTTTAAATTATTGACGATAATGATTGCCTGTGATACGGAACTGCATTTTCATCGTGCCTCCCGGCTGTTTCTGCGTTCCCTTCACCTTACATTTATTATTATACTGTATTTTTTCACAGGATGTTTTCTAAGCATGAAAACGTTTTCAAGGTTTTAGAAAAGCCATTTTCAGGCAAAAAAATCCTGCCAGGCACTCCGCCCGGCAGGTATCTGGCAAAAAGCAATCACTTGGGCAACGAGGCAAATCCACACAATAAAATGACCGGACAAGCTGCTTTGCCCGGTCATTTCACTGCGATTATTTCACTTAATTTTACTTACACTTAATTTTGCTCAAAGCATTTAATTCTTATCCGCCTGTACAGCGCAGATTACTCCTGCAGATAGAACTCTACATCATCAATAGAGCCCCAGTTGCCTGCATTGGCTACCATATCAATACCGATGGTTGCCTTGCCGTCCTTAATCTCAACATCGCGGATTACCCACTGATGCCAATCGTTCCAGCCGGTATCAGCAATAACTGCGGACTGCTCACCCTTGGAGGTCTGAATCATCAGGGTATAATAATGCTGGCCGCCGCCACCCTGGGTCCAGCAGGATACAGTGTACTTTCCGTCCTTCAGGCCGGTAAAGCTCTGGGTTGCCTTAAACTTAAAGCCCTTGTCAGCCCAGTAGTGCATTGCGCTCTTGCCACGGGCATCACCAGCAGAGGATACGGTATTGACAGCATCCTTGTCACCGGTAATGGTCCAGCCGTTCAGATCACCATTTTCAAAGGTGCCATTCTTAACCAGATTTACCTTCTTGATAACGCTAATGGAAGCAATAGCGGTCTTGCCGGCTACGCCGTTAACAGTGCCCTTTACGGTATAGTTGCCGGCCGCATCAAAGACAGGCTCAGTATTTTCCCATACTACAGGCATGCTCTTTACAACATCGTTCTCATAAACAACGCTGACCCTCTTAGGCATTTCTACAGGCTGGCCTACGGAACCTGTTACCAGAGCTGCCTCAATCTCCTTTACCTTGTACTCAACTACAGGCTTGGACTTGTCGCTGACCATCTTGAATACATCGAGGGATTCCAGTGCATTACCCTGGAAATCAAACATAGCGAGATTTTCCCACTCGTTGCCTTCACCGGCCTTCCAGCCTGCACCCTCTACAGGAATCCAGTCCGGCTCCCAGTAGAAGATACCCTTGCCCTTGCCATTCTTGACATTAACAACATGCTCCATGACATCGTGCAGACCGCTGGCCTGTCCCTGTACGGTGGATTTGTAGCCTGCAATGGCTTCCTCGGTAGGGCCTGCACAGTTCTTCTGGGCATCGCCCTGCTCATTGGTGAAAGCATAGGCAGTTTCTACTACAATTACGTCCTTGCCGTAGCGGTCAACCATATCATTCATGTTGTAGGAAAGCTCTTCCATACTGCCATGCCAGAATGGATAGTAGGAGAAGCCAATTACATCAAAATCATTGACGCCATTGTTGACAATCAGCTCATCGAAGAAGCTGCGATACAAAGCGTTGTTATTGCCGTTGGCAAGATGAACCATGCGGGTTACCTGATGATTCGGGTCGTTGTCCTTTACGGCCTTCAAACCCTGAGCAATAGCCTCGGCCAGTGCCTTGTAGCCCTCAGGAGTGTCGGTCTTGCAAACCGGCCAGAGCATGCCGTTGTTCAGCTCGTTACCAATCTGTACCATGTCAGGGGTTACGCCTGCGGCGTTAAAATCCTTCATGACCTTTGCGGTGTAATTGTATACATCCTTCGCAAGCTGTTTTGCGCCGTGGTTTTCCCAAGCCTTTGGAGGGTACTGCTTGCCTGGGTCTGCCCACCAGTCACTGTAATGGAAATCAACGAGAACCTTCATGCCGAGAGCCTTGGCGCGGGTTGCTACTTCCAGTGCCTTCTTCTCATCGGTTACGCCGCCGCCGTTGCCGTTAGGGCCGTAGGAATACGGGTCGTTCCAGATGCGGACACGTACCCAGTTGATGCCCTTTTCCTGCAGGATGGTCAGGCAGTCCTTTTCTACACCGTTATCGTAGAACTTGCCGCCAAGACGCTCCAGCTCAGGAATCATGGATACGTCAGCGCCCTTGATGAAATCATCGCTGATGCCTGCAATTGGGTTGACCTTTACTGCGGCTTCAGCAGTGCTGGCGCCAAAGGAAGTGCCGAGCATGGCAGAGCCAGCCATCAGGGCGGCCATTACGTAGGCAGTGAGTTTTTTGTTTGTGAATTTTTTCATGTAAAATTACCCCTCTTCTGCTTTTGTCATTTTGAATTTATAAGTTTATGTTTTTCTTGTATTCTGGCTTTTGATTTTAATTTTGCTTTTGTTTTTGTCTTGTTTTTTTGGATTGCGTGATACTTCGTGTTATTGGGATTGAAGATTTATTACTTGCGGCTTTGTGCTTAACGTTTAACATTTAACATTCTATTAACATTTAACATTCTATGTTTAACGTTTGGTGTTTGATGCTCGGCGTTTGGCGGCTGACAATTGGCAACTGACAATTGTCGGCTGGCGTTTAAAGGCTGGCGATTGACAATTGTCGGCTGGTGATTAAAGGCTGGCGATTGACAATTGGAAGCTGGCGGCCGAAGGGACAGACATACTTTTTCTCCATTCGGGCCAAATGCCACATCTACCTGAAATCTAAATTCCACGCCAGTTAGCCTGCTGTTCCTGCTACGCAGTTCACAGCAACGGCATGGCATATCACAATGCCCCAAACCACATTTTTCTGCTGATGTGGCACTCTCGCTCCGCGAGAGAAGGGCCCTCAAGTCCGAAAAAGCAGTCTGCTCCCCCGGCCGCCCCGCAAGAGTACGCCATCATCGCTATGCAGTATATGTACAATATACATGTAGTATGTATATATACCGACCTATCATCTATCGGATAAATAGTTATTCAACATATATTTATATTGACAAATAACTGCATGTTATCGGTATATCCTTGAATTTCCTTCATATATGCAGCTATTTCATATACTGTAAAGCACCTGTATTAACCTAAAACTCTATAATACCCTGTAAACACAATACACAAGCACATTTTCTTTCAAAAACAACACATTATTCCCAAAAATAACTGTATAAAGCACTCATACCAGTTTATAAATATACTTAGTGCCCGATGAATACCACATCCATCAGGCACCAGTATTTACGGCTTAATGCCTGTCATGCATATCTCCGCCGTTGTATTTTATTTGTCAGAGTATAATATGTTCAGTGTATGCGTGTATTAGAAGCTATAGGTCAAGGCAGCATAGCCTACATCCTGATACTTGCTGAAACCAGCCTGATTCTCATCGTATGGCTTTAACTTGTAATAAGTCAATTCAAAGTTGGTGTTGTTAGCAAGCATGTAGCTTACACCCAAGCCGAAACCGCGGGCACCATCACCCCAACGATCGTCACCACCAGACCACTTAGAGTTACCACCAGCAATATTAAGTCTGTGCCCCCAATACTTCGAATCGATAGCGGCATTACCTAATGCAAAGAACTCACCATATACCTGCCAAGTATTGGCCTTGCTCCACTCCTGCTTGCCGTAAGTTACACGAGTCCAGAACCCATGCTTATTGATCTTTTCAGCTCCCTGTTCCCAAGTTGTACCACCATCTACATCACCGCCTTGGCCGACGTTGTTGGTAACGGCTTCCGCGATAACATTCCACTTTGGAGCTACCTGCGTATTCACACCAATAGAATACTGATTTAATCTATATGCAGAATCCTCAAACCCAACAGTATTATTCTTATATCTTTTAGTGTTGGTCAAAGTGCGCATATTCGCCAATGTAATCTTAGTAGCAGGAGAAGTCTGTACAGCAAGTTCACCAAACTGGGCATTTACATTTGTATCCTGCCATCCTTCTGCTGAAATATCACCAACACCTAAAGTAGCTGTAACCTTAGGACCAAATTTCTGCTGTACATACGCACCATCTACTGGATTCTCCCACCACAGAAGTCCCTGACCAAGACTTACTTCAGTACGACCGGCAGAAATCTTAGTGTTTCCATGATTCCAGTTCAGGCTTAATTTATCAAGGCGCACACTATTCTGGTTTCTATAGCTGTTATCCCAATCATTAAAGTTTGCATTATTAGTATAAGTAGCATCTCTATAATCAGCACGCGTCCAAGAATTATCCTCGTACTTCAAGCGACCATCAACAGAAAGATTTTCTGCTGGGCTAGCCCAGAACCCAAGACGCAAACGCTTCTCGAACTGGGAAGTACCATTACCACTACCAGTATACCTCTGGTTAGTATTGTCACCAGTTGCATTCCTTATACCAGATACACTCTTCATACTCTTGTTGCTGAAAAAACGAATTCGTGCGTCACCATACCAGCCCATGCGGCCTTTGAGTTCGTCTACGTCTTTGCGGAGGCTCTGAACCTCGCCCTTCAGCTCGCTGTCGAATTCCTGCTGGAGCTTTTCGATAGCG
>NZ_JBJDWZ010000109.1:0-12306 GCF_051866355.1 Anaerovibrio sp. | reverse complement strand
TTATAGAAAAACTATTGACATTCATTTTTCAGAGTGGTATCCTTAATACATCTTAGGAGCGAGGTACTGCAGACTCCCTCCGGATGCAATAATAAAATATATCTTCAAACAGACGATGATGTCTAAATATGAATTTTAGCTAGATTCATGTTTAGGCATTTTTTGTTTGAAAAAATGAGTTGAAAGGATTTGATTCTAATGAAGAGCATTAGAGCTTCTATAACAGGAGCGGCGGCGTTTATGACCGCGATGGTGCCATCCATCGCCATGGCCGCTGATGGCTCCAGCCGTTATTCCTCAGCAGATACCCTGTGGGTAATCTTTGGTGCATGTCTGGTATTCTTTATGCAGCCTGGTTTTGCCATGGTCGAGAGCGGCCTGACCAGGGCAAAGAACGCCGGTAACATCGCCATGAAGAACTTCTCTGATTTGGCACTTGGTTCCATCTTTTTCTGGATTGTGGGCTTTAGCCTGATGTTTGGTGATACTATTGGAGGCTTCATCGGTACACCGGATTTCTTCTTTCAGCATTGGGATGTAGGTGAGGATGCCGGTTATCCTGCTTTTGCTTATCTGATTTTCCAGACCGTGTTCTGTGCAACCTCCGCTACCATCCTTTCCGGTGCTCTGGCAGAGCGTACCAAGTTCTCCGCTTATCTGATTATCAGCGCCCTGCTGTGCCTGGTGGTTTATCCTGTTACCGGTCACTGGACCTGGGGTGGCGGCTGGCTGGCAGATATGGGCTTCCATGATTTTGCCGGTTCCACCGTTGTTCACATGGTAGGCGGTGTGGCTGCCCTGGTTGGTGCTTATGTGCTTGGCCCTCGTATCGGCAAGTACAACGCTGATGGTACTTCCAATGGTATTCCCGGACATAACCTTACTCTGGCAGGTCTTGGCGTATTCATCCTGTGGTTCGGCTGGTTCGGCTTCAACGGTGCTTCCACCGTTTGCGCTAGCGGTGATGATACCCTCGTTTCCATGGGCAGCATTCTGGTAAATACCAACATGGCTCCTGCTGTTGCTGCCGTGACTGCTATGTTTGTAACCTGGGCGCGCTACGGCAAGCCTGATGTTTCCATGACCATGAACGGCGCTCTGGCCGGTCTGGTTGGCATTACCGCTGGCTGCGATATGGTCAGCATTGCCGGTTCCTTTGCAATCGGCCTGATTTCCGGTATTATCGTTGTATTCTCTGTTGAGTTCTTTGACCAGAAGCTGCACATTGATGACCCTGTCGGTGCTATTTCTGTGCATGGTGTATGTGGTGCCGCAGGCACTATCCTGACCGGCGTATTCGCGCTGGATGGCGGCCTTCTGTACAGCGGTTCCGCTGATATGGTGGTCACCCAGGTTATCGGCGTGGTTGCTACTGCCGCTTATGTATTCGTGGCTATGGGCGTTATTTTCTACGCATTGAAGTCAACGGTAGGTGTCCGCGTTACCAAGGCCGAGGAAATCGCAGGCCTTGATGCTACCGAGCACAACCTGTCCTCTGCTTATGCAGGCTTCATGACTGGTGATGCTTTTGAGGCTCCTATTCCTGTAGGTGAGGCTTCCGAGGAAGCAAAGGATATGGCTGTGGAGGTTTCCGCCGCTCCTGCTGCTTCCAATGATGAGGTTGTTGATACCAACAAGACCCACATTTCCTGCGTAACCATTATCACCTCCGAGGAGCGTTTCGAGCGCCTGAAGGTAGCCCTGGAGCGCATCGGCATTACCGGCATGACTGTTACCCGCGTTCTGGGCTATGGTATCCAGAAGGGTCACGGCCAGATGTATCGTGGTGCTGCCGTAGCTTCCAAGCTGGTACCGAAGGTACAGATTGACATCGTTGTATCCAAGATTGCACCTACTGCAATCATCAATGTTGCCAAGAAGGTTCTGTACACCGGCCACTATGGCGATGGCAAGATTTTCGTTCACACCATGGACAATGTTGTGAAGATCCGTACCGGTGAGGAAGGCTTCGATGCCCTGCAGGACAAGCCGCTGCCGGAGGGCAAGTAATCACTGTTATCGCTGATAATCCCTGTTGTTTTAATTGGATGCTGGCTTAGTAGTACACAGCAATAGTGCAGTTTCTGCGCTATATACTAACTGGGCATCAACCATATATGGTAGCTGGTGGAGACCCCTAGTTCCAGCAGTTATCGACCAATTATATATCTCCTTTAGAGAACGCAGCTTTCCATCATCCCCGGAGGGCTGCGTTTTTCTTGTGCAGCAGATTCTGTATGGGGAAGGGGCGGTACAGTCAGAAGGTGATATAGGGAGAGATTTGGTGCCAAGGAATTTTGCTATGGCTGTTATTTTGTGGTACAATGTAGATAATATGTTCCAAACGTATGCAGTGCGCAGGGAGGGGAAAGAACATGCTTCCAAAGCTGAATAATATTGATTTTGATGATGAAAAGGCGGTTCCCTTTAAGGTTGTGGCGCCCTTTGAGCCCATGGGGGATCAGCCGCAGGCGGTGGAGGATTTGGCGGCAGGCATAGAAAATGGGCAGGAGGCACAGGTTTTGCTGGGGGCTACCGGCACGGGCAAGACCTTTACGATAGCCAAGCTGATTGAGAAGGTGCAGAGGCCTACGCTGGTCATTGCCCACAACAAGACATTGGCGGCCCAGCTGGCCAGCGAGTTCAAGGCTTTTTTCCCCGATAACTACGTGGGGTATTTTGTCAGCTACTATGATTATTATCAGCCGGAGGCGTATATTGCCTCGACGGATACGTATATTGAGAAGGATGCCTCCATCAATGATGAGATTGATGAGCTGCGTCATTCTGCCACCTGCTCCCTTTTTGAGCGGCGCGACGTGATTATTGTGGCCAGCGTGTCCTGCATCTACGGCCTCGGCTCGCCGGAGAGCTATCATGAGATGGTGCTGTCCCTGCACAAGGGGCAGGAAACGGACAGGGATGCGATTCTCAGGCGGCTGGTGACCATGCAGTATGAGCGGAATGATGTGGTGCTGGAGCGCGGCAGGTTCCGGGTGCGGGGGGATGTGATTGAGGTCTTCCCGGCAGGCTACAGCAACAGGGCTGTGCGGATTGAGCTGTTCGGCGACGAAGTGGACAGGATTCTGGAGTTTGAGGTGATGACGGGACAGGTGATAGGCGAGCGGCTCCATTCCATGATTTTTCCTGCGTCCCACTATGTTACCAACAAAAAAGATTTGGAACATGCCATGGCTACCATCAGGCAGGAGATGGATGAGCAGGTAAAGTATTTTCAGTCGGGGAACAAGCTGATTGAGGCCCAGAGGATTGAACAGCGGGTAAACTATGATTTGGAAATGATTCAGGAAATGGGGTATTGCTCCGGCATCGAGAATTATTCACGGCATCTGACGGGGCGGGCGGCAGGTGATGCGCCATATACGCTGCTGGATTATTTTCCGGAGGATTTTCTGATTGTTATTGATGAGTCCCATGTTACCCTGCCGCAGATTCGCGCTATGTACGCCGGGGACCGTTCCCGCAAGGAATCACTGGTCAATAACGGCTTCCGCCTGCCATCGGCCTATGATAACCGTCCCCTGAAATTTGAGGAGTTTGAGAAGCGCATCAACCAGATTGTCTACGTGTCTGCCACTCCTGCCAAGTACGAGCTGGGGCAGGCCCAGCAGATTGCCCAGCAGATTATCCGGCCCACAGGACTTCTTGACCCGGAGATTGAGGTGCGGCCGCTGGAAGGGCAGATGGATGACCTTCTGGGAGAAATCAACATCAGGGTGGAGAAAAATCAGCGGGTGCTGGTGACAACCCTGACCAAGCGCATGGCGGAAAACCTGACGGATTACCTGAAGGACATGGGGGTAAAGGTGCGCTACCTGCACTCGGATATTGCCACCATTGAAAGGGCGGAGATTATCAAGGAACTGCGGCTGGGCAAATTTGATGTGCTGGTGGGCATCAACCTGCTGCGTGAAGGACTGGATATGCCGGAGGTTTCGCTGGTGGCGATTCTGGATGCGGATAAGGAGGGCTTTTTGCGCTCTGATACATCCCTGATTCAGACCATCGGCCGTGCGGCGCGCAATGCCGAGGGCAGGGTAATCATGTATGCGGACGTGGTAACGGATTCCATGCGCAGGGCCATGGACGAAACGGCACGCCGCCGCCAGGTACAGCAGGAGTACAATCAGGCGCATGGCATTGTGCCGCAGACGATTATCAAGCCGGTGAAGGATTTGATTGAGCTTACCCTGGTGGCGGAGGAAAGCGGCGAGTACAGGGTGGATGTGGATGCTACGGCACGGGCGGCGGCCAAAAAGCTGCAGGTACCGGGGAAAAAGATGACCAAAAAGGAATCGGAAGCACTTTTGAAGGCGTTGATGAAGGAAATGCAGATGGCATCCAGGTCGCTGGAATTTGAACGGGCGGCACAGCTCCGTGATATGATTTTTGAGCTGGAGGAGGCCATGGGAAAGAAATCCGTCCGCAGGAAAAATCAGGAAAAGCTGTGAGGCTATTGCAATTGAGCAGGAGATTTGCTATAATAATTATCGACATATGACGAAAACTCAGAAATGGGGGAGGTATATGGCAAGGCCAAGACGCTGCAGGCGGGTTTGTTCAGAACCGGCCTATGAGAGTTTTTTTCCGGAGGGGATTCCCCATGCCGGGCGTGTACTGCTGACACTGGATGAGTACGAGGCTGTGCGCCTGATTGATTTGGAAAAGCTGACCCATGCCCAGTGCGCGGTGCAGATGGATATTTCCCGCACTACGGTGACAGAAATATACGAGCTGGCCAGGGGGAAGATTGCCGATGCCATTGTCAATGGCAAGGTACTCTCCATTGCGGGCGGTGATTATCGCCTGTGTGATGGCTCCGCGCCGGATTTGGGCTGTTGTCACAGGCCATGCAGGAGATTTTGCGGCGGGGCCGGAAACGTGAGTGTAGATGCGAAGGGAGCAGATGAAATGAGAATTGCAGTAACCTATGATAATGGGCAGATTTTTCAGCATTTTGGGCATACATCCCAGTTCAAGGTGTATGACGTGGAGGATGGAAAAATTGTCAATGAGCAGATAGTGGACACCAATGGCAGTGGCCACGGCGCACTGGCCGGGCTGCTGGCTGATGTCAAGGCCGACATGCTGATTTGCGGCGGCATTGGCGGCGGTGCCCAGATGGCGCTGGCAGAGGCCGGCATCAGGCTGTACGGCGGCGTTGCAGGAGAAGCGGATGCGGCCGTGGCGGCTTTCTTGAAGGGCGAGCTGGAGTACAATCCTGATGTGCGTTGCAGCCATCATGACCACGGCCAGCATGCTCATGGCAGCTGCGGCGAGAACAAGCACGGCTGTGGCGGCCACGGCGGCTCCTGCCACTAAGGGGACGCGGCCAGGCATCAGGTACGGCTGTCTCCGGCATAAATATCAGGTATAGATATATACGGAAGGGACAGGCCCGTATGCAGAAAAAAGCAGATGTACCACAGGAATAGATGCGGTACATCTGCTTTTTGTCGTGCAATATAAATCTGAACAAACAGGAGCGCTTTCCCCGGAGCGGAAAGCATTTCTCCTAAAAATGGAAGTGATTCATCATCTTGGTTGCCAGCTTTTTGGCGTCATCATCCTTGTGCTTCAGGATGTAGTCCAGGGAGCTGACGAAGAAAAAGGAATTGATGGGCAGGTAGCGGCGGCGCTTTTTGAAGTTGGCCCAGTGAAAAATCTTGTCAAAGACCAGCTCGTAGTCCTCCCTGGTGGCATTGTGCCGGTCGATGATTTTTTTCAGGCGGCAGTCGTTGCAGCCGTACTCGTACATGGCGTCAAGCAGCTGGGCCTTTGACATTTCCCCTCTGTCCAGAAACGCCAGTATCAGGCTGTTGATGTAGTTGTCGCGGCGCATAATCCGCTTCATGGCCAGATAGAAGGTCACGGCAAGAAACAGCATTACGCCGATATAAATCAGTTTTGCAGTCATAAATTCACCTCATGCACAGAATATGATGTGTTACGGCAGCCAGATAAGTGTGGCCGCCGCCGGATGGCCGGTGCGTATCAGCAGGGCCCGCAGGCGTTCCAGCCTGCCCCAGAGCGGTGCGCCGTGCAGGCGGAGCTGGAATTTCAGGAAGGAATGGGAATTGTGCCCGAAAATAGGGACGCGGCTTAAAAGGTAGGGATTGTCACCGGCGTGGACAAGGTCATAGCGTACGGTAAAGCCCCCCTTGTAGCCGTATTGGCGGGTATGCTCCAGCACCTTGTCGTTATAGGAGCCGCAGGGATAGGCGATGTACTCGGCGAATTTCAGGGTCTTCCACTCTACGGCCAGCTTGCCGCCCTCCAGCTGCTGGTTCAGCTCGCTGTCAGAAAGGCCGGTCAGCTCAAAATGGCTGAGGGTGTGTACGCCCATGCAGATGCCGTCCTCGCTCATTTCCTGCACCTGCGCCCAGGTAAGGTAGTTGTCAAACCTGTCCATAAAATCTGAAACCAGAAAAATGGTAGCGGTCATATGGTATTTTTTTAGAATCGGAAAGGCATTTTCATAGTTGTCGCGATAGCCGTCGTCGAAGGTAATCAGCACAGGCTTTGACGGCAATGGTGAGCCGTTGTTCAGATAGCCAGTGAGCTGGTCAGGCGTGATGGCATGATAGCCCGCATCGTGCAGGTAGGCTATCTGGCGTTCAAACTCGGCTGTGGGAACAGCCAGGGGGGTATTGTCCGTATCGTTTACCTGATGATAGCTCAGCACCGGCACGCCGTTGGCCGCTTCCCGCGCAAAGGACAGGAAGCAGGTCAGAAGGAGGGACAGAAAAAGGTAAAGTAGAATCAGGCACCACTGTTTGGGTGACAGAAGCATGGTAACACGACCTTTGTTTTTTTCTAATTGTACAATGCTAAATTGCTGTAGTCAAGAATGAACAAAAGTTCAATGATTATAAACACAGAAAACAAAATTGTCAAAATATTTATTGTAAAGCAAAAGGATATGCTGTATAATGTGGTAGAAATCAAGAGTTGAATGCGTTATAGGGACTGTTCAGCGCTTTGGGTCATTGATTGATTATTGTTGGATTGAAGGAAGGGGAAAACATGGTTTCCAGGGGAAAGACAGAGATAAAAGCCCCAGAAATGGCGTTCAAGGAGGTAAGGAATGTAAAGGAGACAGAAGAGCAGGGCGAAGGCACGGCTATCCGCGTTAATGTGGATATTTTCACGGACAGCATGTACTTTTCGGAACTGCGCATGCAGAATTACCTGCGCAAAAGAGGGAATGTCCTGCAGTGCAACAGGATGCACTCGCGCTGCAGCTACTGGCTGGAAATGGAGGTCAGGGAAGGCGAGCAGGTGGATCCTTTTTTGCGGAGGATGAAGCGGTATGTACCGGGTATAGTGGACTGGAAAATAGGCTTTATCGGGCACAGGCTTTTGTAATCGGACAGGCGGAGCTGCTGCAGGGGCGGCTCCGCCTATTTTTTTGCAAAAATTTGCCAAAAGTGCCTTGTTTTTTTATTTATGGCGATTTTTAGTGTTTTTTAAGAAATGTATGCTACACTGAAATGGTAGCACAGGGAACGGAGGAAGCCTGTGGCTTTAATGGAAGATTACGGCTTTTATGGGAGGTATATTGAAATGAAGAAGAATTTTTATCTGGATGTATTGCTGTTTGTTGCCTGCCTCACCTGCATCGTGACAGGCGTGGTTATGGATTTTCATCTGTTCAGCGGCGGACGGGAGGTCAAGATGCAGCTGAGGTCTGTTCATCTCTGGTCCGGCTATATCATGGGGGCAGGCTTCTTGCTGCATATTGCCTGGCATACCAGCTGGATTAAGTATGCGGCAAAGCAGGTGCTGGGCAAAAAGGAGTGAGGCAGGAGGATTGGCGCAATATTGCAAAATTGGGTATGGACTATTTTTGAATTTCCTTTATAATTAAGGGTGGACTGTTGTTTTTGCTTTGCAGGAATGCTGCTGCAGGGAATGTTGTGCGGCAGGAGATATTTCGCGGCAGAAGCCGCGTGGATGAAAGCCTGAGCGGCAGGAACGGCGGCCACAGTGTAATTGAAAGGAAGCTATTTCTGTATGAATAGAAATGATTTGTGCTGGTGCGGCAGTGGGCGTAAGTACAAGAAGTGCCATCTCGCCTATGATGAGCGGCTGGATGCAATGAAATTTGATTTTTTTAAGGGACAGGTGCGCCCGCCAAAGAAGATTATCAAGAATGAGGCCGATATCGAGGGTATCAGGAAGGCCGGCGTGCTGAACGATGCGGCTCTCGACCTGGCCGCCAGCATGGTGGAGGCAGGCAGGGATACTGCTTCCATTGATGATGCGGTACGGAAGCTGATAGAAGGCAATGGCGGTATTCCGGCCTGCCTGAACTACGAGGGCTATCCCAAGAGCACCTGTATTTCCCTGAATGACGTGGTCTGCCACGGCATTCCTTCCCGCACTACCATCCTCAAGGAAGGGGATATCCTGAATATTGACATCACAACTATTCTGGATGGCTACTATGCTGATGCTTCCCGCATGTTTATGGTGGGCAAGGTTTCGCCGGAGGCGGAGCGGCTGGTGCAGGTGGCAAAGGAATGTATGCTGATAGGCATTGAGGCGGTGAAGCCATGGGGCTATGTGGGCGATATCGGCGCGGCTGTCAATGCCCATGCCAGAGCTAACGGCTGTTCCGTGGTGACGGAGCTGGGCGGCCACGGCGTAGGCAAGGATTTCCATGAGGATCCTTACATCCCTCATGTGGGGGAAAAGGGTACCGGCATGCTGCTGGTGCCGGGCATGGTCTTTACGGTGGAGCCGATGATTAATGCAGGGCGCTACAAGGTGACGGTGGACAAAAAGGATGGCTGGACGGTGCGCACCAAGGACCATTCCCTGTCTGCCCAGTGGGAAAAGACCATTCTCGTTACGGAGACAGGCGTGGAGGTTCTTTCCAGCTGAGGCGGGGCCGGCATGTTGCTGTTGCTCATGTATTGATGGTTATGTATTGATGCGCTATTGTACCATTTGTTAGGTGCTATTTGCGCTGTCAGACCGTTGGCGTACAGATGACGGGGAATGACTGGAATGGCAAGGAGGTGTCGTCTGCTGTGCTGAAAGAGTTTTTGGGTCAGTCCGAGGATGGCAGTATGGATATTTCTTCTGCCAGGCGGCTGAAGGAAATCGTTGCTGTGCTGCGGGAGCGGGAGCTTTTGCAGGGGGTTACGCCGGTAAAGGTGCGGCAGGTGCTGGAGGATCTGGGGCCGACCTTTGTGAAGCTGGGCCAGATTATCAGCATGCGGCCGGATTTTTTGCCCAATGAATACAGGGATGAGCTGACAAGGCTGCAGTCCGAGGTCAAGCCCATGCCCTTCGGGGTGGTCAAGGAGATTATCCGGTGCGAGTACAATCAGAGCTGGGAGGGGATTTTTGCCTCTATAGATGAACAGGCCATGGGGTCTGCCTCCATCGCCCAGGTGCACAGGGCGGAGCTTCTGGACGGCAGCAGGGTTGTTGTCAAGGTGCAGCGGCCCGGCATTTATGACGTGATGGCCAAGGATATAGCATTGTTGAAGAAGGCTATTTCCCTCCTGAACATAGTCCGTGATTCGGACGGGGTTGTGGACCTGGAGAGCATCGTGGATGAGATGTGGGAGATTGCCAAGCAGGAAATGGATTTTCTGCTGGAGGCAGACCACATCGAGGAGTTTTCCCATCTGAACAAGGATGATGAGAATATCCTCTGCCCGAGGGTCAACCGCCAGCTGACAACCCAGCGGATTCTGGTCATGGAGTGCATGGACGGGATTCCGCTGGATGATGCAGACGGACTGCAGGCGGCCTGCGTGGACATGGAGCGGATTGGCAGGCTGCTGGGGGTCAACTACGTCAAGCAGATTATTGATGACGGCTTTTTTCATGCAGACCCCCATCCGGGCAATATCTGGGTGAAGGATGGCAGGATTATCTGGCTGGACCTGGGCATGATGGGCAGGCTGTCCGTCCGGGACAGGAACAATTTCCGCCATGCGATTATGGCACTGGTGACCCGTGATGTGTACGGCATGAAGGAGGCCGTGCTGGCGCTCGGCCTGCCCCGGGGCAAGGTGGATCACATCCAGCTGTATGATGATGTGGCCGCCCTGATGAACCAGTACGGTGATTTGGACTTTGAGCATCTGCGGGCAGGGGAGGTTGCCAAAAAGATTCTCATGGTGCTGAAAAGCAACAACATTGTCATTCCCCAGGGGTTCAGCATGTTTGCCCGGGGCGTCATGATTATGGAAGGCGTCATGACAAGGTGCTGTCCCCAGGTGAATTTTTCGGAGATTTTTGCCAAGGGACTGCGGGTCAGCATGGAGAAGGATTTTAACTGGCTGTCGGAGCTGGGGAAAATCAAGCGGGACAGCTATGTGCTGATGAAAAAATCCATGCAGCTGCCGGAGCAGATTTCCGATATATTGAAGATGACACTGAGCGGCCAGACCAAGGTGAATCTTGATTTGACCGGCTCCCAGGAGCCGTTGCAGAAGCTGGACAAGATGATAAACAAGATGATTATGGCTATTATCAGCGCCGCGCTCCTGCTGGGCTCCAGCACCATCTGCACGACCCAGATGGAGCCGAGGATTATGGAGATTCCCCTTCTGGGGGTGCTGGGATATCTGGCAGCCATGGTGCTGTGCAGCAAACTTTTGTGGAGCATAATAAAAACTGACAGGAGGAAGTGGTAGCTTGCGAGGAATCAGAGGAGCCATTACGGTTGAAGAAAATACTGCGGAGGCAGTTATGGAGGCCACCAGGGAGGTGGTCAGGGCCATGCTGGAGGCCAACGAGGTGAAGACGGAGGATATCGGGGCCGCTATCTTTACGGCAACGGAGGATATCACGGCGGTTTTTCCTGCCAAGGGGGCAAGGTCCCTGCCGGGATTCGAGCTGGTGCCGCTTTTTGATGCCCGCCAGATGGATGTGGACAATGCCCTGGATCACTGCATCAGGGTACTGCTGCTGGTGGATACCGACAGGACCCAGCGCGAGATAAAGCATGTGTTTTTGGGCAGGGCAAAGAGCCTGCGTCCGGATTTGGCGCGGGCTTGATGCAGGCGTGCCCTATGACTGGAAAAATATTTCTGAAAAGAATAGCATAATTACAGTATATTTTGTATAATGATTATGTTGACATGCAGGCATTGATGGTCAATGTTGCGGCGCGTCCGGTGTGCCGCTGTTTATGAATAGATGCAGGAGGTTATCATGAACAAGATTATTTCTACTGACAGGGGGCCGGGAGCAATCGGTCCGTATTCACAGGCTGTACAGACTGCCGGCGGCATGCTTTTTGTTTCCGGGCAGATTCCGCTGGTGCCGGCTACCGGTGCTATGGTGGAGGGGGGCATAGAGGCCCAGGCTGTTCAGGTGCTGGAGAATTTGAAGGGCATTGTGGAGGCAGCCGGTTATCAGCTGACGGATGTGGTAAAGACCACCGTGTATCTGGCTGATATCAACGATTTTGGCACTGTCAATGAAATCTATGCCAGATATTTTGTGGAGAACTGCCCTGCCCGTGTCTGTGTGGAGGTAAGCAGTCTGCCGAAGGGTGCGCTGGTTGAGATTGATGTCATTGCTGCCAGGTGATGTGCGGCGCTGTTTTGTGAGGTTAGAGGGATTTTTCTGTATTAAAGGAGAGTGTTACCTTTGAGTAATGTTGAAAACACCAGTGTAAATGCCATCCGTATTCTGGCGGCCGAAATGATTCAGAAGGCGAAGTCCGGCCATCCGGGCCTGCCGATGGGCTGTGCGCCTATTGCCTACGAACTGTGGGGCAGGCACATGAGCCACAACCCGAAGAATCCGAAGTGGCTGAACCGCGACCGCTTTATTCTGTCCGGCGGCCATGGCTCCGCTATGCTGTATTCCCTGCTGCATCTTTTTGGCTACGGCCTGACCATGGATGACCTGAAAAACTTCCGTCAGCTGGATTCCCTGACGCCGGGACATCCGGAGTACGGCCATACCGTTGGTGTTGAAGCTACCACCGGCCCTCTGGGCGCCGGCATGGGCATGGCTGTGGGTATGGCGATTGCCGAGGCTCATCTGGCTGAGAAGTTCAACAAGCCCGGCTATCCTGTATATGACCACTATACCTTTGCACTGGGCGGCGATGGCTGCATGATGGAGGGAATTTCCTCCGAGGCCTTCTCCCTGGCAGGTACTCTCGGCTTGTCCAAGCTGATTATCATCTATGACAGCAATAAGATTTCCATTGAGGGCGATACTGATGCCGCCTTTACCGAGAACGTGCAGAAGCGCATGGAGGCCTTCGGCTTCCAGACCATTGATGTGGCTGATGGCACTGAT
>NZ_JBJDWZ010000108.1:0-12313 GCF_051866355.1 Anaerovibrio sp. | reverse complement strand
ACGTATTCACCATTACTGGTCGTGGTACCGTTGCTACCGGCCGTGTAGAGCGTGGCCAGCTGAACCTGAACGATACTGTTGAGATCGTAGGTATCGCTGAGGAGACCACCAGCACTGTTGTTACCGGTATCGAGATGTTCCGCAAGCTGCTGCCTAGCGCACAGGCTGGCGATAACATCGGTGCCCTGCTCCGTGGTATTGACCGCAAGAACATCCAGCGCGGCCAGGTTCTGGCTAAGCCGGGTTCCATCAACCCTCATACCAAGTTCAAGGGCCAGGTTTATGTACTGACCAAGGAAGAGGGCGGCCGTCATACTCCGTTCTTCAACAACTATCGTCCTCAGTTCTACTTCCGTACTACTGACGTTACCGGTGTTGTTCATCTGCCAGAGGGCACTGAGATGGTAATGCCTGGCGATAACGTAGAGATGAGCGTTGAGCTGATCACTCCAATCGCTATCGAGGCTGGTCTCCGCTTCGCTATCCGCGAGGGTGGCCATACCGTTGGTGCAGGCCGTGTAACTGAGATTGCTGAGTAATCTTTAATCTTAGTACATCTAAGTAAAAATTATTTCCTTATTATAAGGGCGGCTAGTTTAGTCGCCCTTATAATTAAGGTTTAGGTACTCTCTATATTGACTAAGCAATATAGTAATGTTATAATGAGAAGCGGTGTGCTTCTAAGTATAAGTACCCCTGATGCGATGACGTGGTAGATGGCTTGACGCGATATAAGGCGCGATCAAGGGAACTACTACGGAGAAATGTTTGGGCCCGGAGCCCGGACGAGAAGGAGGAAAATAAATTGTCTAAGCAGCAGAAAATCAGAATCCGTTTAAAGGCTTATGATCACAAGGCACTGGACCAGAGCGCAGTTAAGATTGTCGAGACTGCCAAGAGAACCGGCGCCAGTGTATCCGGCCCTATTCCGCTCCCTACAGAGAAGCAGATTTATACCATTCTGCGTTCTCCACATGTAAATAAGGACTCCCGTGAGCAGTTCGAGATGAGAACCCACAAGCGCCTTATTGACGTGCTGGATCCAACTTCCAAGACTGTAGATGCACTCACCCGTCTTGAGCTGCCAGCAGGTGTGGATATTGAACTTAAGCTGTAATAGGAGGTGGAATGATGGCTAAAGCAATTTTAGGTAGAAAGCTGGGCATGACTCAGATCTTTACTGAAGAAGGTCAGGTCGTTCCAGTAACAGTTGTTGAGTCTGGCAATAACGTAGTTATCCAGAACAAGACTGTTGAAAATGATGGTTATAATGCAGTTCAGATTGGCTTCGGCGCAATCAAGGAACACAAGGTAAACAGTCCTATGAAGGGTCATTTCGCGAAGGCCGGCGTTGCTCCGGTAAAGTATGTTCGCGAGATGCGTCTGGAAAATGCTTCTGAATATAACGTTGGTGACACCATCAATGTTGATATATTTTCCGCCGGAGAATTAGTTGACGTAACCGGTACTTCCAAGGGCAAGGGCTTTGCCGGCGGTATCAAGCGTCATAATTTTGCTCGTGGACCAATGGGACATGGTTCCAAGTCTCATCGTGAGCCTGGTTCTACAGGTGCGATGATCAGTGGTCACGGTGGCCGTGTATTGAAGGGCAAGAAGCTGCCAGGTCATATGGGCAGCGAGAGGGTTACTGTACAGCGTCTGACCGTTGTTCGTGTTGATGCTGACCGCAACCTGCTCCTCATCAAGGGCGCAATTCCTGGACCTAAGAAGGGCCTCGTAATTGTCAAGAGCACCGTTAAGCCGGGCAAAAACTAATTCGGAAGGAGGATTAAGCAATAATGCCTACAGTAGCAGTTTATGACATCGCAAACCAGCAGGTTGGCGATATCGAGTTGAATGAGAATATTTTTGGCGTAGAAGTAAATGCAGGTCTCTTGCACCAGGCTGTTGTTATGCAGCTGGCATCCCAGCGTCTTGGCAATCATGCAACCAAGACCCGTGGCATGGTAAGAGGCGGCGGCCGCAAGCCTTGGAAGCAGAAGGGTACCGGTCGTGCACGCAGTGGTTCCACCCGTTCCCCAATCTGGGTAGGTGGCGGTACCGTATTCGGCCCGTCTCCACGCTCCTACTCCTTCAGCATGCCTCGCAAGCAGCGTCGCCTTGCTCTCAAGTGCGCCCTGTCTGACAAGGTAGCCAACGGCGAGTTGGTAGTATTGGACAGCATTGATTTTGCAGCTCCTAAGACCAAGGCAGTTGTAGAGATGCTGAACAAGTTTGACGCAGATAAGAAGGCTCTTATCATCACTGCAGACTATGCAGAGAATGTTGACAAGTCTTCCCGCAATATCCCTGGTGTTAAGACCATTAACACCATCGGCCTGAATGTATTTGACATCCTGAACGCTGACAAGCTGTTCATTACCAAGGATGCTGTTGCCCGTATTGAGGAGGTATATGCATAATGGAAGCACGCGACATCATTATCCGTCCTCTGATTACTGAAAAGAGCACTACACTCATGGCTGAGGGCAAATATGTATTTGAGGTAGCTAAGTCTGCCAACAAGATTGAGATTGCCAAGGCAGTCTCCCAGATTTTCAAGGTTAAGGTTGCTAGTGTAAACACCATTAACGTTGAAGGCAAGGTAAAGCGCATGGGCCGTTCCGTCGGCAAGCGCTCTGACTATAAAAAAGCAATCGTAAAGCTCGCTGCTGGCGAGACTATCGAGTTCTTTGAGGCTTAATAGGGAAAAGGAGGTTAATTAAGTGGCAATAAAGAGTTTTAAACCATATTCCGCAGGCAGACGCTTCATGACCGTAGCGTCTTTCGATGAGATTACTACTGATAAGCCTGAAAAATCCCTCGTTGAGCGTCTCAAGAAGAACGGTGGCCGCAATCAGCAGGGTAAGTTGACCGTCCGTCATCAGGGCGGCGGCCATAAGCGTTTGTACCGTATCATCGACTTTAAGCGCAACAAGGACGGCATTCCGGCCAAGGTTGCTACCATCGAGTACGATCCAAACCGCAGCGCACGTATTGCACTTTTGAACTATGCAGACGGTGAGAAGCGTTACATCATCGCTCCTAACGGTCTGAAGGTTGGCGACCAGGTTATGTCCGGCCCTGAGGCTGACATTAAGCCAGGTAACGCTCTTCCGCTGAAGAACATTCCAGTTGGTACCCTGATTCACAACGTTGAGTTGAAGATCGGTGCTGGTGCACAGCTGGTTCGCTCCGCTGGTGCTTATGCACAGCTCATGGCTATCGAGGGTGACTATGCTACTCTCCGTATGCCATCCGGTGAAATGCGCAAGGTACATGTCAACTGCCGTGCAACTATCGGCGTGGTTGGCAATGCCGAGCACATGAACATCACTATTGGTAAAGCAGGCCGTGCCCGCTGGATGGGCAAGCGTCCGGAGAACCGCGGCGTTGCTATGAACCCTAATGACCATCCGCATGGCGGTGGTGAGGGTCGTTCCCCAGTTGGCCGCAAGCATCCTGTTACTAAATGGGGTAAGTGCGCTATGGGTGCAAAGACCCGCCGTAAGAAGGCTTCTGATAAGTTGATCATCAAAGGCCGTACCAAATAAGTGATAAACACCGGAAGGAGGAAATAAATTGTCAAGATCTGTTAAAAAGGGACCTTATGTTCATGAGAGCTTAACTAAGAAGATTGATGCCCTGAATGAAGCTAACGACAAGAAGGTTGTAAAGACCTGGTCCAGAAGCTCCACTATTCTGCCAACTTTTGTTGGTCACACTATTGCAGTACACGATGGCCGCAAGCATGTGCCGGTTTATATCACCGAGGACATGGTAGGCCACAAGCTCGGTGAGTTTGCACCGACCCGTACTTTTAAGGGCCATGCCGGTGAAGAGAGAAAGACCGGTCTTAGATAAGTCAGATTGAAAGGAGGATTCCTCTGTGGAAGCAAAAGCAGTTGCTAAAAATGTTCGCATTGCACCTCGCAAGGTTCGCGTTGTCATGAATCTCATCCGCGGCAAGAAGGTTGCAGATGCAATCGCGATTTTGAAGTTCACTCCAAAGGTTGGCAGTGAAGCTATATATAAGGTTCTCAAGTCTGCAGTAGCAAACGCTGAGAACAATTTCGACATGAATGTTGATAACCTCTATGTATCTTCTTGTTTTGTAGATGAGGGACCAACCATGAAGCGCATTCATCCGCGTTCCCGTGGTCAGGCGTTCAAGATTTTGAAGCGCACTTCCCACATCACTGTAGCAGTAGAAGAAAACTAATAAAGGAGGGTATTAACTTTGGGTCAGAAAGTAAATCCGCATGGTATAAGACTTGGCATCGTAAAGACTTGGGATGCTAAGTGGTATGCTGGCAAAGATTATGCAGCTAACCTGCATGAAGATATTAAAATCCGTGAGCACCTGCAGAACACCCTGCAGAGTGCCGGTGTTTCCAAGATTGAAACTGAGCGTTCCAAGAACCGTCTGAAGCTGACTATCCACACTGCAAAGCCAGGTATGGTAATCGGCCGTGGCGGCTCCGGAATTGAGCAGGTAAAGGCCGGACTGAAGAAGTTCACCGACTGCAATGTAGATATCAACATTGAAGAGATTAAGCAGCCGGATATGGATGCAACCCTGGTAGCAAAGAACATTGCTGAGTCCCTGGAGCGCCGTATTGCCTTCCGTCGTGCTATGAAGCAGGCTGTTGGCCGTACTATGCGTCTGGGCGCCAAGGGTATCAAGGTTATGGTAAGCGGCCGTCTCGGCGGCGCAGAAATCGCCCGCAGCGAGTCCTACCGTGAGGGTTCCATTCCTCTGCACACCCTGAGAGCAGACATTGACTATGGTACTTACGAGGCAGCTACTACCTATGGTCGTATCGGCGTTAAAGTTTGGATCTTCAAGGGTGAGGTCCTTCCTGAGAAGAAGCAGCCTGCTGCTGCTGTTGAAGGGAGCGAAGCTTAATGTTATTACCAAAGAGAGTTAAATATCGCAAGCAGTTCCGTGGCCGTATGAAGGGTAAGGCACAGCGCGGCAACAAGGTTTCCCACGGCGATTTCGGCCTGGTAGCCCTTGAGCCGGCTTGGATTACCAACCGCCAGATTGAGGCAGCCCGTATTGCAATGACCCGTTACATCAAGCGTGGCGGTCAGGTTTGGATCAAGATTTTCCCTGACAAGCCTGTAACTGCAAAGCCTGCTGAGACCCGTATGGGTTCCGGTAAGGGTTCACCTGAGTACTGGGTAGCAGTAGTAAAGCCAGGCCGTGTTCTCTTTGAGATGGACGGCGTTTCCAAGGAAGTTGCTGCTGAGGCAATGCGTCTGGCAGCTCACAAGCTTCCTATCAAGTGCAAGTTTGTAACTCGCGAAGAGACTGAAAAGGCAGAGGGCGGTGAAGTAAATGAAGGTTAATGAGATTAGAGATTTGAGCGCTGAGGAACTTAACCAGAAACTTGCTTCTCTCAAGGAGGAGTTGTTCAATCTCCGTTTCCAGCTTGCTACCGGTCAGCTGGACAACCCAATGCGTATCAAAGAAGTAAAGAAGACTATTGCCCGCATTAAGACTGTACAGACTGAGCAGGCTAAGGCTTGATTTGATTCGGCATTTGAAGATACGTATTAGGAAGGAGGCTCCTTAATGAGCGAGAGAAATGAACGCAAGACTAAAGTTGGTAAGGTAGTAAGCGACAAGATGGACAAGACTGTTGTTGTAGCAGTTGAGGATATTGAGCAGCATGCACTTTACAAGAAGGCCGTTAAGAAAACTGTAAAGTTCAAGGCCCATGATGAGAATAACGAGGCTCACGTTGGCGATATCGTTTCCCTGATGGAAACCCGTCCGCTGTCCAAGGATAAGCGTTGGAGAGTCGTAGAGATCGTTGAGAAGGCAAAATAATTTCCTTTTTGGAAATTCTGGTTGAGGAGGTTAACTGATGATTCAGCAGCAGACTTTGCTCAATGTTGGCGACAACACCGGTGCCAAGGAAATCATGTGCATCCGTGTATTGGGCGGCTCCTATCGCAAGTATGCCAACATTGGTGATATAATCGTGGCAGCAGTAAAATCCGCATCCCCTGGCGGTGTTGTAAAGAAGGGTGACGTTGTTAAGGCCGTTGTAGTTCGCAGCAAGAAGGGCCTGCGTCGTGGTGATGGCTCCTACATTCGCTTTGATGAGAATGCAGCCGTTATCATCAAGGAGGATAAGACTCCGAAGGGAACCCGTATTTTTGGACCAGTAGCAAGAGAGCTTCGTGAGAAGGATTTCATGAAGATTGTTTCCCTGGCTCCTGAAGTTCTTTAATGTTAGGAGGTGCGACTTTGGCAATTACAAAACTGCATGTAAAGAAGGGTGATACCGTCCTGGTATTGTCCGGTAAAGATAAAGGCCAGCAGGGCAAGGTTATCCAGGCTCTGCCAAAGAAGGGTAAGGTTGTAGTTGAGGGCGTTAACAAGGTTAAGCGTCACACTAAGCCTAACCAGAGCGCTCCTCAGGGTGGCATTCTGGTAAAGGAAGCTCCTATGTTTGCAGCAAAGGTTATGCTGGTTTGCCCGGCTTGCGGCAAGGCTACCCGCGTTGCACATAAGGAAGTAAATGGCAAAAATGTTCGTGCGTGCAAGAAGTGCGGCGAAGTTATAGACCAGACCAAATAAGAAAGGAAAGGAGGATACTTAGTTGGATAGATTACAGGAAAAGTATATCAACGAGGTTGTTCCGGCATTAACTGAGAAGTTCGGCTACAAGAATGTTATGGAACTGCCTAAAATCGAGAAAATCATCATTAACATGGGCGTTGGTGAGGCTGTAGGCAACCCGAAGGCTCTCGACGCTGCTGTTAGCGATTTGACTATCATCACCGGTCAGAAGCCAATCCTGACCAGGGCAAAGAAGTCCCTGGCTGCATGGAAGCTTCGTCAGGGCATGCCAATCGGCGCGAAGGTTACCCTGCGCGGCGTGCGCATGTATCAGTTCCTGGACAAGTTCATGAACGTGGCTCTGCCTCGTGTTCGTGACTTCCGTGGTATCAGTGCCAATTCTTTCGACGGTCGCGGCAACTATGCAATCGGCCTGAAGGAGCAGCTCATTTTCCCTGAAATTGAGTATGACAAGATTGACAAGCTCCGTGGTATGAACATTGTTGTTGTTACTACTGCAAAGACTGACGAGGAAGCTCGCGAGCTCTTGAAGCTCATGGGCATGCCTTTCAAAGCATAAGAAAGGGAGGTACTGACTGTGGCCAAGAAGGCAATGATTGAAAAGTGGAGCAAGGAGCCAAAGTTCCCTGTTCGCAAGTATAACAGATGTAAGATTTGCGGCCGTCCGCATGGTTATATCAGAAAGTTCGATATGTGCCGTATTTGTTTCAGAGAGCAGAGCTACAAGGGTGCCATCCCTGGCGTAACTAAGGCTAGCTGGTAATTACGCAAGCGTAAGCAACATTATATGAGAACTTGAAAGAGCTCTCCCGCAAGGGAGGGCTTTTTTATTATTCATTTTTCGTTGCTATTTTGAGGGGAGATTGCCGGAATAATGTATTGCTATTGTACGTACAAAAAATTATAATAAAAGCAGTAAGAAGATTTATTGAAAGGAGTTTTGCGTTATGGCAGCAAAATCAGCCAACTTGTATGTAAGAATAGAGCCGGATGTGAAAGAGCAGGCAGAAAGTATCCTGTCAGTGCTTGGCATTCCGGCATCAAATGCTATTAATATGTTTTACAAGCAGATTATTTTGCATAGGGGGCTTCCATTTGAGGTGAAAATACCTGTGACAAAACATGTCAATGCAGAAGAATTAAGCGAATCAGAACTAAGTGCAGAGCTGGAGAAAGGATATGCGGATATGGTGTCAGGCAGAACAAAATCTGCAAGACAGGTATTTTCTGATATTCGCAAAGACTATGAGATATGATTTATGAGATTATCATCACTGAGCAAGCGGATGCTGATTTAAGGGGAATATATGAGTATATTGCCTTTGAGCTGATGTCACCAGATAATGCGGCAGGACAGCTTGAACGATTAGAAGATAGCATAACGGGACTGGAGAAGTTTCCAGAGAAATTTAAGGTTTATGAAAAGGAACCCTGGCACGGCAGAGGGCTGAGAGTGATGCCTGTTGACAGTTATCTGGTGTTTTATATTGTGAACAAGGAACTGGGAAATGCAACCATACTTCGTGTTATGTACGCAGGCAGGGATGTTGATAAACAGCTTCACAATTAGATATAAACTAACCTTTCTGCAAAAGTAGCATTTCTAAGCGATTGACGTTGACATCTTAGATGGCGAAGAAGGTCGAGTAAAGTTATGGTCGGGGTTAAATGTGTAACAGCCGGAGGGAATGAGAATGATTGATATTGCAAAATTAAGACCAATACTTGCTGGGTATAGGGCATATTTTCCGCGTCACTGGGAAGATGAAAAATATAAATGGGAGGCAATTCAGCACTTTCAGAAACATTGGAATATCGACGCGACGAATTTCGGTGAAATGTTCAAAGAAGCAACGGACAAAACCTATAATCTGTTGGCTTCTGGTTATGCATACCCTAAAGCAATGATTCAGAACTTTGCAAAAGCCGATGATGAAGCAGTTCGGCAAATGTTTCGCGACCTGTATGATGAATCCCGTGAGCTCATTGTGAGAGTGGGGGAGTTTCAAAATGCAGCTGATAGTATCCGTGTAAACTATAATGATGGAACTTGGCGTAATCATTATCAGAACACAAACGCCATCAGCACTTATCTCTGGCTGATGTATCCGGACAAATACTATATCTATAAGTATGAGCTTTTTCGGGATGCTGCTGTGGAGCTGAACTCAGAATATCGACCTAAGAAAAACGGTTCTGTAGAGAACATGATTGGCGGTTATCAGATGTACGATGAGATTTGCCAAGCCATTTGTGAGGATGAGAGTTTAGTTGCTATGATACATTCAGCAATGAATAAACATTGCTATTTTGACCCGAAGATGAAAACAGCAACAATTGATGTTGGTTTCTACCTGAGCAGATTTTACCTCGAAGAAAAGAAAAATGCGCAGGAAGAAGAAGGATGGTTTCCAAAGGACTACAATCCTGGCATTACGGTGAGTGAATGGGTTGAGATGCTTAAAGATTCTTCAGTATTTACGCAAAATGCACTGCAGATAATGAAGAGAATGAAGGATTACGGCGGTCAGGCTACATGCACCCAGCTCTCTACTAAATATGGTGCGACTAATAATTTTTATAATGCTGGCTCATCAGCGCTGGCGCAACGCGTCGCTGAGAAAACAGGCTGTGAAGTAATGACAGGAGATAATGGAAATGCCAGGTGGTGGCCTATTTTGTACATGGGCAGGAATGCTGGTGCAAATGAAGCCGGAGCATATATCTGGAGACTGCGCAGAGAACTGGCTAAGGCACTTGAAATAGTCGATTTATCTGATATTCCGCTGTATGTGGATGCGGCTCCTGCAATTTGGAAAATCAGTGAAGGAACAGATAGGACAGGAATTTCTTCCACTAATAAGCAGATTTTTCTTGAACGTCAGGTTGTTGTTGTTCATAGCTCCACCAGCGCCAAAGCAACATCAAAGGTTTCTCAAGGGCAGTCTTTTATGGAAGCTATTAAAAAAGGAGATTATTTCTATCTTTGCTATGGGAATAGTATCCAGCTTCTGGGGCAGTTTAACAGTGAGAAGCCTGTGGAAAATCCGGAAATGAAAGATGGCTGGTATGAGCGTTCCTACCATGTTATTGCAAAGGCTATTGATACTTCCTCCTATAATGGTACAAAAAAGTGGTGGTCTCCTAATGACAATTCAACCTGCATAAAGGTAGATGAGAGCGAATACGCTCAGTTTGAGAAACTGATTTTACAGCCGTACTTTGGCATGACAGTTACAGACCTTTTAAAAGGTGCAGATGAACCGCGACGCTATTGGTGGCTGACTGCAAATCCTAAAATATGGAGCTTTGCTGATATAAAAATTGGTGAGGAACAGAGCTACACCCTTTATAATGAAAATGGTAACAAGCGCCGGGTTTTTCAAAATTTCTTAGATGCAAAAGTCGGTGATATTGTTATCGGATATGAAGCAAACCCCGTGAAGAAGATTGTTGCTCTGTGTGAAATCACTCAGGCTAACGATGGAAGCAATATCTATTTTGCAAAGACAGAAGGATTGTCAGTGCCGATTGAATATGCGGCTTTGAAGGCATATCCGGAACTGGAAAAGATGGAATTCTTTGTTCAGCCTAATGGAAGCTTGTTCAAGCTGACCAAGGGTGAATTTGAATTTATTATGGATATCATCCGCGAAAATAATCCGGTGAACCCCGTGGCAGCTTCAACCACAAAGTATACGAAAGCAGACTTCCTGAGCAAGGTCTTTATGACTGAGGAACGATATGATGTTTTGGAGGCATTGCTTAGAAATAAGATGAACATCATTCTTCAGGGCGCTCCCGGCGTTGGCAAGACATTCGCTGCAAAGAAGCTGGCGTATGCTATGATGGGTGAAGCAGATGATTCCCGCATTGAGCTGGTGCAGTTCCATCAGAATTATACTTATGAAGACTTCATTATGGGCTATCGTCCGGATGGGGCTGAGTTTAAGCTGACAGATGGTATTTTTTATCGTTTCTGCCAGATCGCAGCCAACCATCCTGATAAGGAATATTTTTTTATCATAGATGAGATTAATCGTGGCAATATGAGTAAAATCTTTGGAGAGCTTATGATGCTGATTGAGAAAGGGTATCGTGGTACAAAGGGTACTCTGGCTTACAGCGGTATGCCGTTTGCTGTTCCGGAAAATCTATATATCATTGGTATGATGAATACCGCAGATCGCAGCCTGGCGATGATTGATTACGCTCTGCGCAGGAGATTTAGCTTCTTCGAGATGGAACCGGGCTTCACCTCCGAAGGTTTCCAGAAATATCAGAATGCTTTTGGCAATGAGACATTCAATGCTCTTATAGACCAGATAAAGGTATTGAATAAAGAAATTGCCGAGGATCCGTCCTTGGGGCGTGGTTTTAGAATTGGTCATAGCTACTTCTGTGGTCGTGAGGAAAATGGCTGCACCACTGACTGGATGCGTTCTGTGGTAGAATTCGACATTCTCCCTATGCTGGCAGAATACTGGTTTGATGAACCGGCAAAACTTCGGCGTTGGGAAAAGAATTTACGTGGGGTATTCGATGACGAATGATAAAGGTATTTATATAAAGAACATCTATTATATGCTTTCCTATGCATTTCGGGTCTTAAAGCATTCCAATTACGAGAGTGTGGCTGCAGAGGAATTTGCCATGGTACAGGATTTATTTGCTGCTATTATTGCAAAGGGGGTAGCCAGGCAGTTAAAGCAAGGTCTGTATCGTGAATATGTAACACAGCATGAGGCCTTATCAGTTATGCGTGGAAAATTGGATATGCCGGAAACAATCCGCAATCGCGTACAGCGGAAACAGAAATTGTCCTGTGAATACGATGAATTGTCGGAGGATAATCTGTTCAACCAGATTTTGAAAACGACGATGCATTATCTTGTCAAGGATGACGGCGTATCCAGTGAGCATAAAATAGCCCTGCGTAAATTGCTGGTGTTCTTCGATGGGGTTTCTCTTTTGGACCCATCATCAATTGAATGGGAGCGTTTATATTATCAGAGGAATAATAAGAACTATGAAATGCTGCTGAATATTTGTTATTTTGTTATGGATGGCATGCTCCAGACCACCGACAAAGGCGATTACAAGGTAGCGGCGTTTTCCGATGAACATATGGCTCGCCTGTATGAGAAATTCATTCTGGAATACTATCGTTATCATCATACCTATTTGTCAGAGGCAAGAGCGGCTCAGGTTAAATGGGATTTAACTGGCAGGCATGATGATGCTATGATTTGTTTCCTGCCTGTAATGCAGACGGATATATTCCTTCGCCTGAAGGAAAAGGTCTTGATAGTGGATGCAAAGTATTACGGAAGAACGCTCCAGAGCCAGTTTGATAAATACACACTGCATTCTGGAAATATCTATCAGATATTCACTTATGTAAAAAATCAGGATAAGGCAAATACCGGCAATGTGGCTGGTATGATTTTGTATGCAAAAACCCAGGAAGACATTACTCCGGATTGCTTGTTTAATATGGGTGGCAATCAAATTGGTGCAAAGACCCTGGATTTGAATTGTGATTTCAAGCTGATTGCAAAGCAGCTTGACGAAATTGCTGAAAAGTTCTTTGGCACACAAGCTCTTTCCGGCTAAAAAAGGGGAATGATACCGGCTAATTAACAATCCGGCACAAGGGCAGACTGGAAATTTCAAATTACCCACAATTTGCCCAACAATATATTGACAACCTAC